>JBOFYZ010000085.1:0-1062 GCA_051654925.1 Lachnospiraceae bacterium | reverse complement strand
ATCGTCCCGCCCACCGGCCGGTTCGATTCCCCCCGTAAAATTGAGAGATTCCTCGAATTCGGTCATCTGGACCCTTTTGGATGTTCATGGCTTCGTATTTCTTTACCGATGTTTTACTGAGCTGCTGACGGATTTTTAGTACACGTTTCACATCTGCAGGCAGATCCTGTTTTAAAACCTCTTCCACCGTAGCTTTCTGCAAATTATCTATGGTAATTCCCTTTTCAAGCAGCCATTCCGCTAATTGTTGGTTACTGTTAGGGTTATTAAGCCTCGTCAGGGCAACTGCTTCTTGAGTCAGCCGATCGGTACTCACCGCATCAATACTCAACGCACCATCAATCACACGGCGGTCAACTTTTACCCCATAAGCATTCATTCGTACATCCATTTGCCACTGATATTCTTCTGCTTCCGGAACCGGGAACAACATCAGCCGTTTTAATATCTCTGCCTCCGTCACAACGTCCTGGACACAGTAGTCTTTAAACAGATTCCACCGATCCATATCGTGATGCGGTAGATTCCAAGTCCGACCGCCATTGGTCTTTGTAGGCTTACACGGAATACAAAAGTACCGGATCAGGGCTTTACCAACCGTCAGCTTTTGCTTATCCTGCGGAAGTCCGATCGCTTTACCAGTGGCATCCAGACCAGCAGTATATCCGCAGTACAAGCCATGAAACATCGTACAACGCCATTGCTCAATCGGCGTTGATAACCCAGCTTGATTCAGACACCACCACTCAAACGCAGCATTGTAAGCGTGTTTGATTACATCCGGATCTGACAGGGCTGTAATGACATCCCGTGGAATTGCTTCACCGCGAGCCAGATCAACCACCTGCACATTCTCACCGTCCCAGCCATAGGCAAACAGGATGATCTCAAAATCTTCGGACTGTGCGTACCGGTAAGCCCCAGCCTTCCCGATGTCGATACTACTTTTTGTCTCTATGTCAATATTGAGATGTCTCATTTACTACCATCCTTTACGGGAAAAGGGGCCAAAGCCCCTTTGTGATTTAATAAGGCAAACCAGTGATCGGGTTGATCTGCTGT
>JBOFYZ010000084.1:0-2157 GCA_051654925.1 Lachnospiraceae bacterium | reverse complement strand
ATTATCTCTTCTTCGGCTCGGATAACGGCGGTGAGGCTGCGGCGATCATCTACAGCCTGCTTGGCACCTGCAAACTGAACGGCGTGGAGCCGGAAGGCTGGCTGCGTGAAGTCATAGGTAAGATCAACGACTGGCCTTCAAACCGGGTAGATGAACTGCTGCCCTGGAACCCCTCCTCCGTAAAATAATCCTTACACCACGTTCAGGACGGAGCGCTTACAATTCAACCGTACATGCTGTGTCAGATGAGTATAACAACAGCAGCCGTGGCGTTAACTGGATCACCGTTTTAGATAATCGCTATATCAAGCGGTTAGGCGGCGAGGGCTGGGTACGACAGGTGCTCTCTCGTGATCCGGCGATCGGTATTGAACTTTATCCCGGCGGGCTGTTAATCCGTGCCGGGCAATACCCGGACTTGACCCCGCTGACGGCAGGATTATCACCGCACTATCTGGCCCAGTGGAAGCGAAGCTGCGATTTGACGACATTTCGCTTCATCACTGGGGTTGTACGCCGGAACCGCCGAAAATTTCGCCGTAAAACGTTACCCCAATGGGTTACGATCGTTTTGCCTATCCGACATGGTTCGCCGTGTATGGGGTTCCGCGCACATTTCCTCCAAAAGTCTCACCATCTGTGGATATCACATTGAATTTAATTAAGAAAGTTGTTCATTTTTAGCATCGCTTTTCATTTTCCGTTTTAAGCGAAAGTATGTTGCCCGTGAGATGCCTGTCTTGTCTGTCACAGTACTCATCGTTTCCCCTTGTAGGATAAGCGTCAGGGCCGCTGGCGTTCGGGGATGAATCTTCCGTCCAAATTTTACACCAGCTGCAAGAGCCGCGATCCTACCGTCATTTGTTCGCTCCAGAATGCGTTCTCGCTCAGCTTCTGCCACAGCAGCCAGTATCTGGATAACCATTTTTCCCATCGTACCCTCAGTACTGAGGCCATTCTCCAAGAAGCGGATAGCAATTCCCTTTTTGTAGCATCCGTCAACTATATGGATCATGTCAGCGGTGTTACGCCCCAGACGATCCATTTTTGTACAGATGATGACGTCATCTTTCTCTGCCCGAGCCAATAGGCGCTGCAACCCTTCCCGGTCATCAGTTGCGCCTGTCATCATGTCCGTAAAAATACGATCTTCCCGAATCCCGGCACTTTTCAGCTCCGAAATTTGATGCGTCAGCTTTTGATGGCTGGTTGATACCCGCGCGTACCCCAGTAACGCCATTTTTAGTCTCACTTATCGTTTTTGATACTCCATGGTATCATAATGCACGAAATACGATTTTTGAAACCTGCTTTTATGCTGCTTTAGAAAGGTATCAAATATCTTAATATTTGATACCTCTTTGCATTTAGCAAATATTTAACATTCAGGTGAGTGCATGCAGAAGCATAAGAAAAGAATTAGTATTTTAACAAAAAGTGAAGTAAATGAATTATATCAAGTACCTTCCTTTAATTCTGTTGAGAGGGCGGAATATTTTGCATTAGATATTAACCTTCGAAAAGAAATCAATAAAATAATGAATATAGAAAGCAGAGTGTATCTGATATTGATTATAGGGTATTTCAGGTATAAACCAGTACTTCCTGAGTTTACATCAAAAAACGTCATGGGTGATATAAAGTACATCATCCAGACTTACTATAAAAATGAACGTACTAATTTAAATATAGACATACCTAAAAGTACAAAGTCCCGCCTTGTCAACCGAATGCTTTCTACTCTTGGATTTGAACAGTTGACACCATCCATTAAAAATGAGTTAACCGATCGTCTGAATGATGTGGCTACTATATGCATGGAACCAAAATATATTTTTGATGAGCTACTTGCTTTTCTGGGGCAGAGGCGCATCGCACTCCCAGGCTACAGCACCGTCCAGAAACTGGTTTCAGAAGCTTTAAACTTCGAAAGGAAAAGGACAATTAACATTCTGTCAAAAAGGATGAATCCTGCTATTGCACAACAAATTATTTCAATTCTCCATGATGAAGGAAATTTGGTAATGCCTTCAATCGATAGAAATTTCTGGTAATCTATGGGTATTTGAGGTTTTCTGTGGCTACCGTTACTGTTCATTGTCCTCGCTGTCATTCAGATGAAGTTTATCGCCATGGTCACAGTACCTCCCGACATGA
>JBOFYZ010000083.1:0-24370 GCA_051654925.1 Lachnospiraceae bacterium | reverse complement strand
TGTAAATATTTAACGGAGGAACAATGAAAGGAATCTTAACAGACAAAGAGCTGCACAGCATGGCCAACGCTGCGCCGGTTAATACTCACAGTGCCAGGGAACCATCTTACAAATATACGATGTTGTGTCCGGATGTAAGGTATCGACCGGGTGGGGAGTTGTACGGGGTGATTGTGTACAGGAAGGGAGGGGATGCCGATGCAGCAATGGGAAGAAAACGAACAGAAAAAAGAGTATCTCAAATCCTATCGAAAGGCACAGATCCGGGAGCAGCGCATTCTTGATGAAATCCAGCGGCTTCGGATGGACAAAATGTTTCCCAGCGTGACCTATGACGATATGCCGCATGGAACGGATGTGGGGGACATGTCGGATTACATAGTTCTGGTTGAGGCGGAGATTGAAAAGCTGAAACAGGAGCGGTTAGAAAAGATTAAGCTGTACAGGGAGATCGAAAGCCGGATCAGGGCGATGACGAACGACAATGAGCAGGATGTGTTGAGGCTTAGATATTTGACGGGATTTTCGTGGGAGCAGGTGGCTGTGAAGATGGGTTATAGTTGGCAGCATGTACATAAGATTCATGCATCTGCATTGAAAAATTTTATTTGGCGATAGAAAGCGATACTGACCCTGTGCTATAGTGTAAACAGGTAATTCGGTGAACCTCCTTTGATATACGGCTGCCGGGTGTCATAGCCTGGTGGTCGGATCGGCTTCGACAGTATGCCAGCGCAAGAAAACGCAGAGACTGTCACATTGCCACTATCTCCCTGGTGGCTAATAAAGGCACTCACTACGGTAGGTGTCTTTTTATATTAAAAGAGCACGATTATGAACGTAATCGTGCTCTTAACTGATTGAATTTGTTTAAAACGTACGTTTTGTGCAAAAAGGTAAGATATAGAACGGTTAATGCGAAACAGCAAACAAACAATAGAATGTCCAAAGCCAGTGCTCCGGAAAGTGTATATAAATATATTTCGTATCCAATTTTTACACTTACAACAAAAAGATATAGTACTGGGTAAACCACACGATATATTATAGCTACGAAGTCTAATAATTTAGGATAATCCTTCAAATAGTTGCCACTTTCTCGGTCAAAAGGGATGGCTGCTTTTGAGGATATTTCTGTTTCTAAGTGGTGTATATAGGCATATTGACGTTCGATATAGGTGTTGACCTGGTAATATCTAATTGTATAATAAAGCAATATGAACCAGAGCAAAGATTGCAATGTTTTAAACTCCACGGTTATGCTTATATGGTGAGACTCCTTCAACCATTCAGAAAGCGTGAGGAGCAAGCTATCTGGATCAAGTATAAAAAGGAAATGAATCGCCATAATTACTGTAAGTATAATAAACAGCTTATTACGCTCATCCTGAGTTTGTTTGCTTAGTTGGTAAGACTCCGCGTAATGGGCATATAGTAATTCTAAGGTATCCATTTATGCTTCATTCAGGGCGGCAATTATTTTATCTTTAGTGAAAGAAGATGCCCACTTGGTACCAACCCCCAACATTTCTTCTGGGGCTGAATACAGAGTGTTGATTTTGATGCCAACCAGTTTGTTTTTGCGTTCAACACTTTTGGCGACTTCGTAATTCTGCCAGTTTTTATAGCCGATTGCTTTACTGTCAGCGTGTTTTTTGTTCGCATCTGCACCTATGATTACAAGTGTATAAGTAGCTTCGCCGATTTTTCGGCTCAAAGCTCTCTTAACAACATCAACATCATTGCTTTGTATTTCCTTGGACGTGTAATCGCTAAAAACAAAATCAAAGTCAGGGTTCGCATCCCAAGCAGATAATAAATAATAATAATGTTTGTCATTGTCGTAGTCAAATGATACAAAAACTTTCTTTTTGGCCATATATGGACCTCCTTATTAAGTAATTGGTTTATGCTATTATACTTCGGTTGGGTAAAAATGTCAAAATATGGAAAAGAGGGGGAATATGTGTAATCATTTATTTGATGAAAAAAGTAGAAGTGAATATATTGACATCAATGGGTATCGAATAATTAAGATCCTATATATATGCAGTAGGTGCGGGAAAAAGAAGATTAAGAAATATTGGTAGGGAAGCCTAACCGCTTCTCTTTTTCTATACCCCAAACGTATTTATTGTCTAAGTCCAGTGAATGTTTGCATTGAATATTGGCAAATTATGATAATTAATGGTATTATAATGGTGGGGGAGAGAGGAGGTATGCGATGAGGATAAAGTATTGCACTTGTGGGAACCCATTAAAGATAAAATATGGTTATATCAAAAAGGAGATTGTAAATGAAAGCAGATAATAATGTCATTTGCGAGCCAGAAGTTATTATTCAGAATAACATTATGAGCTTTAAAAAGTCGACAATACAACTTAGCAATATATCACAATTAGCAATTTCACCAATGCCAAAGAAAGAATATCCAATGGGACTGTTTTTTGCTGTAGTAATAGGATTACTTTGTTTTTTTGTATTTCAAGGCAATCTCAGGATTATAGGGATGGTAGCTGCCGTGATCGGGGGGCTTGGCATAGGATATGTATATATGGAGAATTCTGACGCTGGAAGTTATTTAATGCTGGATTTGAACTCAGGAAGTAAAGTGTTACTTTCTAGTAAAAATGAGTCATTCTTGATTGAAGCTCAGAAGGCTATAGAAGCTTGTTTGCAAGGAAGTGAGGGGATTACTATGAACTTTAATAATTGTACAATACAGAGGAGCAATATTGGAGGTCAGGGCAATATAGTAAATAATGGAAATGCGACAATTGTAACGATTAGTGAAGTCGATTGGAAAGAACTTGAAACCTTTTTTGCTCAGCTGAAAATTTCAGCGCATAACAATAACTCGGTTTATAACCTAGCCTGCCGAGGTCAAAGGTTTGTAATAAGTAAAGATCGGGAGGGATTGGCTAAGTTAATAAAAGATAACTATGATAATTTTAAAAGCAATATGTTAAGTAATTTCGCAACAGATGCTATTAAATTGATCTTTAAAACACTTACTGGGCTGATCTTTTAGAACATTAGAGCATCCTTCGGGGTGCTTTTTCTATACCCCAAAATAGGCAGAGTATCCTCGCAAGAGGTAGGTAAGGGCGCGAGGGGATGAGCGCGAAGATTAATAGATGGGAAGGTGAGGTGATTGGCAGGTGGGCATGAGAATTTAATTCCTTTTAGCAAACGAAGCGTGGACGAAGCAAGGGAATTTGGCAAAAAAGGTGGTAAAGCATCTGGTGAAACCAGGCGGAAAAATAAAGCATTCAAAGACATTTTAAACGCCTTATTTGCCGCAGAAATAAATCATGAAGAGTGGACGCCGGTTCTAAAGGCGATGGGGCTTGATAGTACTGTAGGGGACGCCATTAACGCGGCCATGGTCAGAAAAGCGATGGAGGGCGATGTACGGGCATACGAGGCAATTGCCAAGTATTCCGGTCAGGCTGCCAAAACAGAAGCGGACACCCGGGAACAGGAAGCTAAGATCAAGAGTACAGAACTTGACAATGCCGAGAAGGAACAGAAGACAGCCAGCAATGAAAGCGGCGGCCTGGCATCGGCAATTATGGAAGCATATGAACGGAGAAAGAGAGGTGAAGCCGATGTATAGTCTTACGGAAGAGGCAATCTTATTTTATGCAAATGAACCTGTCTTCTTCGTAGAAGATATCATTCAGGCGAAACCGGACGATACCCAAAAGTCCATACTGCGCAGCGTAGCCCACGAACCTATGACCTCTGTGCGATCCGGTCATGGTATCGGTAAGAGTGCCCTTGAAAGCTGGACGCTTATCTGGTTCTTGTGCACACGGCCATTTCCCAAGATTCCGTGTACTGCACCCACTCAGCATCAGCTATTCGACATCCTCTGGGCGGAGGCTAGCAAATGGATCAGGAACAGCGAGCGCCTGGCAAATGACCTGATATGGACGCGTGAGAAAATATACATGAAAGGTCACCCCGAAGAATGGTTTGCAGTAGCACGTACAGCGACGATACCTGATGCGCTGCAGGGCTTTCATGCGGAGCATCTTCTGTATATCTTAGACGAGGCATCTGGTATAAAAGATATTGTTTATGAGCCGGTTCTGGGTGCGACATCGACCGAAGGGGCTAAGCTGCTAATGTGCGGGAACCCGACGCGGCTGTATGGCTTCTTCTACGACAGTCACCATAAGCACCGGGATCAGTATAATGCGATCCACGTAGACGGTCGCAACAGTGCCCGCGTCGGTGCGGATTTCGTTAAGCGCATCATCGATATGTTCGGGGAGGACAGCGACGTCTTTCGGGTGCGTGTCGCCGGTTTATTCCCAAAAGGCACACCGGACAGTCTGATCTCCATGGACGATTGCCTACAGGCTGCCAAACTGAACCTGACACCGGAGAAGGTAAGCCTGATCGACATCGGGATAGACGTAGCCCGTTACGGGGATGACTCAACAGTATTATTGCCGATGCTCAATAAGACCAAAGCGGAGACCGCTGAGAAGCATTACCACAACCGCACGACTGAGGTATCTGGTCGGGCGGTTGTTATGATTAAGGCTTATGCTGCCAGATATCCGGATGCAATAATACGGGTGAAGGTAGACTGTGATGGTCTGGGTGTCGGTGCGTATGATAACCTCTATGATCTCAAAGATCAGATCATCGATGAGGTGTGGCAGGAACGATGTAGAACTGAGGGATTAGATACTGATAACCCAGCTGATTACCAGAGCTGTCAGGCAATCCCCCGGTTAGACTTGGAGATCATCGAGTGTCACTTTGGTGGTGCTGGTGGCAAGGTTGATTCCGACGATCCGATCGAGTACAGCAACAGCACTGGGATTATGTGGGGAACGATCCGCAAGGCGCTGAAAGAGGGCACGCTGCAGCTGCCGGATGATGACGAATTGTTCTTGCAGCTTAGCAACCGAAAGTACCGAATCAGCAAGGAAGGTAAGATCGAAATGGAAAGGAAAGAGGCCATGAAAAAGCGGGGCGTCAAGTCTCCGGATATTGCGGATGCACTGGCATTGGCGATTTACGAACCGCAAGACTGGTCACTTAACTGGTGATAACATATGGGATGGATATTTAATCGTAACAGGCGGGCATCTGCACAATATGATCGCAACCGCAACAATCGGATGACACCGCGCTATACATCTCCACCGGCTAAGAATACCGCCGAGTGGATGGCAGCATTCGCCACTAATCCACGGTTGGCTGTAGTGGATAAAATCTCGTCAGACCTGTCGTGGGTAGGAGGAAAACTGTATCAGGTGGATTCCCGGGGACAGCGTACTGAGATCCTAACGCATCCGTTCCTGGACTTCTGGAACCGGCCGAACCCGTTGCATGAGTTCACGGCCAGCGCGCTGTGGCGGCTGCAGAACAATTATCTACTGCTTAAGGGCGAGGGGTATTTCATTATCGAGCGTGATATGCAGGGGAGGCCTGCAGAGCTCTGGCCAGTGCCTACGCATTGGGTTCAGATGACACCATATCAAGGTTACCCAAACTATAAGGTCAGGGCAACGGACGGCAGCGTTATGGACGTGTCGGTGGACGATATGTTCGTGATGAAAGATCTTAACCCGATTGACCCATACAAGCGCGGGCTCGGTCAGGCGGAGCAGATCGCGGATGAAATCGAGATTGACGAGTACGCGGCGAAGTTCCAGAAGAAGTTCTTTTTCAACGATGCGACGCCAAACACTGTCGTCAACTTGCCCGGCGCAAACGAAGAACAGACAACACGCTTCAGGGCAAAATGGAAAGAATGGTTCCGAGGGGCTGAGAACAGCCACGGGATCGCAGTCCTTGGTGGACCTCGAGAGGCTAAAGCAGAGGTCTTCCGGCTAGCCGACAACATGAAAGATCTGGATATGGTCAACGGACGCCTCTATGCACGTGATGCGGCCTTAGAGCATTTTGGGGTGCCCCGGGAGATCATGGGTATTACCCAGAACAGCAACCGGGCAACGGCAGAGGCCGCGCAATACATCCATGCTGCTAACGTCCTAACACCACGGCTACGGGCAAGGGAAGAAGCTGTTAACCGACAACTGCTACCAGCATTCGGCGCTGATCTTGTGTGGGAGTATGATGACATCATCCCGCAGGATAAGGAGTTCGAAAAGGGCGTGGCGATGGACGGCTGGAATAATGGCTTGCTCATGCAAGACCAGGCACTTGAGAAGCTGGGTGTCGAACCGGCGAAGAATGGACGAATCTACAAGACCGGCTTTGCTGATCTGTACATGGATGCTGATGAAGATCGGGCGCAGGTCAGCTCTGCGGCGGCCAATCTGCAATATGCGGATGATCCGGATCTGATGGAAGAAGGCGAGGAAGAAGGTCGGTTTGATGCCGAGGAAAAGCTCCTGCACCGGGCATCACAGATCAAAGCCAAGAGGGCGCAGGCAGCTGGCAGGAGTTTGGCCGCAACACGAATCGAGCAGGAACGGAAGTTTGAAGGAGCCACGAACCAGTACTTTCGTGGCCAGAGTCAGCGGGTTCGTAAGGTACTGTTGGGTGCCACGAAGGACGATGACGATATATGGGAATCGCTAAACATGACACCGGAGGAATTCGGCCAGCTGACAGCGGAACAGCAGGAAAGCCTGTTGATGCAGTTCGTTGAGGGACTGACAGACTGGAAGCAGGAAGCCATAGCACTGGAATCACTGTTCACGCCGCTATGGTCAGAGACTTATGATAAGGGTGTGGAAAACATCGTAAGCTCTTATCGGCTTAGGGGAGTGCAGCAACCAGCGCTTACATCAACTGCACGGCTTCGTGGCGGCCAGAGAGTCACCCGGATTAGCCAGACGACCAAGGATGCGATCCGGACTATTGTGACAGATGGGCTCACAACTGGAATGAGTCAACAGACCATTGCCGATAATATCATGTTTGAGATGGACACATCAGCGGGCCGGGCAAGGACGATCGCGGCACAGGAATGCAATACAAGTCTTCTGGCTGGTAACTTCGATATGGCGAAGCGCGGCGGGTTCTCACAAAAGACCTGGCATGTGACCAATACCGGTAAGGCCAGAGATACCCACCTGGGGCTCAATGGCAAGACGGTTCTTATTACAGAGCCATTCATAACGGCACGAGGCAACAAACTCATGATGCCGTGCGATCCGGATTGCGATAAGGCGGAAGAAGTTTGTAACTGCCATTGCTTTTTGACGTATTCATAACTGGTAAGAGAGGGTGGACGAAAGTCTGTCCTTTTTCTATACACAAAATCTGAAAGAAAGGAGGGAAAGCTGCATGAGCCTTAAGCGAAGCAAGAAAAGTATTCAATTCAAAATGGATGACTTCGACGAAGAACAGGGCATCTTCTCCGGCTACGGAGCCATCTTTGGTAATATCGACAGTGGCGGAGATGTTATTGAGCCGGGAGCCTTTTCAAAAACTTTAGCATCCGGCTGGGAACGGGTCAAGATACTGGCTCTACACAATGACTGCTGGCTTCCGATTGGTAAGCCGTTGGAGCTAAAAGAAGATGAAAACGGCCTGTTTATCAGTGCTAAGATCAGCGACACCCAGATGGGGCGGGATGTCAAAGCGTTACTGAAAGATGGCGTACTGAATGAACTATCTATCGGATATGACCCGGTAACATTTGACATCGACGAAGACGGCATCCGGCATTTGAAAGAGTTAGACCTGTGGGAAGTGTCCGTTGTAACATGGGCGATGAATCCGCAAGCTACCATTGCCGATTATAAGTCGACTGATGCTGGTGACAGCAAGCCGGTGACCAAAGGTGAGGTCAAGGAGATAATCCAGGAAGCCATCAAGGAAATGAAAACCGATCAGGGAGCAGGAGGCAAAAAGAGCCGCCACGCTCCTATTTTTTTGAAGAACCGTAAATCCAGCAATATAACAATTAATTTTTAAGGAGGCAATACAGAATGGCAAGAGGAAGAGTAAGCCGCAAGGCGGCAAGAGCAAGAGGTAAGAAATCTGTATCGATGGATATGGACGATCTGAAAGAGATGGTCAGTGGAGCAGTCAAAGAAGCACTGGCAGAGGAGGAGGAGAAGGACGACGATGATCCGGACGAGGAAGAAAAGGACGACGATCTGGTTGGCATCTTAGAGGATGCTATGGACGTCGTGGCTGAAAAGCGGAAATCTGCTAAGTCCGACGATGTTGTGCCAGAGGATGCCGATGAGCTGATCGATGCGATCATCAGTGCGGTCGATGATGCCGAATCGAAGTCAGAGGGGGATGTTGATCTGGTGGATGCAATCGAGGCTGCCGTAGAATCCGTGAATGAAAAGCGGAAGTCTAAAAAGACTGACGGGCTCCCGGATGATCTGGTGGAAGATGTCATTGATGCTGTTGCAGAGATGATGTCCGATGATGAAGCGGGAGGCGATTCCAAGCGGCGCAAGAGTCGTAAGGGTGCAGCTGGTAGACGGCTGGTGAAGAGCAGTAGACGCCCGGTACGGACAGCACCGGTACAGCGTAAATACGGTAGCTTTTATATGAGCCGCAAAGGGGGCAGCATGGAAACCGAAAAGAAAACAATCCCGCCTGCGATCCAGTTAGCCAGGGCGATCAAATGCCTGGATGTCTGGGGCAAGCAGGATCCGGAGGCGGCGGCCTATCACGCACGTAAGAAATATGATGACGCTGATATGGCAAGAGAATTTAAGGCACTCAATACGACCAGTCCTTCAGGTGGTGGTTTCCTAATCCCGGAAGTGTATTCGGATCAGATTGTTGAGTTGCTGTATCCGAAGACTGTCATTGTCGATCTGGGTGCGCAGAACGTACCGTTGACGAATGGCATTCTCAACATCCCGAAGATGACCGCCGGCAGTCGTGCAAGATGGGGTGGTGAGCAGCGAAAGATTAATTCCAGTCAGCCAGCATTCGGTAATATCCGGCTGTCTGCAAAGCGACTGGAGTCCATCATCCCGCAGTCACGCGAGCTGATGATGAGTACCAGTTTTTCAGCAGATCAGATGTTTGCTAACGACCTGACACGCCGGATGCAGCTTGGTCTTGACTATGGTGGTTTATATGGCCGTGGGGGAGAATTCCAGCCGTTGGGGATAGCGTATAACAAAGATGTTGAAAACGTGGATGTGGTCAAACTGAGTGACGCAGATCTGGCCGATGCAAGCGGAAAGATTACAGCAGACTTCCCGGTATACATCCGGTCAAGATTACTGTCCAAGAATGTAGATGATGCAAGCGCAGGCTGGGCAATGAACAGTATGCTGGAAGGGTATCTGATGAACCTTAAGACCACTACCGGTGTGTACATCTATCGCGATGATATGCAGGCAGGAAAACTGTTGGGCTTTAAGTACAAGGTATCTAACCAGATTCCGACCAGCACCAGCGATACAACGGATATGTTCTTCGGCAACTGGTCTGATCTGTTGATCGGTGACCAGATGGGACTGGAAACCTATACGACCATGGACGGTGCCTGGACGGACGACGAGGGCGTGTTACATAACGCGTTTGACGAAAACTTGGCCGCAACCAGGGCGCTGATGTACGATGACATCGGAGTGCGTCACGCTGAGAGTTTCCTGTATTGCAAAAATATCAAAGTGGTGTAAGGAGGAGCGAGAATGAAGAGAGCGTTATTTGAAACAGCAAAAGTAATCCCGGACGGTGTCGGAACAGTGATTAACCGCTCGGGATTTTTGTCTGCAATCCTGGGGATTAACGTTTCCGCAGGAGCGGATAAAAGTTTGGCGGTACAGGTGCAGCACTGCGACACAGAGGACGGGGAGTTCGCAGCAGTCGATGACTCCCACATCGGGGTAGACGGCAAATTGAAAGAACTGACCGTAAATGCTGGAGATATGATCAACGTGGATATTGATCTGCTGGCCTGTAGAGAGTACATCAAGATCGTGGTTATCACTGAGGCGACCGCGGCCTATGCACTCACCCTGGGCGATCCGACCCAGGCACCGGTATAATGGTGCGGCGGTATCCGGCGCCAGCGGCTCCTAAGTCCGAAAAGGAAGCCGCCAAAGACAAGGCGCAAAAAGGATCTTCGGAGAATAAGAAATCAACCGGATCATCTGAAAATAAATAGGAGGTAGCAGATATGTCAGATACGATATTAGAGGCGGGATTAGAAAAAAACGCACTGACTACACTGGAAACAATGTTAACATTTCTGGGGTTGACGGGAACAGAGGATGCCGGTATTCGTAATACCGTTATCTGGCTTATCAATTCTGCTTCCGCCTATATCGAGCAGATGACCGACAGGAGTTTCGGCAGACAGGATTATGTAGAGTCACATCAGGCCGGCGGCGGGCAGGAGTTGTGTCTAAGGCATTATCCCGTTGTGGCCGTTCAGGAGATACGAGATACCGGCACCGGCTATCTATTCCCCCCGGAATCGTATGACTTTGAGCAGGGGAAGAGACTCGGAACAATATACCGGGATACCGGATGGATAGAACGGGGATACCGGAGCGGCCTTGCTTACGATATATCTTTGCGTTCCCGGTATATTCGTGTGGCCTATACAGCGGGCTATATCCTGCCCAAAGAAGCAACGAAGGAACAGCCCTCTGATCTGCCGTATGACCTGCAGATGATTGTGTGGCAGATGGTACAGCAGCAATGGACCCTTGCGAAGAGTGGGGCGATCGGGCTGTCTGCCTTTTCTGTATCGGATATATCCTGGACATTTGATAAGGCATTAGCTACACAGGTACAGGACATTATCCAACGGTATATGAGGTGGGTCTGATGGATATCCAGGACAACGTAACCCCTGAGCTGGCACGGATAGTTGGGGAACTGCAGAAGCTCCAAGGAATTTCTATTCATGTAGGGATACAGGGGGCTGCTGGATATGGTGTCAGCCAGGAAGGGAAAGCAGGAGCGCCAGCTGATCTATTGACGATTGCGAACGTGCACGAATTTGGCGCAACGATATCAGCTAAGACTGTGAAGAACCTGGCGATCCCACTGGTCAAGAAGGCGATGGGCAAGAGTCCGCGAGATTTCGCAGGACTTTTTTTCTTGGAGTCTGACGGGCGGCTGTATGGCTGCATCAGTAAAAATCGCAAGGGCAGTCGGAGGCAATCCGGCAAACCAAGCGACACCAAGCCAAAGACACACAAACCCGGAAACGGCAATGTGAAATCCGGCAAGCAGGGTGATATTGAATTCCTATTCATCCTGATGCCGAGTGTTAACATACCTGAACGGAGTTTTATCCGGGCGGGATATGAATCCGGAAGAGGGCAGCTTGAAGAAGCAGCGCAGACAGCTATATCCGGTATTGTGATGTCCGGCTGGGATGCGGAAACAGCAGCTCACCATATTGGCATGACAGCCGTTGGAATTATTCAGATGTACATGAATACACCGAGTAATTTCAAAGCAAAGGGGAGTATCACGAAAACCACATCGAACTGGCCAGGGAATCCGCTGGTGGAGTCCGGCAGGCTTAGAAACTCTATATCATACACGATTGAGGGGGTGTAATATTGTTTGCAAATATTTTCGGTGCCGTGCCAATGATCCCGGAAGGATTGTTGCATACCATGTACCTACTGACCAAAGAGAAGAATCTGAGTACAGAAAATGGCGGGCAATGGTCCGCAGACACCGAATCAAAAACTGAGTTTAAAGGTGTTGTGCTGCCGGTCGGAAGCGAGGACTTAGTCCGTGCCGAAGGTGGCGCAACCACCAATTGCACTGAAAAGGTATACACGAATGAAAAAGAGCTCCCAGTGGGGGCGCAGATATTAGACCCGCCTACAGGTTATCGGTACACTGTCGCACAGGAGCTTGGTCATAATTCACTGCACCCGATGAAGCGGTATCTGATAGAGCGCGGCGGAAAGGCAGGAAGTTGATGAAATTTAAGGATATTCGAAACGGGGTAATCGTTGCAGCGACCGCATACATGGAGCTGCCGATCATCCTGTCTGACCAAGTGGACGCTGAAATGGAGTGTCCATTTATTTTGTATTCCGTCGTAACACCGTATGTGTCCGCCAACACAACCGGGCATTTCCGTGTTGAGAGGCAAGGAGATACAGCTGTTAAGATCCGCCGGGAAGATCCTACCTGCGTGATATCATTCACGGCCTGCAGCAAGAACCGAATGCAGGATGGCATGCAGATATTCGGAGAAGATGAAGCATTGGATCTGGCCGAGAAGCTGCAAGGGTGGTTTTTATGTGCAGGCTTAAGAGCGCTGCAAGGATATACCGCCGTTGTGGAGAGCGTTTCTAATGTGCAGTCCCGATCGTTCTTGCAGGTTGATGAAGCAGCCAGGCGCTGGGGATTTGATGTCACAATCCGGTATATCCGGATGGACGAAAGAGAGGTTGGAACTGTTAAAGAAGTAAAACTAAGAGAGGTGAAAAAATGAGTAAGGACATAATTGTAGTGGTCAATCTGGACACGACTCCGGTGGCTGCGAACGTGGTTGACGTCCTGCTGGTTAGCACCGCAGGGGTCAAGGATGCAAAGAGCTATACCAGTCTGGATGATATTAAATCCGATTGGAAAGCATCCAGCGCGGTGTACAAAAAAGCATGCGCGCTATTCAATCAGGGAAGTGCAAGACCGGCACCGGAAAGCCTGATCAGGAAGGTAACTATTGTAGGGATGGCTGTCCCGACCACGCCGGCGGAATTGGTTGAGGCGATCAAGGCATATCAGGAGATCAATGATGACTGGTATGTACTCATGACAGACCAGACCGAAGATGCCTATGTCACCGCGCTTGCGGAATTCGCACAGGATTCTGAGCCGCCAGAAGGCGAGTTGACTGTAGGGGTGGAAGACCGCAGAAAACTATACATCGGTCAGACCATAAACAAGAATCTGGCGGTTGGAATGTCCCGGGCGGCAATTATCTATTCAGCTGATACAGCCGAACACGCCGATGCTGCTTGGGCGGGTGCTGTGTTGCCATGGTACCCCAAGGCAGTCACATGGAAATTCAAAATGCCTGCGGGATTGACAGTACCAAAGCTGACAGATTCGGAGGTGGACACCTTAGAGGGCAATAACATTAATTTCGTTTGTAGCGAGTACAAACGGCATTATATCAAAAACGGCTGCTGTTCGGACGGTAACTGGATTGATGCTGTGATCGGTGGCGACTGGGTTGCCAAAACCATCCGTGAAAAAATGTATGATATATTTCTGGATAATGTGGTTATTCCATACGATGATTCCGGATTTACGCAGGTGGCGGCAGCCGTTATTGAAGCATTTGACGAAGCAACTAATCACGGCATTATTATGCGGGACAATGAGTCCGGGATGGGGCAGTACGAAATTACTGTACCAAAACGCTCCGAGGCGACCGAGGAACAGGCAAAAAACCGCGTGATGCCAGATATTCCGTGGACAGCAACCCTTGGCGGAGCCATTCACGGAGTAAAAATTACAGGGACACTAAAAGTGACCTTGTCGTAAGGAAGGAGGTTAAACAATGGCGACAACAACAACTTACGATCCAGAAAAGGTAAACGTGCAGGTAAATGGATCAATCGTAACGGGTTTTGCCTCAGACGGAGTAATTACTATAACAATGAATGAGGATGCAGTTACCCCCGAAGTAGGGGTGCAGGGTGATGTCGTATATGCAGAAAATGCTAACCGAAGCGCCACTGTAACTTTAACGCTGCAGGGGACGGCAGCGTTCTTGGAGAAGGCCCGAAGCCTGTGCCTTAAAAAGAAGATGTTCCCCTTTTTGCTGTCCGATGCTAATGACGATGGGGGACTGATTTCAAGCGGCACTAACTGCCGAATCACTAAGATGCCAGATATCGCAAGGGGCAAAACTCCTGGTACGGTATCAGTATCTTTCTTCGTGCCTGTATTACAGGTGAGATAATGAAAAACAAAAATTGGCCGGATAGGCCAAAAGGATTAACCGAAAGGGGATATAGGAGATTTATGGCAAAAGCAGGAGTGTTAACTGTACAGGGTAAAAAATTCAGCGTACAGAAGGTTTCACCAAGATGGTATTACGGACTGTCTGACCGACATCTGATTAACGGAAAAAGAAATACAGCAGCATATGTCGATGAGTTATTGAAAAACACCATTACGGATCCAGCGGAAATTAAAGTAGATGGGCTGGAATATTTTGGCGATGATGACCTTGGACTTGTAGATGAACTGGTGACCGAAATCGAATCCTTTCTTAAAAGCGGAGGATGATGAAATTGTAGCCCATAGGCGAGCCTCGTCATGCATGGGGTTTTGGACAATGGTGTATTCGGGTAACGGTATCTCGTATACCGAGCTCATGAATATGGATCTTGCCGAGTTCAGGGAAGCCATGGCGGCTAAAGTGATCTATGGGCAAATGGTCGAGGAGGCTCGGAAACAGAAACAACAACATTAAGAAGGTGGGATAATGGACCAGAAAAACCTAACATTTGGGGTAGGTTTTGGCGGGCTTAGCAGCGCGATCGATCAGCTAAACAATACCCAGGATGCGATCATGGGAGTTCGGGAAGGGTTTGTCGGTAGTCAGGAGCAGTCCCAGCAGTGGGGTGCTCAGACGAGCGCAGCGGCTTCCACATCATCGCAGGGATTATCTAGTGTAATCGACCTAACCGGTCAAGTCGGTGACGGCCTAAGCGATACCGGCGCTATTGGATCTCAGGCGTTTTCCGAATTGGGGGACGCCGCCCATCGTGCTCGCGATTCCGTGGCAGATGCCGGCGAAGCCGCCGGCCAGATGGGATCATCCTTGCAAGATGTCGGTCGTCAGGCTGGAGATATGGGGGATTCGATGGAATCATCCCTCAACCATATGGGAAATGCATTCCGTAGCGCCGGGGCAGATGCGCAGGAGTTAGGCTCCTCCGTGTCAAGTGCATCCCGGAGTGGATTGAGGGATCATGACAATATGACAAGCGGGATTCAGCGGGGGATGAATTCGGCAGTCGGTAACTCTGAAAAACGAATGGGTATTTTCGGCAAATTCATGAAGAAAACAGCGGAGGTCGGCACGAAAGCGTTTAAGGGACCGGCAGCATTTATACAGGAAAAATTCTACGGTGCGCTTGAGAAAGTGGGCAACCGTCTGAATGGCCTTGAGGATGAATCTGGGGATGCCGGCGATTCTCTGAAAAAGACGGGCGAAAAAGGCACTTCAGCTGGTAACCAGATCGCGGATGCAATCGGCGGTGCTGTAAAAGCCTTTGCGGCATTCCAGATAGCTACCACTCTTGTCAAGGCTGGATTTAGCGCGGTGAAGAATTTTGCTTCCTCACTCCTGGAAGCCGGAGTAAATGCCGAGCAGGTAGGCGCCAAGTTCGAAGCAGCCTTTGAGGGAACAGAGGTTGCTGCCTGGGCAGACAATTACGCAACGGCGATTAACCGCAGTGAAACCGAAGTTAAGAGCTTTTTGACATCAAACAAAAAGATGTATAACGAGCTCGGGATAACCGGTTCAGCAGCGGATGATCTATCTAAGATTACAACCTCACTGGCCTATGATCTGGGATCGGCATTCAAGATTGATGATGCAGAAGCCCTTTCGGTTATGCAGGACTATATCGGCGGCAACACGAAAGCGCTGGCCGAATACGGCATCCAGATCGATGATGCGGTACTAAAACAGACAGCGCTTGATATGGGACTGGGAAGCAATATTGATGCTTTAGACGATGCGGCAGCTGCACAAGTGCGAATGTCGGCGCTGATGGAAAAAGGCACTAAGATACAGCAGGAAGCCTCAAAGAAACAGGACGGCTACGCGAACAGCATCAAAAGTATGAAAGGGATCTGGTCTAATTTCGTCGATGACGCAGCCCAGAAATTCGCACCAGTATTTTCCAATATGGTCGGAATCTTGATCGATTCCTGGCCGACAATAGAGCCGGTACTGATGGGTTTTGTAACATCACTCGGAGATGGGCTGACCACTGTGATCCCGATCATATCCAGTCTGGCATCTGATTTCCTGCCGGGGCTTATGGACTCCCTGTCAGGGGTTGGCTCTGAGCTGGCGCCGCTTGCGGGGTTGCTCCTTGATCTGGCGACTACGGCGATACCGCCACTACTGGAAGCAGTCGCACCGTTGGCTTCAGTGATTTCCAATCTTGCAACAGCGATATTCCCGCCATTTGCAACGATCGTTACCAATATCGCAACAACAGTAGTGCCACCGCTTGTTGCAATAATTAAGTCGCTAAGTGAAAACGTTATACAGCCACTTATCCCGCATCTTACCAGCATTGTCAATGCGATACTCCCAGCGCTATCATCTGCACTTAGCCTGATTCCTCCGGCATTAGAGATCATTTCTCCGATACTGAGTGGCATCGGTTCGATCCTCAGTACCATCATTGGATACCTGAGTAAGATCGTCGAATGGGCTGCAGGAGGGCTCGGGAGTCTGCTCGATAAGGTTGGCGGATTACTTGGAGGTAGCGGAGGTGGCAGCAAAGGCACTCCGCATAATGCATTAGGTACCAATAACTTTCCCGGTGGTCCGACTTACGTGAACGAAGAAGGCGGTGAGATGGCAATCCTGCCATCCGGGACAACGATACTACCGGCTGACAGAAGCAAGGAACTGATCGAGAGCGTAGCCTCTGGTCAGAACAGTCAGGTGGTTAATAAGAATTTTAACCCCACCGTAACCATACAGGTGAACGGCAACATGGACAGCTCGCAGGTTGACGATCTGGAATACCGGATCCGGTCAATCCTAAGAGAGTTAAAAGGCGAAATGGACGAGGACGACTATACAAACCTCGCAATCCAGTTCGGCAACACATAAAGGAGGGCTGAGAAATGGCATATCAATTAGTCGGCAAGACTTGCGGGACTGTTATTTTTCAGTCCTTCGAGGGAACGATGACCGGTGAGAGCGAAACCGCCAGCAGTAAGATGACATCAAACGCAATCGAGGGTGGCGGGAGTATCGAGGATCACGTTACCCTAAATCCGGATCAGATTCAGGTATCAGGTATCCTTGTAAAGAACGCATCCTATTATCTGGAAGCCCTCAGGAATATGAGGAAAACCCGAGACTTGGTTGCCTACTATGGCAATACGAGTTTTACGGACGGCATCATCACAAATCTGAGCATTAAGCGTGCCGCATCGAATAAGGATGGATTCACTTTCACAGTGACGCTGCAGCGTGCAAATATCGTATCTGCGCAATATGTGGAGATGGGACAGGTAACGCTGATGAGCCAGCAGGACACGAATGCAACAACATCAGCAGCGTCAACAAGTACCAAGAAATCAACGCAAACATCCTCGACCAAGTCCTCGGGTATGAAAACGACAGTGAGTACAAACATAAGCCAGAGCGCCTATGCAAATTATGTTAATTCGTACAACTCGCCCAGCGGTTCCGGTCCGGCGGAGCGGACATCGAAGGGCTATAGCGGAGGGTAAGGAGAGGGATATATGAGTACATTTGAGATCGGATTAACAAAGTCGGTGGACTATATACCGGTGGATGTTTCCAAGATTCCATATACATTTTCAATTAAGCTGGATGATCGGACTTTCACGATCACGATCAAGTATAACTCCGAAGCAGCATTTTTCACGGCTGATCTGGCGATCACGGCCACAGGTGTGTTACTGTGCTATGGTGATCCGATTCTGTATGGCCGGCCTATGTTTCGCAGTATCGAAACGGAAGACTTTCCGCTACCGGTTATTATCCCGTTCTGTCTGACTGGGGAAGAGTCAGAGGTGACGTTGGATAACCTCGGAACTACGGTTCAGCTATATTTGCATGATAGGGTGGTGGAGTAATGGCTTTCTTTTTAAGATCGGCATCGATCCAGGTGGGAACCGCAAAATACAGCATGGATGACGGCTTCAATTTTGACTTTGAGGTTCCCTTCTATGATTCTGACCAGCTAAGTACTGCCAGCATGACCATATACAACATGAGCCCGGCATCCCGGGCGGCCATACAAAAAAATCAAGTGGTTATTATTAACGCCGGCTATCAGGATGATGTTGGTGTACTGTTTGTGGGACAGGTGGCAACATATAGCCACAAGCAGAACAACACGGACTGGCAGACCAAGATAACGGCCACAGCAGCACTCGACCAGTGGCTGGGTACGCAGGTAAATAAGACCTACGCAGAGATGAGTAAGGCGGAAGACATTATCCGGGATCTGCTCAATTTGTTCGGGTTGGAGGTCGGTATTTTTGAGTTGGTTGAGAATCCGACCTATCCGCGTGGCAAGGTGTGTGCGGGGAAGCTCCGTGATGTCTTGACTGAGATCGTAGTGAATGAATGTAAGTCCCGATTCCTGATCCGGATGAATCAGGTTATTATCAATAACCCGGCGGAAGGAATTCAGACCGGCTATCTGCTTACCCCGGAGACTGGCCTGCTGATGTATTCGGAGGATTCAGACACCAAGCAGACAACAGCGGATGACAGCAAAACCTCCGATCAGAAAAAGGAGGAGGAAAAGACCTGGACCCGCAAATGCCTGCTCAACTACCGGATGGGGCCAAGTGACCTTTTGCAAATACAGTCTAAAGACCTGGAAGGGAAATTTCAGATCATTAGTGGGAAGCACAAGGGGAGTCCGACCGGAGCATGGACAACTGAGATAGAGATAAGGATGGTAGGATAATGAATAAATCGAGGCAAGTAGCACAAATGGAAGCAACCGAACAGAGGTTATTGCAGCGCGGCAGAACAGCGGATGTGGTCATCGTGCAATCGTACGATCCAGGTGCCGGTAGGGTGTCGGTTAAGCCGTTGGTTTCTCGTGTCTCGGAGGGCGTTGCAGCAGCGCAGCCCCCACTCTTGGCCGTGCCGGTAGTAATGTCCAGTGTGGAGACTGAACCGCAGATATCTGTCGGGGATATTGGTGTGGTACTGTATCTGGATGTAGATAGTGATAATGCGATCAAGACCGGTGCGGAGGGGGTACCAAATTCCAACCGGATCCATTCGGCAGACGACGCGGTATTCCTCGGGGTAATTAGGAAGGGGTGACGGCATGAATAATGCAACGCTTAAACTTATTGACGGTGATCTCGTTTTTGACGCTGACGGTATGCTGGTGATAGTTGAGGGCGACGAAACGACCGCCCAAAATATCCAGACCGTGCTGCGAACTTGGAAAGGTGATTTCGAACTTGTACCAGATCACGGCGCGGACTATGACAAGGTATTTGATGCTGATGTCAGCGATCTGTCCTTTGCTCCGGAGGATGTTGTCCGGGCAGCGATATACCAGGAGGACGATGTTAAGAGCATTGAGTCTCTTACTGTCACAGAGGACACCGAACGACATCTGGCTATCGCTTTCACCGGCACGCTGACAGACGGCAGCACAGTAACAACGGAGGTGACGACTGATGGATAGTGACAACTGGGGCTTGTCGGAACAGGGCTTCCGGCGGCCTAATTATACAGAATTACTTAACGCAACCGAATATAAGGCGCGTGAGCTGTTCGGTGATGGTATTAATCTTACCATCCGCTCCCCGCTTGGCATCCTGCTTCGTATCCTTGCCTGGATATGGAGCATTTTGTTTTCCGTTCTGGAAGATGTCTACAACAGCCGGTACGCCGATACAGCTATCGGTAACAGTCTGTACAATCTGGGACGGAACATTGGTATGGAGATCCTGACCGCTGGAAAAGCATCAGGATACCTGACCATTACCGGCACGCCGGGGGCTAAGATACCGGCGGGGTACCTGGTTGCTACCGCTGCGGGACTGCAATACATTGTTCGCGATTCGGTGGTAATCGCTGATACCGGAACCATACTGGCTACGATACGGGCTGCGGCAATGGGGCCTGAGTATAACACCGGGGCAGGAACGGTGACGCAGATTGTTAATCCCTACTCGGTGGCCGGGGTAACGTCCGTCATCAACGATGCCGATATCGTCGGTGGCCGGTGGAGGGAAACCGATCCGGAGTACCGGGCGAGGTATTATCAATCGGTCGATTACGCTGGTGGAACCAACGCGGACGCCATCAGGGCGGCGTTGTTGAACGAAGTAAGCGGCATTCAAACTGCTCAGGTGTATGAGAATGACACAGACGAATACAGTGAGGCATATGATCTACCCGGGCACAGCATAGAAGCCGTTGTCTATGGCGGACTTGATGAAGATGTGGCGCAGGTGATCTATAAATCCCGGTCAGGCGGTATCCAGACGGTAGGGAATGCTGTTGTAGGAGTGATATCGGCTTCCGGTCAGACAATCGACACCCGGTTTTCCCGACCCGAGTCAAAGGTGATATGGGTCAGGATTGAGGACTTAACGACGGACTCCAAATTCGAGGGAAATGACTCCATCGTCCAGGCATTGACTGAGCATATCGGAGATGCACATTACTCTGGTTTAGGCGTCGGATCCGATGTTATCTACATGCGGATACCCGGCATTATTTCCTCGGTGGCTGGGGTTGTGGACTTTTCGCTCGCTATCGGTAGCGACGGAGTGAATTACTCTACCGACAATATCCCAATCGGATACCGGGAGAAGCCGACCGTTGAAGCAGAAACGGTGGTGATCCTATGAGTTTCGCAACCCAGATGCTTGATATGCTGACCAGCGCTTACGATCGGACTGATATAGCCCAGTTGGAGGAAGGGGAGCAGCCACAAACCGTTATCGGTAAGCTGTTCGCGCTGTCAGGCTGGGGATTCGATCTGTTCAAGGATCAGGCCGATAAGGTAAAACTGTGGGATGACCTGGATCAGAAACAGGGCAGGGAGCTGGATCGGTATGGGAAAGATTTTGGCGTGACGAGAGGCGGCAGCACGGATGAAGTGTACCGGCTCATGATCAAGGTTAAAACCATTTCGCTGCTGGCTTCAGGCAATCTGGATTCCGTGATTCTGGCGACTGCGTCCCTTTTTGGAGTGGATGCATCGGACGTCGAAGTAGATGAGATATTCCCGGCCAAGATCTATCTCTACATTAACGAGGATCGGCTGGATGAAGCGCACAAAAATATCGCAGATGCCATAACCGGTCTGCTTAGCCGGATTAAGTCGGCAGGGGTGGGGATCCGCATCTTTTATCGGACTTATCACACAGAGACAGCGCATCTGTATCTTGCAACGACTACGATGCAGATGGTGCAGGTAAAAGTAGATCCGGTGGACAGTGACACAACGATGCGCGTGGAAGCACCCTTGTTACTTGGGGTGGCCGCGTTGGAATATATAAAAGTGGCCTATGCGCCGCAAAGATAGGAGGGAAGTATGGCAACAGGTACCGTATTATCAAAAGACAGTTTGCAGTTAATTGCAAAATTGGTAGCCACGGGGGCACCGCTGATATTTACCCGGGCGGCCGTAGGAACCGGAAAGCTACCAGCCGGATATGATCCGGGGAGCATGACTGGGCTTAATGACTATCGTATGGACGGAGAGATATCCAAGTTAGAGGCATCCGGTGAGCAAGCCGATGTCACCTTTCAAATAAGCTCTATTGGTGTAGATACCGGATTTATCATAACAGAGGCGGGGCTATTTGCGGAGGATCCCGACAAAGGAGAGATATTATTTTGTTACCTGGATTTATCTGCTGACCCGCAGTATATCTACCCTGAAAATAGCACAATTTCTAAGTTCTTCGAACTGACGATGTCTGTCATTGTGGGCAGCGTATCCAGTGTTACTGCGTATATCTCGCCCAGTGCTTTGATTACTTATGAGCAGCTAGATGATGAATTAAAACCGATAAAGTCCGACGTATCTCAATTACGGGAGGATACGAACAACTTGGAAAGTAGAATGACCTACCCCGAATTTGAAGATTCTACGGAGGAATTTCCAGTACCGGATGCTGGAGAGAAAATTGGAAAAATCCTGGGAAAGGTTCGGAAGTTTATTACCGATTTCAAAAACTGGCGTACTGGAGTGGTGATGATCGGGCAGATTGTAAATAATGCGGTAACAAACCGTTCAGACTTACCAGTTTCGGCAGCGGTCGCCTACGCATTACAGAATCAGTTTACTCAATTAAGTAGTGATTATGTGTCGAAATCAGCAAACAATACCATTGTATCTCAACTGGCGTGTATAAAGGATGCTGGAGTTAGCAATACCGGATGGGCTGCCGCTCCTGTGATCATTACCGCCCAATATAGTGTAAATACATGGGCACGAGCACAAATGGGATTTCATAACAGCGGATCCAACGCAGCATCACTATGGTTGGACATTGATGGCATGTTTAAATATACCAATGACGGTGGAGTTACATACACTTTAGCAACCACAAGCAATTTACCGGATCACGTTAAGTTGCTATTCGCCTCCATTTCTGTAGCTAATAGTGCAGAAGGTGTAATTGGCAGATACGCCATACCAACAGTAGGTATATATCTAATAAACATGTCTCAATACATAAATTATGGATACAGTGGTAATATGACTATCCGAATAACGCAAAATGGTGAGCAGATAGCTCTTAGTAGGGATACTATGTCATCCGCACGGTCTATCAGTACATTAAGTTGCCAAGCGGTTATCTCAGCCAGTGCTGGCGATGAGATATACTTTTTGCTGCAAAATGAAGGTTCGATAACACTTCAATCTAACGATGATGGTACTGTTTCTTATGGTACGGTTGTCCGACTTAGATAATATTATATGACCCAGTGGCTCCTCCAATTCAATATCAACTGGATTCTATATGGCTGATAAAGTAGTGGTTTAGGTAACCTTACCAATAATTTAAATCCAAAAAACACTGAAAAAGTTGATGGGGGTTATATTAATGCCAGCTTGAACCCTATATTAAGCGTAATCGTTACTTCAGTCGAACTATTCTCATACATGCAGGTCATACAGGTCACTCCCCATGTGACAACTGCGTACTGGATATATGCACCCTGCCAATACAGTTACGATGAGAGTTTATAGCCAGGAATCCAGTGCAGCCACTATGGGTTTTGGCATATGGAAAATGATTAATTTTCCGTTGTGCACTTGATTTATAATTTTTTTTCTGTATAATTTTATTTGGAGGAGTTATGTATGGAAAAAAAGTGGATAAATGTGGCTAAATTTGTAGCAATATTAGCAGTGATTACTAACCACACATCAAATATTTTATATACTAATAAAAACATAGCAATAGCATCGTATTTTTCAATATCGTTATTTTTACTATTAAGCGGATACACCATGTCTGTATCCGCTGAAAAAAATGCAGGTAACAATGTAATAAAGCGGCTGAAGAAAAGTTTTATGAATATTGTTATTCCTTATTGCATTGCCACATTTGTCTATACAGTTGCGGTAAATCACAGTTTTTCATTTGTGGAGTTTTTAAACAGATTAATTCACTTTAACGCGAGTAGCCCACTTTATTATGTGTTATTGTATATTCAAATATTATTTGTTTTTCCAATAATCTATGATATTAAAATGAAAGCAGATAATAGTAAGCACGGCATTATTTTTAAAGCTTTGATATTGTTAATATTATTGATATTTTCTTCGTGGTCAAATAACCGCACAGATATTCTAGGGGTTTACGGTGGCGGCGGAGTTCTTTTTGGCGGCTCTTATTTAATATTGTTATATATGGGTATGTTAATTAAAGATTGGACGTTTATTTTTGATAAAATAAATAATTTTATGGGTTTAATCTTTTTTATGGTATGTACAATAGGATGGTGGCAATTTGAATGTTTCAATTATTTTGCAATTGATTCTAAATTACCATTTGGATCTGGAATTAATCCTCCAAGTATCTCAAATATTACAATGGCATTCCTTGTATATATGACGCTGTTTTACTTTACTAAAACATTTGAAAGATATAAATATACAATTCATATAATCAACATCATGTCGTTTTTAGGTAAAAATACTCTTTATATATTTTTGTATCATAGATTTGTACTAGATTTTATTTTACGACCGTATGTACCACTAATAAAAAATATTTGGATAACGCGTATTTTTTATTTTCTATGCATGATACTTGGTCCTATGTTAATAAAAACAATTGTAAATAAAATTGAAAATGGAATAAAAGAAGTATATACTTAAATTACATATGTTACATCCAGCCGCTGGGTATTTAACCTAGCGGATTTCTATCTCATTTAATCTATTAAATCAATTATATAACTGAGTCGCCTATATAAATTCGAAAATTAAGAGTCTTTGGGCTCTTTTTTTATATATAAAAAAGAAAAGGAGTGAGAAAAATGGAGAAAATAACAATTAACGGAGTAGAAACGCTATATGAGATTAAAATCATTCAGCAGTATTTGCCCAATGTGATCCAGATCGTTTTTGTCGATGCGATCCCAGCGGAATATGGAGCCATAACCATCTATACCGCTGGTAGCATCGAGTGCTGCACATTGACCGGTTATGA
>JBOFYZ010000082.1:0-28793 GCA_051654925.1 Lachnospiraceae bacterium | reverse complement strand
CATGAAGAACTGGTTTCTGTATCTGGTTTGTATGCGGACTTCCTTAATGCACGGAGGACTGCTATTGGGTGGAAGATAGTATAGTGGCTGGGGTCTGTCGTGCCCCAACGTCCTGTGGTGCCTGACGGCGGCGGTGGTCCCCATCCATATTTGCTGCGGTTTCGGATCGTAAGAGTCTCTAAGAGCAGAGCAATGACACTAAATGCAATGCCAGAAACGACAAAACTCGCTGCGCTCAAACAGTTGGCCGTTTCTGGCATTAACGTGTCATTGCTCTGCTCTAAGAGACTCTAACGGTCCTGCAAAGGCAGCAAATATGGATGGGGACCACCGCCGCCGTCAGGCACCACAGGACGTTGGGGCACGACAGCCCAGCTACTTATATCTCTGCCATTAGGAAAAAGCAAATGCAGAACTGGAACTGGGTATTGTCTTCAGCTTATTTGACGAACGGACATTTACTGATAGCAATACCAATAATTCAAAGTGATGGGTTCTTTATATTTATCTAGCGATTATGTTGCTGGGAGGTGTCGCGCTAAACAAAGCCTGCGGGCTCTGGCGGTGGTGATACCAGTCTGTATTTCCAGCCTTTGCAGGACTATTAGTGTTTCTTAGCGCAGATCAATGACGCGTTAATGCCAGAAACGGCCAATGTTTGAGCGTAGCGAGTTTTGGCGTTTCTGGCATTGTCTTTAGCGGCATTGATCTGTGCTTAGAAACACTTTTAGTCCGAAACCGATGGAAATACAGACTGGTATCACCACCGCCAGAGCCCGCAGGCTTTGTTTAGCGCGACACCTCCGGGTTAGGATCGAACAGAGATGACATATCAACACCCTCTATTTCAAGCAGTTTTATTTTTATTGCAACTCCCGCGGAGAATCCTGTCAGACTTCCACCGGAACCGACAACCCGGTGACAGGGGATGATGATTGATATTGGATTGTGACCGACCGCCCCGCCGACTGCCTGACCGGACATACTGGATCGGTTCATTTTTACAGCTATTTTTCTGGCAATGTCACCGTAGGTAATGACTTTGCCGTAGGGGATTTCACATAAAATGCGCCAAACTTCCTGACGGAATTTACTGCCGTTTGGGGCTAAAGGCAATTCGGTCAGAACTGGGGTTTCTCCGGCAAAATATCTGTCCAGCCAGCTTTTGGCAGCATTAAATACGGGGATGTCGTCTTTTTCCTGCATTTTGCCTGGAATTGAATTACCGTGATACTTCTGTCCTTCGATCCACAGACCGGCAAGATTGGTACCGTCACTTGCTAATGTGAGTCGTCCAATGGGGGATGGATGGGTTGTTGAATAGTACATGGGGAATCCTCCTTGATTTGATTGTCCCATTTTCCTTCGCTACTATCTACAGCATCATAGCAACGGTGACAGGAGGCGGCTGAATTGTTCTCGGATACGGATCCAGAGGTTTCGGTTGGCGTAGATTTCTTTGGTTACCTCGCGGCAGTGGGGGAGGTCTTCGAGGAAGATGGCCTCTAGTCTTTCGGTGGTTTCTTCGTCGTATATGATGGCGTTTACTTCGAAGTTTAGTTCGAAGCTGCGTATGTCCATATTGGCGGTTCCGTAGCAGCTTACCTGGCCGTCGACGGTTACTCCTTTGGCATGGAGGAAGCCGTCTTCGTAGGTGTAGCAGCGGACTCCGGCTTCCAGCATGTCGCCGACGTAAGAATAGGTGGCCCAGTATACGAATGGATGATCGGGCTTACAGGGGATCATCAGTTTGACGTCTACTCCGGACTGGGCGGCTATCTTT
The DNA here is from genome assembly GCA_051654925.1 of Lachnospiraceae bacterium. GTDB lineage: Bacteria > Bacillota > Clostridia > Lachnospirales > Lachnospiraceae > Brotaphodocola. The sequence goes on along the minus strand of JBOFYZ010000082.1, from coordinate 27,010 downwards.
AGAGCCGACAGAATGGTGTCGTCAGGAACGAAGTAGGGGGTCTGGATGTAGATATGATGACGGGCCTTGTGAAACAGCTCCAGATAATTGTCGCGGATCAGGCGGTTCTGGGAATCGGGGCCGCTGGTAATGATCTGAATACCCAGAATGCTAAACGGAATGTCATTCTGATGAATGCCGAGAAAATCTGTAAAGTAAAAGGAGTCTTTAAACAGATTTTCTTTGACGGCGTAGTTCCAGTCGAGGGCAAAACGGATCTGAAGGCTGATTACAGCTTCTCCGGTTATTCTAAGATGCGTGTCACGCCAATATCCGAAGCGGGGATCGCTGCCGATATATTCGCGGCCCACATTGAACCCGCCAACGTAACCGGTGTGTCCGTCGATAACGACGATTTTGCGGTGGTTGCGGTAATTGACGCGCAAATTTAGTTTGCCCAGGAAAGGCGGGAAGAAGCAGCCGATCTTGATACCCATCTCCTTAAGCTGTCTCCAGCGCTTTTTTGGTACAAACCGACCTCCCATACCGTCGTATAAAATACGTACTTCTACACCATTCTTTATCCGATCTTTCAAAATCGGGATCAGGGAGGCGAATACTTCGTCGTCTTTGATGATATAATACTGAATATGAATAAAATGTTTGGCTTTAGTCAGATCCTGTCTCAGGCACTCAAATTTTTCTTTGCCGTCGGTCAGCAGAGTAACCTGGTTGCGTAATGTCAGAACTGAACCGGCGGTCTGCAGGTTATAGTAGATCAGATCACCGTAATTATTGACAATCGGATCCTCCCAGTCATTGTCATGTTTGCGGAAAAAATCTTCCTGACTCTTAATCGAATATCGCATCTTATCTTCTATTTCTTTGACCCGGAACATCCGGTTCTTCCGAAAATCCTGGGCAAAAATCAGATAAAACAGAAAACCAAAGACCGGGATAAAATACAAAATCAAAAGCCAGGTCCAGACCGCTTTCGGATCACGGCGCTGAAAAAACACAATAATAACTGACAACACCACATTTATATAAAGTAGGTGCTCCATCAACCAGCCCCAGATGGCTGTAATCTGTGTCATAGGCTTCCTCTCCTTTCTGACGGACTTGTTTAAATGAATTTATTTAGGCTGCGATCATAATAGTAGTCAATGCCCTGCATTTTCTTTTCGATTTCTTCACGATCTATGTTCAGGCTGCCGCAAAGTTCTTCTAATGTCGGGTAGAAATCCCGCAGCTGGGTATTCAGATAGCTTAACAGGATAACCGGATCGGTAGGAATTGTTTTGTTTGGATTCATAACATGCTCGCTTTCTGTCATTACACGCTATTCTTTTTTTACCAACTATGATACAATGATTCCGCGCATAATGCAAGATTTCTATAATTACAGGAGGGATACCATGAAACGCATACTGATGATCGCAACCGGCGGAACCATTGCCTCCAAACGAAGTGCCGATGGACTGAAGCCATTGATTACATCCGAAGAACTGCTCGGATATGTGCCGGATGCCCGACAATTCTGTCAGGCAGATGCCATTCAGGTACTGAATATTGACAGCACCAATATGCAGCCGAAGCATTGGCTGCTGATTGCCGAAACGATTGAGACACATTACCAGGATTATGATGGTTTTGTTGTCTGTCACGGGACTGATACGATGGCATATACCGCCGCCGCCCTGTCATACCTGATTCAGAATTCACTCAAACCGATTGTCATAACCGGCTCCCAGAAACCAATTGATCTGGAAATCACCGATGCTAAGACGAATCTGCTGGACAGTCTCCGTTTCGCCAGCTGTGATAAAGCACATGGTGTGACGATTGTATTCGATGGCAAAGTAATCGCCGGTACCCGCGGCAAAAAAGAGCGGTCTAAAAGCTATAATGCTTTTTCCAGTATTAACTTCCCTTATATTGCCGCTATCCAGGACGATCATATTATCTTTTATCTGGAGGATAAGACTCAGGTCACCGGCGCGGTACGGTTTTACCATAATCTTAACCCTAAGGTAGCGTTACTGAAGCTGATACCTTCTATGAATTCCGGGGTACTGGATTATCTGGCTGAGTCTTATGATGCCATTATTATTGAATCGTTTGGTGTCGGCGGCCTTCCCGCTTATGATTCTGGTGATTTTCTCAATGCCGTCGTCCGCTGGATGAACAACGGCAAAGTCATTGTCATGACTACACAGGTAACCAACGAAGGCAGCAACATGTCAGTATATGAAGTCGGAAATGTGATCAAACGGGAACACGGAATGCTGGAAGCCTATGATATGACTCTGGAGGCCACCGTCACCAAACTGATGTGGATCCTGGGCGAAACCAGCGATCCGATGACCATACATGACATGTTTTATCAGACAGTAAATCGTGATATGCTGTTTACCGCAGAATAGCACATTTCAAAAATGATGCTGCTTAGCAGCCGATGTTTTGGTTATTTTGAGCAAAACACTGTTTTATTGTATACAATATATACAAAATAATGCACAATTTTGATTGACTTAATTATCAAAAAATGTTATATTGTAGCATGTAGAGACACAAAGGTGTGTCTTGCTTCTATTTTGGTATGGGGATATCAATTAAAAGCTTTATAATGTAACGGTTATTGATCGTGACGAAAAGAACTGCTTTCTTGGGGGAGAAGCAGTTCTTTTTATTGTACCATTGTAACAGTTCAGGACGGCGGGAAATTGCATATAAAAACAGATTTATTCGATTGGCTCATACGGAACCCGGTTCAGTCCCAGGGCTTCTGCTTCTCTGGCTACTGCATTAGCCACCGCCGGAACTACCCGTTTATCGAAGGAAGACGGAATTACACATTCCACGCTGAGTTCTTCTTCCGATACAACTGCTGCAATTGCATGAGCGGCTGCTATCTTCATCGAATCGGTGATCTCCCGGGCTCGTACGGCCAGCAGTCCTTTAAACAGACCAGGGAATACCAGTACATTATTGATCTGGTTGGGATAATCGGAGCGCCCGGTTCCTACCACTACGGCCCCGCCTGCTTTCGCTTCTTCCGGCATAATCTCCGGTACCGGATTGGCCATGGCAAAGACAATGCCCTGATTCATGGCCGCAACCATCTCCGCCGTAACCAGACCAGGTCTGGATACTCCAACAAAAATATCTGCGCCTTTCATGGCATCAGCCAGGCTGCCATGCTCTTTCTCCAGATTGCTGATATGGGAAATCTCCTCCTGTCCGGAAGTCAGTCCAGCATCACCTTCACAGATAATACCATTAATATCACACATGATAATATTGCCAAAGCCCATCTGAATCAGCAGTTTACCGATCGCAATTCCGGCTGCCCCGGCACCATTAATCGCAATCCGCAGCTGTCCCATCTGCTTGCCGGTAACCTTAACGGCATTTAACAGGGCGGCACCGACGACAATGGCGGTACCATGCTGATCATCATGGAAGATCGGAATATCACAGACCTCTTTTAACTTCTTTTCAATCTCAAAACATCTGGGGGCCGCTATGTCTTCCAGATTGATGCCGCCAAAACTCTTGGAAATCAAAGCGATTGTCTGTACCAGGGTATCAACATCCTTAGAATCGACGCACAGCGGAAACGCATCAACATCGGCAAATTCTTTGAACAGGGCGCACTTGCCTTCCATCACCGGCATCGCTGCGGACGGGCCGATATCTCCCAGTCCCAGAACCGCGGTTCCATCGGTAATAACGGCAACCAGATTGCCTTTTCTGGTATATTCATAGGCCAGATCCTCATCCTGAGAGATCTTCACACAGGGTTCGGCCACCCCCGGAGTATAAGCAATCGAGAGTTCTTCCCGGTTTGTAATCGGAGCCCGGGAGATCACCTCAATCTTTCCTTTCCACTCTTTATGCTTCTGAACGGCTGTCTCTTTTAAATCCATTTTTGAATTCCTCCATTTCTGTTTATTGATCTGCACATTTACTCCATTTTATTACAAATCAAATAGATCGTCAATGATTAGGATTGCGCATAGTGTTTTATTATTCTACGTATGCCGTCAGGCCTTCCTGCTGTGTTGAAGTATCGATCACAATCTTCTGACCTTCGCTGATATTGCCTTCCAGAATAATCCGGGCAGCCAGGGTCTCCACATGCTTCTGCAGATACCGGCGCAGCGGACGTGCTCCATAAGCCGGATCATAACCATGTCCGGTAACATACTCTTTGGCTGCTGCCGTCAGCTCAATGGTCAGGCTCCGGTCAGACAGACGGCGGTTTACATCGGCTATCAGCAGATCCACAATATGACTGATATTGTCTCTGGTCAGTGGTTTGAACAGAATTATTTCATCCAGGCGGTTTAAAAACTCCGGCCTAAAGTGTGCCCTAAGCTCAGCCATTACCAGTGCTTCCGACTCCGGATAGATACTTCCGGATGCATCGATTCCTTCCAGCAGATACTGAGACCCAATATTGGATGTCATAATTAGAATCGTATTTTTAAAATCGACGGTCTTTCCGGCCGAATCGGTTATACGGCCATCGTCCAGCACCTGCAGCAGGACATTAAAGACATCGGGATGAGCTTTTTCCACCTCATCAAACAGAACTACCGAATATGGTTTTCTCCGGACGGCTTCCGTCAGCTGACCGCCTTCGTCATAACCGACATATCCTGGCGGAGCTCCGATCAGCCGGGCGACAGAATGCTTCTCCATATATTCACTCATGTCGATCCTCACCATATTCCCTTCATCATCAAACAATGCTTCAGCCAAGGCTTTGGCCAGTTCCGTCTTACCGACACCGGTCGGGCCAAGAAACAGAAATGATCCAATTGGTTTGCTGGGGTCTTTAATCCCTGCCTTAGACCGAAGGATCGCTTCGGTAACTTTTTCAACGCCCTCATCCTGGCCGACCACCCGCTGGTGCAATACCTGATCCAGATGAAGGATTTTGCTGCGTTCACTCTCATTCAGCTTGCTGACCGGAATGCCGGTCCAGCGAGATATAATCCGGGCAATCTCGTCATCTGTGACACTTTCATGAACAAGACTCAGATCCTGATTCTTAACCCGCTCTTCCTCCTCTTCCAGTTGTTTCTGAAGCTGCGGAAGCTTACCATACTGAAGTTCTGCTGCTTTATTCAAATCATATTGCTGCTGTGCCTGGGCAATCTCCCGGTTGACCTGTTCAATCTCTTCACGCAGGGAGGACAGCCGGTCTACCGATGCCTTTTCGTTCTCCCACTGTACCTTTTTAACTGTAAACTGGTCATGCAGCTCGGCTAGATTCCGGCGCAGGTCTCCCAGTCTTTCCTGGCTTAACCGGTCTGTTTCTTTCTTCAGGGCTGTTTCTTCTATCTCCATCTGCATAATCTTACGCGACAGTTCATCCAGTTCAGACGGCATGGAATCCAGCTCCGTCTTAATCAGGGCACAGGCTTCATCGACCAGATCAATCGCCTTATCCGGCAAGAAGCGATCGGTAATATACCGGTCTGATAACACCGCCGCAGAAACCAGAGCGGAGTCCGTTATTTTGACCCCATGGAAGACTTCATATCGTTCCTTAATGCCCCGCAGAATCGAGATTGTATCCTCCACGGTCGGCTGATCGATCATAACCGGCTGGAACCGGCGTTCCAGTGCGGCATCTTTCTCGATGTATTTGCGGTATTCATCTAAGGTGGTGGCACCCACACAGTGCAGTTCCCCCCGTGCCAGCATTGGCTTGAGCAGATTACCGGCATCCATCGATCCTTCCGTCTTACCGGCACCGACTATAGTATGAAGCTCATCAATAAACAGAATAATCTGTCCGTCACTGTTCTTTACCTCTTCCAGCACCGCTTTCAACCGTTCTTCGAACTCACCGCGGTACTTGGCACCGGCAACCAGCGCACCCATGTCAAGTGCAAACAGCTTCCGGTCTTTCAATCCTTCCGGTACATCACCGCGGACGATCCGCTGGGCCAGTCCTTCCACTACTGCCGTCTTGCCGACACCCGGTTCACCGATTAAGACGGGATTATTCTTGGTCTTACGGGAAAGAATCTGAATGACATTACGGATCTCTCCGTCACGTCCGATCACCGGATCGAGCTTCTGCTCCCTGGCCCGTTCGACCAGATCGCAGCCATATTTCTGAAGCGTATCATAAGTCGCTTCGGGATTGTCGCTGACCACCCGCTGATTGCCTCTTACTGTTGATAGGGCTGTCAGGAAAGTATCCCGGCTGATGTTGTGCTGCCTATACAGTTCCTTCATCGTCCGGTCGGCATGTTTGATCATCGATAAAAAGAGATGTTCTACTGATACATATTCATCGCCCATATTTTTCGATTCGTCTTCGGCATGAATCAGTACTTTATTAAGATCATTGCTGATATAGACCTGACCATCGCCGCTGACTTTGGTAAAACCGGCAAGCTTTTGCTGTGCTTCATTCATAATCAGCTGCTGGTTGATTCCCATCTTGGTCAGCAATTTTAAAATCAGGCTGTCTTTCAGGGTCAGCAGACTGTAAAGTAAATGTGCCTGCTCAATCTGCTGGTTGCCGTACTCGTAGGCCAGCTTTTCGCAGTTTTGGACTGCTTCCATTGATTTTTGGGTGAATTTATTTATATTCATATAATACCTCCATAGCCCGGCATCGGGTTTTTGCTTGTTATATATTAACTATAACACTAATTGTTAGCACTGTCAAGGATTGAGTGCTAATTTTTGTTTGAAAATCAATTTTTATCAGGGGAATATTAGGGATATCGAGCCCGAAACGACTCCGTTCTTTCGGCTGGACAGTTTTTAGCTCCTAAAAAGGGATTTGCAGCGGCACCGGCTTAAGTACAGCATTGTAATTTCGCTGCTTTGTCGCCTGATTTTCTGAGTTGAACTCAGAAAATCTCCACTGCAAATCCCTTTATTGGAGCTTTCTTTATTAACTGTTTTCAGCACGGTATTGTTGTATATACTCGTTGTCTGATACCTGTACAATTTGTTCTATTTCGTTATGATCGGCTTTAAAGTCCCAATGGGTAGCCTGGTAGCTGACGCATGTTCCGCAGGAGGAGCTTAGGCTGCGGGGGACTGGCATGACGGTGGCCTGGATGCCGGATTGTTTGAGATGTTTCCGGAATCGTATGGCGCCGAAATGGGAATAGAATGTTACGATGTATTGATTCATGGTCAGTCCTTTGTAATGGTCATGGTGTAGGTGTCGTCGTCCTGCTGTACGTTAACTTGGTAGCCGTTATGTCTGGCATAGCGGGTTACGTTTTCGACGGAGACTTTGTTGTCTACTACTATCTGATAGGAATCTTCTTTTTTGTCCATTGCTTTTTTAATCATCATGACCGGCTCGGGACATGATCTTCCTCTGGCATCAATCATTAGGGTTCCTTCCTTTCGTTCTGCTCTTTTTGATATGTATTGAAAAATGCAATCAGGACTACTGCTGCAAGTCCTGCGATTACGGCAATCTTTCCGTTTGCGGTCGGGCCGTTTGCTGATGAGGCGAGACCGAAGTTATGAGCAAATGCGGCACCGACAAACAGCCCCAGGAAGGTGACTGCGGAATCGACATTGCCTTCTCCGGCCAGGATCAGCTGCCTTAACGGACAACCTCCCAGTAGTGTACAACCAACACCTACCAGCATCATTCCGAGGAAGTTCCAGACTGCATCGGTGTGTGCTACCGGCTGTCCTTCCAGGCCTGGTTTAAAGTATCCCAGCAGCAGGTTGCCGACTAGGGCGGCTGCAAAAATAGCTACGAAACCGATAAGTAATTTCTTTTCGCGAAATAAGATCCAGTCTCTGATACCGCCAACCATGCAGAGTCTTGTGATCTGCGCTGCGGCACCTACCAACAGGCCGGCGATCAGGGAAATTGCAACGGCGGCATGTTTGGCCCCTGGGCCTCCGTCTGTCTGAGTGAAGAATATAAATGCCGGGGCGGCAACCAGCAGAACCAGCAGAACCACTTGTATAACGGGGAATACAAACCCTTCTGGGATTGATTGTTTGTAGGTTCTTTTTAATGAATATCCGTGGTTAAGGAAAAAAATGCCGACGACAATTCCGGCGACAAATCCGATCAGACCAAATACAGCATTGAGATCGCCTCCGGCCAGACGCAGAATCATCCGGAACGGGCATCCTAAAAACATCAGACATCCAATCATTACAAAAAATCCTAGCGCAAAACGGGTCATCACAGAGGAACCTCCTTTTACAGAAAATTCCTTTCTGGTAAAGGACATAATAAATGCGCCCAGCACCAGCCCGATAATCTCCGGCCGGATGTATTGAACCGCTTCGGCGCGGTGAACTCCAAGTCCTCCGGCTGTGTCTCTGATAAAACAGGCAATACAAAAGCCCATGTTGGCCGGATTACCAAAAAAGACCAGCATCACGGCAATGATACCAATTGCAACACCTGCTATCCCAATTACTGCTTTCTCATTTCTCATAGCTTTTATCCTCCATATGTAATTCTATGAAAATTATACCATATTCCTTTTATCACAATTATACATTTATCTGTTAATACAATTATATATATTGATATTTTCGATAAATATATTTATAATAATAGCTATCAGGATTTTAAAAAATAAAGAATACGAGGGATATCATGTACCAGAAAGATACCAATTCGATTGTTTACCTGGATCAGGCTGCTACTTCCTTTCCCAAGCCGGCTGCAGTGATTGATGCCATGACTTTTTATATGAAGGAAGTCGGTTGTAATGTAAACCGGGGCAGTTATGCTTTGGCATACTCTGCTGAAGAAGTACTGTTTGATACCAGACAGGCATTGACTGATCTGTTTCATGGTGATAATTGTAAAAATACCGTCTTTACAACAAATATTACGGAGAGCCTGAATGTATTGCTAAAAGGACTTTTTACCGACGGTGACCACGTCCTTGTGTCTTCCATGGAGCATAATGCCGTGATGCGGCCGCTGCAGCAGCTGGCCGCCCAGGGGGTGACCTTCGACCGAATTCCCTGTGATCTGAATGGCGGTATGGATCCCGGCGTTCTGCCATCATTATTAAAACCAAATACCAAAGCGGTGATTACAACCCATGCCTCCAATGTATGCGGAACTTTGCTCCCGCTTCAGGAGATCGGCGATTTCTGCCACCAAAACGGACTTCTGTTTATTGTTGATAGTGCCCAGACCGCCGGACTTTTCCCTATTGATATGAACCAGATGCATATTGATGCATTGGCCTTTACCGGACACAAAAGCCTGCTTGGGCCGCAGGGAACCGGTGGGTTTCTGTTGAAAGAGCATTTGACTTCCCGGCTCGAACCACTGATCACAGGCGGAACCGGAAGCCTTTCCCATACGGAATTTACACCTGACTTCATGCCCGACCGCTTCGAAGCAGGAACTCCTAATATGCCGGGAATCTATGGTCTGGCTGCTGCCTTATCCTATTTAAAGGAGACCGGTACCGCCAGCATTCTCACCCATGAGCTGCGCCTGACACGGCTATTCCTCAACGGTCTGCAGACCCAGAATAAGATTCGTATTCTCGGATACCATAGTATCACCAATCGCGCCCCGGTAGTGTCCATTCAATTAAAGAACTATGACCAGGCAAAAGCAGCGTTTACCCTCGATCATGATTACCGTATCCAGACGCGGGTTGGGCTTCACTGTGCCCCCGCCGCACATCAGACGCTGCAGACTTACCCGGAAGGCAGCATCCGCTTTTCATTTGGTCCATGGAATACGGAAAAAGAAGTTGATTACTGCCTGCGGGCACTGGAGGAAATCTGTGATGGAATTTAGACAATTGGAAGCATTTGTAGTGGTAACCGAGCTAAAGAGTTTTTCGAAAGCAGCAGAATATCTCTGCCTGTCTCAGTCTACTGTCAGCTCCCACATCAAAAATCTGGAAACAGAGCTGCAGAAAAAACTGATGCATCGGACTACCAAATCCCTGCAGTTGACACCGGAGGGCGATACCTTTCTGCGCTATGCCAAACGAATCCTGGAAACAAAAGAAGCCGCCATTGATGCCATCAACAGCTCGACCGAATCGGTTCTGCATCTTGGTGCCTCCACGATTCCATCCGGCTACCTGCTGCCGGATCTGCTCAACCGCTTTCGCAGGATTCACCCCGCTACCTACTTCAATGTCAAACAGGGTGACAGCCGCGAGATTCAGGAACGCATTCTGGACGGGACGGTAGAACTCGGTTTAATCGGCGAACCAAATCCCTCCAGCAAGTGCACCAACATCCCATTCTGCACGGATGAACTGGTTTTAGTCACCCCTGCAACCAGACATTATCTGGCTTTGCGCAAGCACAATCCTGATCTACTGTCATTATTAAAAGAACCCATTATTATCCGTGAGCAGGGTTCCGGCACACAAAAAGCTGCCGACCGATTGTTAAACGAATTAGCAATCGACTATCGGCAGCTGAATGTAGCAGCTCAGATTAATGATCTGGAATCAATCAAACAAATGGTCATCGGCGGCATGGGTATATCAATCCTGTCCCGTTTCGCCATCGCTGATCTGGAACGCCGGGGGCAGGTTATTGTCTATCCTATGAATAGTACTATTAAACGTAAATTTTTTATATCCTACCTGGAATCACGAAAAATGCCACCGGCCCTGCAGGAATTCATCGATTTTGTCTTCCGTTATTATAATGCCTCAGCTCCTGTTTAAGATTTTATTTTAACATCAAGCTGATTATAAGGAATCTCGATTCCCGCTGCATCGAATGCTATCTTAACCGCTTCGGTAATTTCACATTTGGCACTCCAGTAATCCCCGGTCGCCGCCCATCCTCTGGCACCCAGCATCACTGCGCTGTCCGCCAAAGTATCGACGAAAACCGAGATTCCTTCTTCCTGAAGAATACGTTCATTCTCCTGGAATATGCGGTTCAGAATCTCCTTGGCCTGCTTAAGATCTGATTGGTAACCGATGCCGACCGAAATATCAACACGGCGCTTATCCACTGCCGTAACATTGGTGATCACCGTATTGGCCAGGCCACCGTTTGGAATGGTAATCTCTTTATTATCTCCGGTCTTAAGGGTTGTGTATACCAGTCCGATATTACGGACGGTACCTTCCATTCCCTGAGCAACAATATAATCACCTACAGCAAAAGGCCTCATCACCAGGATCAGAATACCTCCCGCAAAATTGGACAGACTGCCCTGCAGGGAAAGACCTATTGCCAGAGTTGCTGATCCCAAAAGTGCAATAATCGATGCCGACGGTACACCGATCCGTTCCAGAGCCATAAATGCAATCAACACATAGATCACCGCATTTGCCAGAGAGAGTAAAAACTTACTCAAACTCAGATCCATCTCCATCTTTTCAAAGCTTCTCCTCAGAAACGACCGGAACATACTGGCAATTCGCATTCCAATCAACACGATCAATGCGGCAATAAAGAGCCGGTATGCCAACGATACCATTCCCGGAATCCAGCCTTGAATTGTCTGTAATATCACGTTCGGCTTCAAAGCCGCAAGATCCGCCTGTACCTCAAGAGCAACCGGCTGGGTCTCTGTCAATGAAGTCACTGTTTCTTCTGCTGCAAACCATAGCATGTCTATTTACCTCGTTTTTTCTTACAGGTATACTACAATGGTAACTTTTTGTCAAGAACTGACGATAAATACCATAAACTGTCATCTGGCATATTCTAAATCCCGGAAACGGGCATAGAAAAACCACCCTTGGAACTTGGCCGGTTTAGGGTGGTTTATGTATTATGCAATTTCGAGTTTCTCTTTGATTTGTCTTATCTCGTTTTCGAGACGATTGACACGGAGTAAAAGCAGCTCTTTTTCAGATTCAACCTTTAACGCTTCGTCAAGTCGGCGATTAAGAATTGCGTGACCCTCGGCAATGAGTTGAATGTTTCGGTTTGTTTCGTTTTCAAGTGTCAATTTGGTGTCTTTGACTTCTTTCTTGATGTCTTCAACTTCTTTCTTGATATCTTCAACGTCTTTCTTGACAGCTTCAACATCTTTCTTGACAGCTTCAACATCTTTCTTGGTATCTTCAACATCTTTCTTGACAGCTGTAATATCGTCGTGTAGCGGTTGTATGAGTTGAGCAATCGCCTGTAAATCCTGATTGGTCAGTGCCATGATATCACCCCTTTAAATTGGTATGTAAATTATAGCATGTTCGGGATGCAAAGTCTATTCGATTTTAAGGTACTAATTAGATTAACAATTGAAATAGCGGCAAGGCGTATCGATAAAGAACAGTCATAAACTCCGCAAAACGTATGCCTAATACACATGATAACCAGAGACGACATATAATAAAAAGGGCCTGCTTAGTTTAGCGCGACAGCCCCGTAGTTAATTGTAGTAACATACAAAACAGGAAGCCTTGATTTCTCAAAGCTTCCCATGCTTCTATGCAAGCGCGAGACGGGACTCGAACCCGCGACCCCAACCTTGGCAAGGTTGTACTCCACCAACTGAGCCACTCGCGCATAATCATGCTAATGTTTTCACCACCAGCATCAACGGTTTATATTTTACCATATGGCATCTAACTTTGCAAGACCTTTTCATCTATTTCATCTTATTTGTGGCTGATAGAATAGGACGCATAATGCCCTCGGCCGGCTGGGGAACAATATCTGCTGCCAGATAAAACAGCAATCCCAAAGCCACCAGCAGCATACAGATACCCAGAAAACCAAGCCGCACCAGATAATGCTCCAGTGACGGCATAAAGCTCCACGGCTGATTTCTCCTTTTCAATCGCAGTGCATGCTGCGCATTTACGATCAAAACAGTCCATACACCTCTTGACAAAACGTAATAAGACCAATAAAGTAGTAGTAGAATAAACAGAAAGGCTTATAAATCATGAAAAAAGAACTCAATTATTTTTATATAGACGAAGCCTACGGCAGCAATCAGGACTGGTTCCCGAACTTTTTGATGCATATGGGCGGCTGCGCTGCCGTAACCGCCTGCGACAGTTGCATCTACCTGGCCAGGACGTTTGATATGACCCATTTATATCCTGATGATCCGGAAAACATCACCAAAGAAGATTTTGTATCCTTTGGTATGAAGATGAAACCTTATCTGAAACCGCGTATGAAAGGCGTCAACAAACTAAGCCTTTATGAGGATGGCTTTGGCCGCTACCTGGCTGACCGGCATTCTCCGGTAACCCTGCATGGCTTTGCCGGGGATAATCCCCTGAAAGCGGCCGCGGACTTTATCAAAACGCAAATAGATAAGGAACTGTTAATCCCTTATCTACTGCTGAAGCACCAGAGTCCTGCCCTGAAGGATTTTGTGTGGCACTGGTTCGTACTTACCGGCTATGAGCAGACCGCCGATGACTTTTATGTTGACATTGCCACATATGGCAAACGTTTCACGTTTTCTTTAAAACAGTTATGGGATACCGGCTATGAAGAGAAAGGCGGTATGATCGAAATTCACCTCGCAATATAGCAGCCGGCCTGCAGTTCAGTCAGAGTATATCAGTCTGATTTGACCCGATTCTTGCCTTCTTTTTTGCTTTGATACATAAGCAGATCCGCCCGTTCTATCAACGATTCTGCCGTATCCTCCGGACGTACCACCGTAATACCGACAGAAGCAGAGATATTCAGCTCTTCTTCCTGATAGGTCACTCCGGTGTCACTAATAAGCCGGCGGAATTTTTCACCGATAATCGGCGCATCACTAGTCTGGGAAATAGAATAAATCCCAACGAATTCCTCACCGCCCCACCTTCCGACCAGGTCATTCTTCCTGATGTTATGGGCAATGCTTTCCCCCACATTGATCAGAACCTTATCACCGATATCGTGGCCATACAGGTTGTTAAACTGCCCGAAATTGTCAATATCTGCAAACATCACTGCAATCAGACGATCGAACCGTTTATATTCACCCAGCTTATAATCCAGATAGCTCTTCAGGTAATGCCGGTTTGGCAGGCCGGTAAGTGAGTCGTGCATGGCGATTCCCGACAGCTGCTCAATCAGGTTATCCTCATATACCGATGGTGAATTCTGCGTAAATATCTCAATTGCTCCGACAATCTCGCCATCCTTCTCGAACGGGAAAATGTTGACCAGTACCGGTATCCGGTATCCTTTTTTGTGCCGTACATAGACATTTTCTTTTCGCTGCTTCCCATCAATGATCGTGGCAAACAACGGGCAGCCGATGCTGCACAGCGGCCGTCCCTCGCCATCAATATGATTAAGCATGCTGTCCTGACAATGGGTTCCGACGATCTCATCGGCACGATATCCGGTAATCTCTTCCGCAGCCTTATTCCACATTATAATTTTCCGTTCTGTATCGACAAAATAGACTCCATCGCAAAGATTATTAATAATTGATAAGTATAGATCTTCCATTTTAAGGTCCATCGTAATAATCTCCTTTTATGATTTGATTGCCCACCTCATCTTGGTGGATCGAGCCCGACCGTTGCGGCTGCACTCTTCCGCTGATGGCCGGATTACGTCTTTTGAAATCTCCTGAAATATCCCCCTTTGATGCATTTGCTTGAAGATCTTTTTCACGATCCTGTCTTCACCGGAATGAAACGTCAGGATCACAGCCCTTCCGCCCGGACTAAGTACCTTCGGCAGCTTCTCTAAAAATGTATACAGGACTTCGAATTCCTGATTGACATCTATCCGCAGCGCCTGAAATGTCCGCTGACAACTCTTTTTAACTGCTTCCTTTCGTTCTTCCTCGGGAATAATGACTAATGCCCGTTCCACAACCTCATGCAGCTGGACTGTCGTAGCTATCTTCATGCCCCTCCGGCGAGTGCTGATAACCTCCCGGGATATTTCCTCTGCATATGGCTCATCGGCATTCTCCTCGAGCATCCCCTGCAGCTCATCCTGGCTGATCTCCTGCAGCCGCCCGGCAGCCGATATCCCCTGTTCAGGATTCAGCCGCAGGTCCAGCGGGCCGTCAGTCTTGTACGAAAAACCCCGGTCAGGATTATCAATCTGCATCGAAGAAACCCCCAGATCTGCGAGCACAAAATCAAATGTTCCGGCCTCTGCGACCGTCTGGTCAACATCTGCAAAATTCCGCTTCTGCACCGTCAGAATATCTTCCCCATATCCAAGCGCCCGAAGCCGCTCGGTGGTCTTGACAATCTCAACCGGATCCACATCCAGTGCATACATATGCCCCTTTCCCTCAAGGTGCTCCAGCATCCGCTGAGTATGTCCGCCATAACCAAGAGTCACATCCAGCCCGGTCTGACCCGGTTTAATCTGCAGAAACTCCAGTATCTCATTAACACAAATAGAAATATGCATTCCCGCCGGTGTACTGCCCTTTTGAATCACCCGATCGACCGTATCCGGATATTTGTCCGGCTGGTGTTCTTTATACTTTTCTTTAAAGCTGCGGGGATGCGTTCCTTTGTACCTGACACGCCGTTTATGACCCTGTTCCTGGTTATCCACTGATACCTCCTTGAATCGATTCTGCTTTCTATTAATAATTTCTATATATTTACAGCATAACGGAATGGAAATTCTAAGTCAACTAATCTCCTACGCCCCCGAAAGACTATAATACCTGGCATAGAGACCATTTTTTTCCATCAATTCCTCATGACTCCCCCGCTCCGCAATCCCATTCTCCGTCAGAACCAAAATCGTCTTCGCATTTCTGATGGTAGAAAGTCTGTGAGCAATGCACAGGGTTGTCCGGTTTTTAGCCAGACGTTCGAGGCTTTGCTGGACGATTCGCTCGGATTCGTTATCCAGGGCGGAGGTTGCTTCGTCGAAGATCAGAATCGGAGGATTTTTGAGGAAGACCCGGGCGATCGATAGTCTTTGCTTCTGACCGCCGGACAGCTTGACACCTCTTTGACCGATGTTCGTGTCGTAACCCTCCGGCATCTCCATGATAAATTCATGGGCATTGGCTTCTTTGGCTGCCTTGATGATCTCTTCGTCGGCCGCACCTGGTTTGCCGTATGCAATGTTGTCTCTGACGGTCCCGGTAAACAGGTATATGTCTTGCTGTACAATTCCGATATTCTTGCGCAGGGATTTCAGTTTAAAGTCCCTGATGTTGTTGTCATCGATCAGAATCTGACCGGTATCTGCTTCATAGAATCTGGGAATCAGAGAGCAGAGGGTTGTTTTGCCTACACCGGATGGTCCGACAATCGCAACATAGTCACCGACATCTATTTTTACATTGATGTGGTTTAATACCTTGGAGTTGTCGTCGCGGTGGTAGGAGAAGGATACATCCTTGAATTCAATCTGGCCGTCAACGTTGTTCATTTCTTTAGCGGACGAACTGTCTTTGATATCAGGCTGGATGTCCATAATTTCAATGAAGCGCTCAAACCCGGTGGCGCCGTTCTGAAACTGTTCGGTAAAGTTAATCAGCTTTTTAATCGGTTCGATCAGCAGACCGATGTAGAGCAGATACGTAATCAGATCGGATACATCAATCAGGCTACGTGATATGAAATATGCCGCGGCAACAATTGTTAGAATCTGAATCATGTTCATAAAGAATGCCAGGCCGCTCTGGAATCTTCCCATCGCCTGATAACTCAATGTTTTGCTGGCGATAAAATTATCATTATTTTCTGTAAACTTGTCGATCTCAACCTCTTCGTTGGCAAAGCTTTTTACGACCCGGACGCCGGATATACTGTCTTCAATCTGGGCGTTGATATCGGCGATCCGCTGACGGTTCCTTTTAAAAGCACGCTTCATTTTCTTATTGTAATAGAATGTGAAGACTACCATTACCGGCAGAATAATAAAGATTACCAAAGTAAGCGGCACGTTAATATTCATCAGGATAATGAAGGAGCCCAGTATTTTCACTGATGAGATAATAATATCTTCAGGGCCATGATGGGCCAGTTCGGTAACATCAAACAGGTCATTGGTGATACGGCTCATCAGCTGTCCGGTCTTGGCATCATCATAATAGCTGAATGACAGCTTCTGAAAATGATGAAAGAGATCGGAACGCATATCATATTCCATTCTGGCTCCCATTACATGACCGATATAGCCGATGTAGTAATTACAGAAATATTCGATAACTGCAAGTCCGATGAAACCCAGGCCGATCATCAGGATAATGTTGATCTCCAGACCGCCCGTTGTCTGTGCAGTGGAGGTTACATATCGTACCAGCATCGGATACATAAGCGCGACCATCGATGCTATAAACGCACACAACAGGTCCAAGACAAAAACCTTGCGCTGAGGTTTGTAGTATTCCAGAAATCTGGAAAAAACACCTTTCTTGTTCATAATTCGCCTCCTATATTAATCGTATTATAGCATCGATTTAGAAAAAAAAACAGCCGGTGAACCTTATTGTCTCATCATCCTCTGCAGCACTTCGGCCAGAGGCGCTGTAATCATTACCACGATAACGCACTTAATGGCAGTTGAGGTTGATACTGCCGTAATAATCAGACTCAGGGCTGATTTCCCTGTTTTTTCGAAAATGGCCTGTGCGTAGATCACATAAAGCATCAGATATACCCCAAAAGTATTGGTCAGATTCCCCACAACGATACTCAGGATATTATGTATTGTCCCTGTCTTTCTTCCGGTCATCAGCCGGCAAAGTGCCAACGTCCCGCAAGTTGTCAACGGAATCATCATTCGGGGCAAAATCGAAATCAGTGGGTTGACAAAAAAGGGATCCAGAATTGAGCCCGGCGCTGTCAGCGCGATAAACAAACTGGTTCCGCCAAAAATAAAGGCAGTAATCAGCCCGGCCTTCACTCCCAGGCAGATCGCCGCAATCAGAATTGGTATATGAGCGATCGTGACACTGACAATTGGAAGTGGTATGCGCCCTATTGGGGTAAATAACATGACCACTGTCAATGCTGCCAGCATACCCGTCAATGCTGTTTCCCGGGTCGCTGTCCCCCGTACTGCGGTTTGATTAGTTACTGTTTTGCTATGTTCCATTTTAATACTCCTTACTGCTGTTTCAATCAATGAATACAGCGTATGACTGGTTGACAGTTACATTCAGCCAGCTGCTACTTCTCCCCCCTGGGGATGAAATGTCTGCTGGCTGCATATGATTATATCATCTTTTTTATAAAAATAACAGCGTAAGGATTAAAAAATGGCTGGGAAAATGGAGCATTCGTGCAGGAAGCAGTGACTTTTAGAGTCGCTGCTTCCTGCACGAATGCTTCACTTTCCTAACTATGTGCAACAAATCAACCACGATCACAAGGCATTTTATACAAATAACCAAAATCATCGTCCGGCACTGCCGTCCCGGCCGCTGCTGCATTAACCACACTGCCTTTGTTCCTGACCTCCGCTGCAATCACCCTGAGGGTCTGTGCCAGAATGTGGACATCAGCTTCATCATTGTATATTCCGAAGCTTACACGAACCAGACCTTTAGGAGGCACCGGCCGGCCCTGCCGGTCAAATCGAACCGGTTCTTTTGAGAGCCTGCGAACATACGGGTGCGCGCAAAAGGCCGCCTGCCTGACCGCTATTGCTGAATAGTCGGCCAGTTTCTGCGATACTGTCTCATTATCAACTCCCCTGAGCGTAAAGATCAGTATCCCAACCCGATCCCGATAATTTACATTATCCCCATACAGCCTGATTCCCGGAATCCGGCTCAGCAGATCGATTGCCAGCTTCAGTAATTTCTGCTCATGACTTTCAATTTGGGCAAACCCCACTTCATTCAGTGTCCTAATAGCCTCTGCCATACCGACTATCCCAGGATAATTAGGCGAACCGGCTTCATACAAATCCGGTGCCGCTTCATAAAATACGCTGTCGTCAGTTACCGTCTCAAGCATACCACCGCCATAGAATACCGGCATATGTTGATCCAGAATGTCCCGCAGACCAACCACCGCTCCGCCGCCAAACGGTGAATACATCTTATGGGCAGAAAATACAAAAAAGTCAATATTTTCCTCATCCGTTTTCCCAAGCATGGAAAACTTGCGATGAGCAATGATTTGAGCACCATCCACGATCATTCTGGCACCATGTCGATGGGCGATCGCTGCAATCTGATGGACATTATTGACATATCCGGTCACATTGGAAGCTGCTGCAACTGTTACATACTTGATTCTCCCGGCATACATATTCAGGATTCTCTCAAAATCGGCCAGTCTCAGCCTGCCCATTTCATCCACATCCACATACACTGTCCGCCCCCGCTCCCGCCATGGCAGATCATTGGCAAAATGTTCCATTCGTGTTGTCAGAACCAAATCCTCCGGTCCCTTTACCAGCGCGGATGCCAGCTTATTCATGCCGTCGGTTGTGCTATTGGTATAAAATATAGTATACCGTTGATCCGCGTTAACAAACTCCATCACCGTTTTCCGCGCCTTCATGTATATTTCACTGGAAATCACCGATTTTTGTCCAGTTCCGCGGCCGATGGATCCGTAATATTCCATCTTCGCCACAATATCCTCCCACACGTTCTTGAATGGCGGAGTAGTAGCGGCATTATCCAGATTCACTGCCGGAACCGTCTTTCCATTTTTTAAGGTTACCAGGCTGTCTATACCATACATCATCTCTCGCATCTGTTTTCCCCCTTCGCTTAATCAAAGAATCACACGACGTTATTATATAACTTATGCGTTTATCTATACGTAAATGCCATGATGATCCACTGTGATCTGATACGCTCAGGATATGTAAACAATATTCCGGGCACTGCCGCCGACTTTGACTTCAACAATTTCGTTCCCGCAGATCCGCAATGATACCCGGATTTCCGACGGCCGCTTCATTACATAGCCCTGTTCCATGGTAATATCTTTGGCCTTCTGCTGATTCAACCGGCCGTAATGATACAGATAACAGCCTAAAGCACCATTGGATGTTCCGGTCGCACCTTCTTCAGGAATATCATATAACGGCGCAAAATTTCTGCAGTAAGCAGCTGCCTGCTGCAGTGTTTCCAGTGTAAAAGCATGATAGCCTACGGCATGATATCTACGGCTCATTGACGTGACTTTCTCAAAATCAGGACGGATAGCATCCAGGATCCCCATACTTCTGACCGGAATCATGATATCCCGCAAACCGGTAGAAACCACCTGAACCGGCAGTTCCGGGATCAGCAGGGACGGATCTATATTCAAAGTATCCGCCACCTCTTCTTTATCCAGAATTTCCGTAAATACAGGAGGTGTCTGGTTCATCATAACTGACTTGTTTTCATGAATCTCAATTCCCAGCACTCCTGCTCTGGTCTCCTGAGTATAGCTACCGGGAGGCAGCAAATTAAGACTCGCCATCACATGGAAGGTTCCGATTGTGGCATGACCGCACAGTTCAACTTCTTCAACCGGTGTAAAAAAGCGCACTTTAAAGTCTGCCAGATCGGAATGCTGTACGAATGCCGTCTCACTGAATCCCAGTCCTGCTGCAATATCCAGCATTTCTTTTTCTGTCATCGCATCAGCATTCAGTACTACGCCTGCCGGATTGCCTCCTGTTTCGGTCTTTGCAAAAGAATTGCATGTATATATCTTCACGCTCTGCTGTATCTTCATGTTATTCTCTCCTTGGCCGCTGAGCTAATCGATTTTGATGTCATTAAAATATCGGCAGGTCGTTTAAAAAGTTATGGAAATTAATTGCATCCCATGGCAGATATTCAGCAAAAGTAAAGCCTGCAATATCGGTCACTTCCGAGACGTCTCTGATAATCCGGGCAATCTGATCCAGGGTCATGGTTCCCTGTGATGCATCAACCACTTCACCATCCGGTTTGGCAAATAATAAGGACCGGAACAGCTGTGGATCAAGTACATCCAGGTCAAGATGAATTGCCAGATGTTGAATCTTCTGTGCTTTAATCCAATCCAGAATCTGGCTGCTGCACTGTGACAAATCATCAGCACCAGCTTTACGGATATTAAGCCGGTCAACTACCGCCTTCTCCTGCGGCGTCATCTCCTGTAGTCCGCCATACATAACATAGTCAGGCTTCAGGGGAAGTTTGACCTCTGCCGCAAATTCGCGATCGCCTTCACCCAGGAGGTTTCCCAAAACCATGGCATGGACATGATTGTACATATCCGGAGTGGATACATCCGGATGGGCATCCAGCCACAGCACGCCAAGCTTTCCTTCATATCGTTCATTAAGATAAGCAAAGGGAGCCTGTGATACCAGGCAATCTCCGCCAAAGGTTATAATTCGATCTGGCTGATGAGCTTTGATGATGTGTTCTGCTTTACTTTATGATGGCATTAGCACTTTTAAGCATATACCATCTAGGAGGATAGTGTCAATATGAGTATAAAAGAATAATGGGCGCATGGGGCAGCCAATAACAGGAATAGGATGCCCCAGATCTCTCCCCATTTCAGCGGATCAGTTTATGAAATTCTTCCTCTTCTCCCACATTTGTATAGGCCAGTATATGATCCCCTCCGGACAACCGGGTATCTCTCCGGACAACATAGGATGTGTCATCCCGTTCAATGGCTATGACTACCATATGATCGGGCAGCGCCAGTTCTTTCAGGGTCTTTCCGTCCGCTTTTGAACCTTTATTGACAGTGGCATTAATAATGGCATTGTCCCCGCGGTTCAGCCGCAGTTGGGTAATCATATTATAGAGATCAATCTGATCTGTGATAATTTGAGAGATCTGGCTGGCCTGACTGACCTTAATATCTACGCCCATCTTGGCATTATACAGCCACTCATTCTTGGGGTTGCTTACCCTTGCGATTATCTTCGGGACACCATATTCAAATTTGGCAATCTTGGATATTACCAGATTAGCTTCATCTGTACCGGTTACTGCTACGACCACATCGGCAGTCAGGATTCCGGCCTTCTCCAGTACGGGCGGTTCGGCACCGTTTCCATCAATCACACATTCTCTGGGTATTTCTTTCCTGAGTATTGCGGAGCGACGTTCACTGTTTTCAATCACCGTCACACTGTTTCCGGCCTCCAGCATCAGTCTGGCAACGCATGCTCCGTCCTTACCGCCGCCTACAATTACGATCTTCATGTCTTCCCTCCATTTCTCCTGTTCATACTGCTTTTACAGCAATCGGCATTATAGTCCCACGTTGATCAGATTGACTATCCAGATGGCAACTCCCAATTGCGGAGTGTCTGTCAAAAAAAGGGCAACAGCTCTACCGTTCAGTATGCCCGTTTTTTGGAAAAATATTGAAGTGTTAAATGATGACTCTGAACTTAACAGGTATAAAAAGGTAGATCTTTGAGATAATACGTGAATATGACATTGGAGGGAAGCAGCATGAAAGAAAGCAGAAAACACGCTGATAGATGGCAGAATTTGCCTGACTTGTCTGTGTGGAGTGATGGATTAAAGAAAGAAACTTCTAAATCTTGTGCTATTTCGGGTGACCGGCAAACGGAGGTTTTAATTGTTGGTGGTGGGCTGGCTGGAATTTTAACGGCATGGCAGCTGACACAGGCAGGTGTTTCCTGTATTGTAGCTGAGGCCCGGAGTGTCGGAAGTGGTGTCACTAAAAATACTACGGCGAAAATTACTGCCCAGCACGGGCTTATTTATGATCATCTGATAGGTCTTTGGGGTACTGAAAAGGCCCGGTTATATTATGACGCTAATATCCGGGCGATTGAAGAATATCGTAGTCTGGCGGCTGTCTTTCCCTGCCATTTTGAAGAAAAACACGCATATGTTTACACTCAAAATGACCGCTCTAAGCTGGAACGCGAAGCCGCCGCATATGAAAAGCTGGGTATTCGTACTGATATAGAAGCAATCCCGGGTCTTCCTGTTCAGAATGCCGGATGTCTTCGTATGGATAAACAGGCACAGTTTAACCCGTTAGAGATGGTCACCGCTTTGTCAGAACAACTCGAAATCGCTGAGCATACCTTTGTCCGGGATATCGATGGCAACAAAGCGATTACTGATCGGGGTACTATTGAGGCAGAACATATCATCCTTGCCACCCATTTTCCGATGATCAATATTCCCGGCCTGTACTTTCTGAAGTTATATCAGCACCGCAGTTATGTACTCGCACTAAAAGGTGCATCATTGCCCGAAGGAATGTTCGTCGATGAGCAGCAGACCGGATATTCGTTTCGCTCTTATGGTGACTTACTGCTCTTTGGCGGTGGCGACCATAAAACCGGTAAACAAGGCGGCAATTATCAGGAGCTGGCAGATTTCACCGCCTCCATGTATCCACAGGCTGAAATCAAATACCGCTGGGCCACCCAGGATTGCATGACACTCGACAGTGTCCCATATATCGGCCGCCATCAGGCCGGTAAACAGAATCTATATGTAGCAACCGGATTCAACAAATGGGGAATGAGCAATTCCATGATAGCCTCAAAGCTGCTAAGCGATCTGGTTCTGAACCGCAAAAGCGATCTCGCCGAACTCTATTCCCCCCAGCGTTCAATCATGACCAAACAACTAGCTATAAACATCGGCTCAGCAACCAAAGGCCTCCTTTCCCCCGGCGGCCCCCGCTGCCCGCACATGGGCTGCAAACTACAAAGAAACACCACCGAACAAACCTGGGACTGCCCCTGCCACGGCTCCCGCTTCAACAAAACCGGCCAAATAATTGACAACCCCACAAAAAGAGACTGCAAAAACCTTAACAGCTAAAAGAAGTCATAAAAGTCTCTGGCGAAATGGGGGGGCGTGCAGGTAGCGGCGACATTGAACGAGGCGTCGCTACCTGTACGAACTCCCCACTTTCCCTCGCTACTTACTATCCCTCACAACCGCCTTCAATTCGATATATCCTCTGGTTCCAACCGGTTCCAGCTGAATACGTGGATTCCCATCATCCCAGTGATATCCAATCACAGACGGATCATACTTATCCATCGATGCTTGTACACTCTGGATTGCTTCACAGTAATCTTCCTCGGCAAAAGGTTCTCCCTGAAACATCAGATATTTTGCCGCCGATAATTCTATGACATCAAAGCCTTCCGGAATCTGGCCGTCGAAATCGGTGGCAGCCTCTACACCCTGGACATATTCAGACGTACCTGGACTGCGGTATTTTTCAGGAAGCCACAGACATACCGGTTCTCCGCCAAGAGATTTCATGCTGGTCAGAATTCCCCATACATCACAGCCAACCTCCTGGCAATAATCCCAGTATTCAGCAGCTTTTTTACCGCGTCTGATAATAACCTTACGGGCAGGTTTTTCAATCACCTGAATAAATACATGTTTCATGTTTTCCATAGTCGTTCTCTCCTTCTTCCACAGTTCTCTGAATTTTACTCCATAAGCGGTAAACAACAACAATGGAACTGGATTGCCGGCATATTCTTTTGGATTACAGCCAAATTCTCGGCAGAATGCACGCTGATAACCATCAACACTGGAAAAACCGATATCAAAAGCCACATCTATAATTCTGACATTTTCATCCCTGAGCCTTAATGCTGATTTGGAAAGTCTTAATCTCCGGATATAATCGGCCGGGGTTAATCCTGTCAGCTGCTTAAAAATCCGTGCCGAGTACCACGGCGAGAAGTGCGCTGCTTCTGCCAGTCCGGCCGGTGATATTTCCTCGGTAAGATGCGCTTCGATATAGTCCTGCATGTGCTGAACTGCCAATATTTTATCCGTCACTGTCGCTACCTCCTTACATGCACATTATAGTTCAGAGCGCCATCCCATTTCTCGACTATTTTTGCCAAGAGCTATTAATCCCTGATAATTTGACTACACTATGTCATAAAAAGTTTCTTCCCTGCCCTGATATGGGTCTTCCACTTGCAGCAGTCATTCAGATGCATAAATGCTTAGCCTGTTCAATGGCTTCTGTCTTACGGATTATCTGGTTTAATGCTTTGTGCTTATCACTGAGTCCGGCTCCAAAATATTTCATAACTGACTCCTATCATATTGTAACTGCTACATTAAATTCATGTTACTTTATTTACAACCAAAAGTAAATGAAAAACTGGAACGGAAAAATATAACCTCCGTTCCAGCTTCTTAATTCAATTCATTAAACCTTATATGCCACGTATATTACGATACACAGCATACATAAGCAGCAATACGATGCAGATATAGGTCAGCACCGTCTGCCCTTTAGACAAAGACCAGCGTCCTGTCTTCACATACCTCAGCGTATAGCTTCCAAAAAGATAAGATAATACCGGCAGCAGTACAAACAACATCTGATTGCTGTAAAAAGCATTCTTAAAATCCAGCTGCATTAAGGATAAACACATTCTGGTCACACCACATCCCGGGCACTTAAAACCCGTTATGAGGTAAATGCCACAAGGCAGAGCCCTTCCTGTATTCGTTACAAAGGCTGCATATGTACATCCGGTCACCGCTGCTATTCCCAGCCAGATTCCTATTCTTTTGATACGCTGTTTCATAATTAATTTGCCATTTTGTTTAATTCACTCTGCATCAACACCAGAGATACAATCGATAACCCAAAAATTGACAGCAGTAGATATACAACTCCGCTATTGCTGGCCGGCAGGCCGCGTTTGGTCTTTGCTGCATCCATCTTCTCACCCTGACGATAAGCCCAGTAGTACATATAGATACTACAGGTTATCAGAGATAAAAGAAATACCATACCACCGGATCTGTCGGGCGTTTCAGCCGCTGCGTTTGTTTCATCAGCAATACAGATCATCCAGTAAATCATATAGATTCCACAGGTCACAATCGACAGAATAATACTAACTGCAATGTTTCTTTCCCTAATCATAAGCTCACCATCCCTCTGATTTTTTATGTTTCACTATAGGATTATAACGCGTTTAGTAAAATATTTCAAGTTCCTACCCAATGGTTAGTCCCCACACGCTCTGAATGACTAATTGTGAACTAATTTCAGAGGGACATCAAAGCTCATTACTCTGCCAAATCTCCAATAATTTCATTTTCGGCAAAAAGCGCAGTTGTTCCGCCGGTATGCCAAAAAATAACATTGCTTCCGCGCGGAACGCGCCCGCTTTCAATATAGTCCAGCATCCCAGCGAGCGCCTTACCCGAATAAACAGTATCTGTCAAGATTCCTTCTGTACGAGCCAGACGCCGGATTGCGCCGTTGCCTTTTTCATTTGGAATTTCATATCCGGGCGCAAAGTAATCCCTGCTTACAGAGAATAAACTTTTATTAATATTGGCGTTTTCCACCCCCAACAAAGATAGCGCATTTTCTGCCAGAGCACAAACTCTTTCCTCATACCCGGCGTCCTTGGGACTTGCCGTAACAGAGATAATGTTTGTTTCAACGCCTGACAGGGCTTTGCCGGAGACAAGCCCCGCCAGCGTTCCGCCTGTTCCCGTAGAGTGAAACAGGAAGTCCGCACGTAAATCCTTCGCTTCCAATTGAAGGCTTAATTCCGTAAATCCGCCTATAAATCCCAACGTTCCAACCGGACTTGCGCCCCCTAACGGAATGATGTACGGCCGCTTTCCTTCCGATCTCAACTTCGTGGCACGTTCCTCTCCCATTTCAAAAGATCGTTTTTCCGCATCCGCTTCGCTTTCACCGTCATCGATGGAAATAATGTGTACCTCTGCGCCAAAAATACGGTCAAGTAATAAATTGGCTCTGAGTTCTTTCGTATCCGGCTCCACTACGCTCACCAAATAAAGGATGGGAAAGAGTCCGCAACGCCGGCAGGCTGCCACGGTTTGCATGGCATGGTTCGATTGGACGGCGCCATACGTAATGATTGTGTCACAACCAGCGCTTACAGCATCACCTAAAAGATATTCCAACTTTCGAACTTTATTTCCGCCAAAAACATTCATACCGGATAAATCATCACGCTTCAAAAAAAGATTAACTCCCAATTCTTCTGAAAGGCGATCCAACTTATGAAGGGGAGTCGGATAGAACCCCAAACTCTGCCTGGGTTTTTGGGCAAGCATATTTTCTACATCATGTATCCGTTGCATTACATACCTCCATTTTTCGTCATATATTATATTCGATAGGCGGCAGCATGGCCGATATAAACT
>JBOFYZ010000081.1:0-118354 GCA_051654925.1 Lachnospiraceae bacterium | reverse complement strand
AGCCAGAGGCATACGGGGCCTGACAACGGCTCATTTCCCCAGCCTATGCAATATTATCGACCTCATTTCTGACCATAGTATGCATTAGCCCCATGTTTTCTCAAATAATGCTTATCCTGCAGCTCCTGCGGTGCAGGCTGGATCTTTGGCTGGATCATCTCACTCCAGGCAGCCATCTTAGCCACTTCTTCAAGTACTACTGCATTGTGTACCGCATCCATCGCATTTTTGCCCCAGGAAAATGGCCCGTGGTTTTTGCACAGGCAGGCCGGTACGGCCATATATTCTTTATCTTTGAAATAATCGACGATCAGCAGACCGGTATTGGTTTCATACTTGTCTTCAATTTCTTCTTTGGTCAGGCAGCGCAGACAGGGGATCTCTCCGTACATATAATCAGCATGAGTGGTTCCGTAGCAGGGTATTCCTCTGCCGGCCTGGGCCCAACTGGTCGCCCAGGGTGAATGGGTATGAACGATTCCGCCCATTTTTGGAAAGGCCTTATATAATTCCAGATGGGTATCGGTATCGGAGGACGGATTGTAAGTTCCTTCGACCCGGTTGCCTTGTAAATCCATAACGACCATATCTTCTGGTAACAATTTTTCGTAATCGATGCCGCTTGGTTTGATTACAAATAACCCGCTCTCCCGGTCTATTGCACTTACATTTCCCCAGGTAAATGTCACCAGCCCATATTTGGGAAGTTCCATATTTGCTTCATAAACGATCTGTTTTAATTCTTCCAGCATGTGCTTCCTCCTGCTATCTTATGGTTCTAACCGGTACATCGCGATCTCGTCTATTTCCCGGTTAGCAGAAATAATAATATCCTTGCCCTGATGGGTATAATGATAGACATTTGCTGATCCGCAGTCTTCGTCGATGATCTGCGACTGATAAGTACCTGCCTGATCATTCCAGGTAAATGCCAGCAGATCTCTGGTTCCCTGTCTGTGTCCGACTACTACGGCAGGCTTGCCGCAGAGCATTCCGCCAAATATAGCGTGGGTGAAGTCAGCTGATTTTTCGTAAGTGTAAACTTTTTCAAAAGTGCCGTTCTGCTTCTTATAAATGCTGATATCTGGTCCGTGGAATGGTGACAGTACGGCAAGTTCCTTTTCACCGTCGCCATCCAGATCAACCAGTATGGCATCACTGGCCGCAGTATCAAGAATTGGGTTGACCTCCCACTTATCCTTCTGTTTTTTCGGTGGATAGAACTGATAAACCCCACTATCGCAGGAAATAACACAGGTTTGCACTCCATCTTCTACCACTTTATAGTATCCATGGTTTTTCAGCATGTTGTCTTTGACTACCTCCAGCGGTAGCTGATTCTCTTCATTAAAACTGCTTAGATCTTCCGGCAGCATAGCAGCGTATACTTTCCCAGGCATTGACCAGTCATCCTTATGCTCATGGCCTGACTTCAGGGCACAGGCAATCAGGTAACGCACTCCGTTTTGCTCAATAATATCGAACCTGTGTACATGCGGCAGGTCAACCAAGGTTCTGACATCCCAGTCCCCGTTTCCTTTTGGAGTCACGATAACGATCTTTGCTTCTTTGGAATCATTCGGCGAATAAAATTTGTGGGTGGCAAGGAACTGTCCGTCACTGCCGGGAATCTGCACCATCGACATGGTTCCGCCGGGTTCTGACCAGACTGTATCCACCTCGTTGCCATCAAGATCAAACAGCAGACAACGGCCAACCTTTTCCGCTGCTACCAGAAAATGACCTTTTCCCTGAAACGTAAGTGGTGCAATGGAATAACATTTTGTTAAATTCCCGATTATTTTCTTTTCAACCTTCATAATTTCTCCATCCTTATTATTGCGCATCCAGTATTTTTGTCATTCTGATATTAGCATCCAGCAGATCCTTTTTCCAGTCCGGATTCCCGACATACCAGAACTCCGTTACATATTTACGGATGCCCAGTTCCCAGGCCGTCTTAATCGACTGTTCGAAATCCACATGTCCCTCACCAAATGGAATCTCTCGAAAATGACCCGGTATTGTCTCTTTTAAGTGCATTGCAACCAGATGGCCTTTGCCCAGGCGCAGGTCAGCATATACATCTGTTCCATAAGTTTTAGCTGCATTGGTAATGTTGCCGATGTCAGGATAGACATTAAGATACATAGATGAAATTTGATCGACATACTTCATAGATTTCTCTACGGTATTCATAAATTCGGTCTCCATCGTCTCAAATCCCAGTACTACCCCGGCTCGCGCCGCCATTTCTGCTGCCTTTTTTAAATTCTCTGCAAAGTAACGTCTGGTCTCTTCACTGGAGTCCTCATAATATACATCATAACCGGCCAGCTGGATAATCCGGATACCCAGATCATCGGCAAGCTGAATAGCCTTTTCCATGATTTCCATGCCCTTGCTGCGGATGGTTTCGTCATGGCTTCCCAAAGGATATTTGCGGTGTCCGCTCAGACACATGGTTCTGATCGGCAATCCGACCACTTTCATCAGATTCACAATCTCCATGCGCTCTGCTGAGCTCCAGTCCAGCCGCGTTAATTTTTCTTCTGTTTCATCGATACTGATTTCTACGAAATCAAACCCGGCGGCCTTCGCTGCTTCCAGTTTTTCTTTCCAGCTGAGACTTGCCGGCATAGACTTTTCATATAACCCAAGGGTATATGCTTTTTCCATGATCGCCTCCATATTCCGCCGCTCATACGAAAAAATCCCTTTCTGTCTGTTCGGCAAAATAAAAGAAATCCGGGCTTGTTCCGTTACGAGCGGCTTAAAAATCCGTCCGGCTTACCTGGTGCACCAGGACTCCTTTCTCACGAATGAGTTCCAGTGCTTCCTCAGAAGCCTTCTCGTCAGTTATCAGATACTTGATTTTTTCGATCGGGCAGCTGATAAAGCTGCTGTTTTTCCCGATCTTGGTATGATCCGCCAGGACATAAACATCCTGGGTTACGTGATCAATCATTAATTCATTGATGCTTACTTCATTGAAAATCTCAGTTGTCATTCCGGCCTCAGCACTGATTCCGGAGCATCCGATAAATGCTTTCCGGGCGTAAATCGGCTGCAGGTTGCGCAGGGCAAAGTCCCCTACCATGGCATCTTTTGGATGACGCAGTTCACCACCTGTCAGCACCACACTTACCCCTTTGGGGCGCTCACCGTTAATCGCTTTGCCGTTATTAGTAATAACTGTTATATTATCCGCTTCGATATATTCCAGAACTTTCAGCGCATTCCGGCTGGTGTTGACAAATAAGGTGTCGCCATCCGATACCAGAGTAGCTGCGTACCGTGCAATCAGCTTTCGGTACATCTGCACTTCATCCCGGGTATCCAGCGATGCAACCGCTCCTCCGTATGTCCTGATCAGCATTCCTTTCTCCTCCAGATACTGGAGATCCCTGCGGATTGTAATCAGGGATACTTCCAGTATCTGAGCCAGTTCATCTACCCGGACTTCCGGATTTTTCTGCATCATTTCCACAATGCGGTTCCTACGATTATCTACACAAGCGCGTTCTCTTTTCATATATGATACTCCTCTTACTTCAGAAATAATAAAACTCATAAATTTGTATCATTATAACTTATTTTACGGCTTGTGTCATTACTAAATGATCGAATTGTTCGTTAGTCTATGATTCCCTGCTCTTTCATCTTCTCTTCCATTTCCTGTGCGGACATGATGTTACGCAGTCCGATTACGGTTGTTCCTCTTGCCTGAGCATCTTTGAACATGGAAGTAAAATTCTGCGCACAGAACACAACGTCATACTGATTAGCTGCAGTCTTTCCTTCAGAAAGGGCACAGTGATGAACCTTGGTTGGCTTAATGCCAACTTTATCTAGTACTTTCATCATCGTCATCTTCATCATCAAACTGGAACCTGCCCCATTTGCACAACATACTAAAAATGTTTTACACTCTTTTGCCATTAGAAAAAATCCTCCTGTTTTCTATTCTATACATTTTAATTTTCTCAGCTTTTTTTAGCTTTTAATGCTTTGTAAGCTTCATAATCTTCTACCAGCAGGAAATATCCTTCTTTATCCATCCGATACTGCAGCTGCGGAATAACCAACAGTCCGATAACCACCAACGCAACACCTGCGTAGCTCAAGAACTTCATTGCTGCTGTCATGACTGGCCATATCACTGCCCAATCCCACATTCCTAAGTAGCCGCCATAAGCAGCCATTCCTGCCCAGCCAGCAATAATCGCCGATCCAAACACCTGGCATAAGCCAGAGATAAATGGCAGAATAATTGCCGCCTTGATACCACCTTTTTCATTCGCAAAGATAGCGATAGAAGCATTATCAAAGAATACCGGTACGAAACCACAAATAACAAGTACTGGGCTCTTCAGTACGATCAGAGCAATAATTGCGATCAGCTGACCGGCAAAACCAGCCAAAAAACCAAACGGAACTGCATTGGCTGAGCCAAATCCAAAGATAACCGCACAGTCCACACCTGGCAAAGAACGTGGCAGAAAGCTGTCAGCAATCCCCTGGAATGAGGCAGTAAGCTCAGTAACGAAGGTACGGACACCAAGCTGCAGAATAGCCAGGTATACGGCGAAGTTCAGACAAGTTTGAATCACGTAAAACACCATACTCTTGCCTTCGCCCAGGAAACCGCCGGCAACCAGATAGTCGCGGCCCAGAACACAAAGAATCGTTCCGAAAAACACTAACATCAGGATCGAAGTACATACCATGTTCTCATTAAAGATAGACATAAAGCCCGGCAGTTCTATATCCTCAAACTTCTTAATCTCTTTGCCGTTTTTCTTCTTGCCGAATATTTTTTCAGCCAGCCATGTATTAAGAGCAATTCCGAACATCTGCTGATGCGCCAGACAGAAGCCGGCGCCATCGGTCAGATCCTGACAAGGTTTGATGGTCAGGTTGGAGCCAACGGCCCAGTATGCACCAAGAATCAATGCCATAACAATCAACAGCGAGATATCATTGCTGATCAGGAATGGACAGGCAAACAGAATCAGCCAGTACGCAGTTGCCGCTTGCTGTACCTGGACATGCCCGGTCGTAAACAGTGCTCTCAGCTTGGTATAGCGGCCGAATCTGACCAAAAGGATGTTTACAACGAAAGCAATCAACAGCAGGATCATGGCATTACCAAAATTCTTGCCAAATACTTCTTCAACACCCGCGGTAACTGCGTTCTGTCCAAAATACGGATCAATAACCATTGCATCAATATCAAATACATCCTTAAGACCAACCAGGATCGGCCGGAAGTTGTTTGTCAGTCCACCGGAACCTACTGCCAGAATTAAATATCCTACGATTGCCTTGATGACCCCCGCAAGTACGTCATACCATGGCTTTTTCATAAGGATATAGCCCACCATTACTATCATACCGATCATAAATGCCGGCTGCTGTAAAATGTTTACTGCAAAATACGACCATGCGTTCATTAAAATATTCATCTTCAAACCCCCATCATCCCTATTTGTTGAAATACTGTTCTTGAATCTTTATTAAGTCGTCTGGCCCCTCCGCCTCCAAAAGTGCCTTTACTACATCCTCATTCATAAGCAGCTCGGACAGCCTTGTCATATTATGTAGGTGCTGATCCGAATTGCAGGACGCCAGTGTGAAAAACAGTCTTGCATCTTTATCCGGATCTTCCGGATCAAAGCTGACCGGTTGATTCAGTTTCATAAAACCGATTGCAGTCTTATGAACGCCCGCTGCATGCTCTTGTGAATGAGGCATTGCTACCTCCGGCATAATCACAATGTAAGGTCCATATTTCTCCACACAGGTGATAATGTCTTCTTTATAGTTGCCCTCTACCGTACCGTCCGCTTCCAGCGATTCACAGCTCATGCGAATCGCCTCACGCCAGTCGGGTGCCTCTTCGGCAAATTTATAATGTTTTAATTCTACAAATTCTCTCAGCATTGATAGATCCCCCTCTCCTGGATGTCTGCTTACAGCAAGGAACGGAATGGAATGTTCTGCGGTGCCTCGAAACAATCCTCAAACCCTCTGCGATGGTGATAAGCTTTTTTATCCTTATCGGTTGGATAGACATATTTTCCGCCAACTTCCCAGAAGAATGGATGGAATTTATAATCCAGACGATCTTTCTTCATATCATAAAGAACCCGAATCTCGTTAACATCAGCCATAAAGTTCGTCCATACATCATAGTGAATCGGAATTACTACTTTTGCTCTTAAAGATTCTGCCATACGCAAAACGTCAACAGAGGTCATCTTGTCAGCCATACCGATTGGATTTTCGCCATAAGAACCGAATGCTACATCAATATCATAGTCCTTACCGTGTTTTGCAAAGTAGATGGAGTAGTGGGAATCACCGCTGTGATAAATATTGCCACCCGGAGTTTTAACCAGATAGTTTACTGCTTTCTCGTCCATATCGGTCGGGCAAACGCCGGTCAGTTCTTCTCTGTCCGAACCGGTTGTATCGGTTGTTACCAGACAGGTACGGTCAAAGGAATCCAGTGCAACAATTTCCATATCTTTAATCTTAATGGTATCGCCCGGTCTGACAACGATACAGCGCTCTACCGGAACGCCCCATGCTACCCACTGATCAACGGACTTCTGCGGGCCGACAAATGGAACCGGAACTTCTTCACCCTTTTCATTTACGGTAGTCATACCACTCTGGATTACATGAGCTGCATATTCAGCACTCATATGATCCTGATGATAATGAGTCGCAAGCACGGCATCCACCTGTTTGATCGCAAACGGATCAATTACAAAAGGTACTGCACGTAGGTTGGGCTGCATGGATCTTGCACCACACATATTGGCCATCTGGTGTCCTACCGCCATCTTACCGTTGCCATGGGTCCGTTTGCCGTTCCCGCACCACAAGTCAATCGTAACGTTAGCACCGCCAGGGGTCTTAAACCAGATGCCGGTGCAGCCAAGCCACCACATTGCTACTGTTCCTGGTTTTACCTCTTCTTGCTCAATTTCTTCGTTAAGCCAGGTTCCCCATTCCGGGAAGGTACTCATGATCCATGATTCCCGGGTTGTTTCAGTAACTTTACTCATTGCCGTCCTCCTTTTACGTTCGTTCTTTATGTTCTTTTTGTTTCTTATATGGTAAAGATAGCACTTTAATGATAAATTTTCAAGTGATTTTTATGAACGTTTCATAATTAAATGTTCGTTTTATCATTTTCGATACATTGCACAGTTTAGTAATGTTCATTTTGTGCACATTGCCTTTTGTTATGTCTTACAGACAGGCTGATATCTCATTTAAATAAGCGGGCATATAAACCATCCTGCCTGATTAACTGCTCATGGGCTCCGGATTCCGCTACACACCCATTTTCAATTACTAAAATTTCATCAGCCAGACGAACTGTAGACAGACGGTGGGCGATGATAAAGACGGTCCGGTTGTACATCAGGTTATCCAACCCGTTTTGGATCAAGGACTCCATTCTGGTATCCACAGAAGCAGTTGCTTCGTCCATCACTAAAAGAGGCGTATCGGCGATCACCGCGCGTGCCAGTGTGATCAGCTGCCGTTCCCCTTCGGAAAGATTTCTTCCATCGGTTGTAAGTTCTGTCTCATAACCATCTTTTAGCTCTGAAATGAATTTATGTGCATTGGAAATTTTCGCCGCCGCGATCATCTCACAATCGGTAGCCCCGGGTCTTCCAAACAGGATGTTTTCTTTTACCGTTCCGACAAATAACCGGGGATCCTGCAATACCACTCCTACTGCTCTTCGCAGGCTGACTTTCTTAATTTCTCTGATGTCAATACCGTCAATCAGAATTGAACCCTCAGTAACCTCATAGAAACGATTCAGCAAATTGGCAATCGTAGTTTTTCCCGCACCGGTCGGACCAACAATGGCAATTTTGGTTCCCGGCCTGGCATTCAGATTCATTTCGTGCAGTACCTGTGCGCCGTCCTGATAACCAAATCCGACCTGTTTAAAGGTTACCGCTCCCATGCATCTGACCAACTGACCATCGCTGCGCCTCCATGCCCAGATGCCGGTATGGTTCTTAGTTTCTGTCAGAGTACCATCTGCCTCCTGACTTACCGCCGTCAGGGTTACCGTTCCCTGGTCTGCTTCTGTTTCTTCATCAAGCAGTGCAAACATTCGTCTTGCCCCTGCTGCTGCCGTTACAATATAACTTATCTGTCCGGAAATCTGCGATACCGGCTGAGACAGCATCCGGCACAACTGTAGAAATGCCGCCAGCATACCGACAGTGAAGCCGCTGTTTGGATTGCAGATCAATACGATACCGGCAATTGCCGTACCGGAATAGGCAAGATAGCTTAAATTAGTCACTATCGGAGTCAGCAGATTGCCCCACATATTGGCTTTGCGGGCACTTGCCGCGAGTTCCTGATTCAGCTGCTGAAAACTTATCATAGTTTCGGCTTCTCTTTTAAACAGTTTAATCTCTTTCTGGCCCTCTATCATTTCCTCAATGTACCCGTTTAGTGCACCGAAATCTTTCTGCTGCTGCATAAAATGGCGGGAACTTTTATTTGTCAGATAATGACCGGCAACCAGCATACTGATCATAGCAGCCAGAGAAATGCACAGCAGCGGGAAGTTTAACAATGACATCGCAGACACTGCACTGGCAATAACCACCGCCCCAGACAACAGCTGGGGAATGCATTGACTGATCAACTGCCGCAGCGTATCCGTATCATTTGTAAAGACACTCATCAGATCACCATGTGAACGGGTATCAAAATATTGCAGCGGCAGTTTTTCCATATGGGAAAATAACGCCACTCTGATATTTCTGGTTGTGCCTCTGGTAATCTCGATCATCATGTAATTATAGAGGTAATGACAGAGCACACCGGCATAATATACCACTGCCATGCCGCCGATGATAAGAGCGGCAGGTCTGACCGCCGCGCCCGGCGCTGCCAGACAATTATCAATCAGAAGACGCAGCAGCAAAACTGCCGCTACTCCGGACAGAGCATGCAGTACAATCAGTATCAGTACCGCGGTAAACGGTAATTTGTAATACTTAAACAGATAACCTGCAATTCGCAGCAGCATACGTTTGGCGCTTGCCTCTGCTCTTCCATTATCCGACATCAAAATCACCGCCTCCCTGTTGTGATAAGAATATTTCTTGATAAACCGAATGATCGTTTAGCAGTTCCTCGTGGGTATCAAATCCGCAAATCCTGCCATTCTCCAAAACAATAATCTGATCACAGTCGGATATCGTCGATACTTTCTGGGATATAATCAGTTTTGTGGCTGCCGGATACGCCTCTTTCAGCATCTGCCGGATCTTTTTTTCCGTGGTACTGTCGACCGCACCGGTTGCATCATCCAGGATCAGAATACGGAAATCCTTTAGCAGTGCCCGGGCGATGCAAAGCCGCTGCCGCTGCCCGCCGGAAAAGTTTGTTCCCCCCTGGTCCACATGGGTATCAAACCCGGCTTCTAACGCTGCCACAAAACCGTCTGCTCCGGCAATTTTAAGCGCCCGGTTAATCGCCTCCCTGTCCGCCTGCTGATTGCCCCATTTTAAGTTTTCTTCAACCGTTCCGGAGAATAAACGGCTTTTTTGCATGACCATACTAATGTTGCTTTTCAGCTCCTTATTGTCATATGCGCTGGCCGGATGTCCACCGATGATGATCTCGCCTGCTTCCGGCAGATAAAGTCCCGGTATTAATTGGCCAAATGTTGATTTGCCGCTTCCGGTTCCGCCGATAATGCCAATAGTTGCACCTGACCGAATGGTTACATTAATATCTTTCAAATCATATTTTTCGTTCTGATGGTTGTAGCGGAACGAGACCTGCTTAAATTCAATGCTTCCATCCTTCATCGTGACTATCTGATCTGGTGCTGCCAAAACCGCGGCGGTGTCTGATATCTCGGCCACCCGCTTCAGCGACGGCAGGCTTGACAGCACCGATGACAAGGACCCGGTCACAGCAACCAGTGCCGTCAGCAAATTGGCAGTGTAGGTAAATAAGACAATAAAGTCACCGGTTGACATCGTGTGATTCTCGATCTGTCTGCTGCCGGCCCAAGCCACTAAAACCAGGCAGGTATTGATCGTAAACAACAGGATCGGATTGACCAGAACCATTACCTTTTCGGCTTTTACAAACAGCCCATACATCAACTGGGATCCTGCCGAAAATTTTGCAGTTTCCTGCTCTTCTTTCGTATATGCTTTGATGACGCGCGTAGCAGTAACGTTTTCCTGGATCGACTGGTTCAGTCCATCATAAACAGTCAGACCCTGGCCGAAAAGCGGCAGCGCCTTTTTACTGACCGACAGTACTAAAAAAATTGTAAGAACCACCAGAACGAGAAAAAATATTCCGATTATAGGCGCTATCACTACCGCTACCACCAGAGTGGCAATCATCATAATGAGTGATCGGATTAACACATTAAATGCCGTATGCAGGGAATTTTGCAAATTAGCAATATCGGTAGTAAGACGCGTCACAATACTGATATTGGTTAACCGGTCAAGCTCCTTAGACGTTAAAAGCTGAACGTTTTGGTAAGTAATGGTTCTGAGATCCTTAGCAAACCCGGCTGAAACGTATGCCGCATAACGGTAAGCCAGCATACTAAACAGTAATCCTCCCCCAATCAGTATCATTAAAACTGTTCCGGAGCGGTAATGATATGGCATCAAATGAGCATGGTCAATCATCTCTGACACTAATAGCGGAATCGCCGTTTCCAGCAGAACCCCCGCTATAGTCAGTACAAAAATTCCAATCATCAGATATTTGTACTTAAAAATACTTGCTTTTATAGCTCCCAAATATTAATACTCCTTTCCCTGTCTTTTCGACAGTATCTTCATGTGCATTTTACCCAATTATACTAAATAGAGCAACATTAATTTATGATTGTTTTCATTTATTCATGTTCGTTTGATGGGCTAGAGGATATTTTGTGAAAGTAGTGGAAATGTAACGGATGATATCATACAAGAATTTATACAAATCAAGATATAGAAGAGCACACTAAGAGCGATAACTTCGATATCAGTCAACTTTAGGCTGGTTTAGCAGCAAACCGAACTCGAAGCCAATAACATTTTTTACTTGACATACATAGATAATCTTGGTATATTATTTCTATTGATACCTGGATTATCTATGCTTACAAAAGGAGGATTAACTATGGACAAAAAATATATGGCACTGGGAACTTCCATGTTGGTATTAAAGCTGCTGGAGCAGCAGGAGATGTATGGTTATCAGATTATAAAAGAACTGGAATGTCAGAGCCGTCAGGTATTCCAACTGCAGGAGGGCACCCTGTATCCCATTCTGCACAGTTTGGAACAGCAGGGTGCCGTGACCAGCCAGCAGAAAACAGCTGACAATGGTCGGATGCGAAAGTATTATCATATCACCGATACCGGCCGGAGACTTCTGCAAACAAAATCAGAAGAATGGCAGGTGTACCAGCAAGCCGTCAATACCGTGTTAGGAGGTGTTTTATTTGGATAACCAGACAACATCCTCTGACGCTTTCCTGGATGAAGTAGCCGGGCAGATTTCTTACCGGCCCTTACGGCCTGCTGTTGTCCAGGAATTACAGGATCATATTGACGACCGCATCAGCGGTTACGAAGAAGATGGATTATCCCGATCTGAAGCCGAAAAGAAGGCCATTGCCGGTATGGGTGATCCCATCGTAATCGGTACCGAGATCAACGCTGTCCGCCACGTCAGATCAAATCCCATACTGATTATGCTCACCGCGATCCTGATTCTGTGCGGCTTCCTTTCCGCCGCTTACATGCGTTGGACGCCCGAGCAGTATGTCAACGGTTATCTTTACTATCTGCCCGGCACAGCAATTCTGATTCTGACAAGTTTGTATTCCTATCCATTACTCATCAGACATTGGCGAAGAATCCTGCATATATTCCTGTCAGCACTCCTGCTGTGGGTAGCCATGGCAATATTACAGAATCTCGGCTGGAAATACGGATTTAATCGCCCAAGCTATCTGCCAATCCGCCATTTATATCATATCGCCCTGCTGCTTGGTGCCTCACTGACAATAGCCATCTACTATTCCAGAAACCGCCCGGACAAGCTCATCATAATATTTGCCGCCTCTGCCGGATGGATTCTGTTATGCTCATGGATTGCCCGTATGGAATCTGCGATTGCAGTATTTGTAATCTCCTTTACCGGGACCACCCTCTATATGATGCAGCGAAAAATGTTCAGCAAAGTCCGATTTATTACAGTACCATTGGTCCTTATTATAGTCACGTTCCTGCTGCTGCCCGCCCAAAAGGATACCTTCCGGGAATTCACAGCTCCGGAAAGCACCACCCAGAGCCGCTTGCAGGACACCTACAACGGATTGCTGATACAGGAATTACTGTTTCGAACTCCCACCACAGAAGGTCTCTCACTGACCCCAGAAGAATTGATGGATTATGGCATCGGCACATGGTATTTCGGTTCCTCATATGACAACCACAAAAATATCCAGCCCCCATACCTTCATTACAGCAAAAACACCGTAACCCTGTGGGACATTCTCCCTCAGCACTACCATAACAACTATCTGATTGCCACCGGAATCTTCATGTTCGGCCGTTTGTTCGGCGCAATCCTGCTGGCTGTCATCGGATCCTTTTTCTTCATCATATTCCGCTGCATTTCCCGAATCCGCGGGCAATTAGCCGCCTGCGTATCAGTAAACTGCGCACTTTGCCTGCTAACCCAGACCCTCATGTACATAGCCGGCAACTTCGGATACCAATACGGAACCTTCACAAATCTTCCCCTGATATCAGAAGGCCGGGTCAGCATCATCGTCAACATGCTTCTTCTTGGTTTCATCTTCTCCGCTTACCGCTACGATAAAGTGGTCGATGAACCAATATCTTACCATACTGCATTATGAATATAGGATATGATCTATATGATCGCGCAATGAAGTGAAGTAATTGGGACGGAAGCAGCTCCCGTCCCAATTTATTGCTATATCGCCAGGAACTTCCTGGCGATTTCAAAATCATCAGATTCCGGATTCTGTTCAATCAACCTTACCATCTGATGTATTGCCTCCACTTCCATTTCAAGGTCATCTGCGATTGCTTCAACTGTCATTTGCTTTTGCATTTTTTTACGTAACATAGCAACAATCTTAGCCTCGCCCTCCGCTTTTCCAATCTCATACTGTTCTCTTCGTAGAATCTTTAACTCACGTTCCTCGTCATATTCCAATATACTCATCTGAATCGCCTCCACTCTGTAACGGGTCAAAAATTGGCGGAGAACATCTTCTTCGATACTCTCCATAACCGCTCGATCAACTGCTTCTTCAATCACCAAATAGAATATCAGATGGCAATAATGCCCGAAATACAATAGAAAATATGCTTAGATAACTTAGATTTTAACATATTCGTATAAGCTGTGCAATGAAAATACATAAATATATATTGCGGAGCGACAAAGAACTCCTTCCTGTTTTTCTGCATTTGCAGGAAAACAGGAACGAGTCCTTTGTCGCTCAGGCAAGGCTTCTTCGGCCCAGCCTGCCATCATTTATTACATCTCATCAATCGCCTTCCCAATATCATTACGCATATACTTATTATCAAATGTTACCCAGTCAGCCGCTTCATAAGCATTCTTCCTGGCCTCTTTCAAATCTCTTCCGGTCGCCGTAACCCCCAGCACACGTCCGCCATTGGTTACCACTGCTCCCGCATCATCGAATCTGCTTCCGGCATGGAAAACAAAGTAATCATCCTTATTCCGGAACACCTCCAGTCCATGAATCGGGTAGCCTTTTTCATAATGTTCCGGATATCCGTCTGATGCCAGTACAACACAGACTGCCGCATTATCTTCAAACTCAAGCTGAATCAGATCTAGGGTTCCATCGATGCAGGCTTCGAATACATCAATAATATCATTTTTCATCCGGGGCAGGACTACCTGTGTCTCCGGATCGCCGAATCTGGCATTGTATTCCAGTACCTTTGGGCCATCTTCTGTCAGCATGAGGCCAAAGAAAATAATTCCCTTGAATTCTCTTCCCTCGCAACGCATAGCATCTACCGTTGGCTGATAAACATATTTATGACAGAAAGCATCAACCTCTTCTGTATAAAACGGACTGGG
The DNA here is from genome assembly GCA_051654925.1 of Lachnospiraceae bacterium. Taxonomy (GTDB): domain Bacteria; phylum Bacillota; class Clostridia; order Lachnospirales; family Lachnospiraceae; genus Brotaphodocola. The sequence continues at coordinate 104,173 of JBOFYZ010000081.1, read as the reverse complement.
TGAAAAGGTTCCCATACCGCCTGTGTTGAGTCCCTGATCGCCATCTTTCGCGCGCTTGTGATCCTGTGCGGAAGTCATAATGCGGATTGTTTTTCCATCGACAAAAGCGAGAACTGATACTTCTCTTCCGGTCATGAATTCTTCTGCAACAATCCGGTTGCCGGCAGAACCAAATTGCTTATCCAGCATCAGGCTTTTCACTCCATCACGGGCTTGATCCAGAGTATTGCAGATCAAAACACCTTTTCCCAGGGCCAGACCGTCTGCCTTTAAGACGATCGGCATTCGGGCTGTCTCCAGATATTCCAGTGCCGCCTCTGCACAATCAAAGGTTTCATAGCCAGCTGTCGGGATCTGATACTTTTTCATCAGATCCTTGGAAAAAGCTTTCGATCCTTCCAGAATGGCTGCATTTTCTCTCGGTCCGAATACCCGCAGACCGGCAGCTTCCAGCGCGTCCACAGCTCCTGCTGCCAGCGGATCATCGGGACCGACGATGACCAGATCAATCTGCCGGTCGATTGCAAATTCTGCCAGCTTATCGAATTCCATAACACCTATATCCAGACATTCTGCAACATCTGCAATCCCGGCATTCCCCGGGGCACAGTATAGTTTTTCTACTTTGGGGCTTTTGGCCACTTTCCATGCAATCGCATGCTCTCTTCCACCGCCGCCTACGATTAATACTTTCATCATCTGTTTCCTCCTATGAATTGGCAATCATATTAATAGCCTGCGGCAGGATAATCCATTCTGCCTGTTCCATCACCCTGCGCTGCAGCAGCTGAGGGGTATCATCCGCCAGCACCTCAACAGCCTTTTGCAGCAGAATCGAGCCGGTATCCATTCCGGCATCAACATAATGCACGGTTGCTCCGGTCAGCTTCACACCACGGGCCAGCGCTGCTTCATGAACTTTCAGGCCATAATAACCGACTCCGCAAAAAGAAGGGATCAGGGATGGATGAACATTAATAATCCTTCTTTCATACTTTTGGATCATTACCGGCGGGATGGTAACAAGATAGCCAGCCAGCACAATCAAATCAAGCTCGAATTCATCCACCGTATTCAGCAGAGCCTGATTAAATGTTTCCCGCGTTTCAAACTCTTTCGGAGACAGACACACCGCATTCACACCCTGGGTGGCAGCTCGTTCCAGGGCATAAGCATTTTTATTATTGCTGATTACCACTGCTATTTCGGCATTCTGTATTGTTCCATTATCAATCGCATCAAAGATCGCCTGCAGGTTGGTACCGCCGCCGGAAACCATTACTCCGACTCTCAGCATAAGTCTACTCCCTTTTCGCCGGCTTCAATCTGTCCGATTACATAAGGAGTTTCACCGGCAGCCTTAATTGCTGCGATGGTATTGTCAAGGTCAGCAGGGGCTACTGCAGCCAGCATCCCGATCCCCATATTATAAGTATTGTACATCATATCTTCGGCGATATTTCCCTTTTTTGCAATCATTCCGAACAGCGGCGGAACCGGATAACTGTCTTTCTTAACTACTGCCCGGGTTCCGTCTTTTAACATTCGCGGGATATTCTCATAGAAACCGCCGCCGGTAATATGGCTGCACGCTTTTACCTGTACCCCGGCATCCTTGATCGCTTTCATGGCTTTTACATAAATCTTTGTCGGAGCCAGCAGCGCCTCGCCAAGAGTAGTGCCCAGCTCATCATAATGTACGGCCAGACCTTCCGGGGTCAGCTCCTGCTCAAATACCTTACGGACCAGAGAAAAACCATTGCTGTGAACACCGGATGATGCCATTCCGACAAGGATATCACCAGCCTGCAGATCACTGCCGTCGATCAGGTCTTTCTTATCTACTACACCAACAGCAAACCCGGCCAGGTCATATTCATCTTCCGGATAGAAGCCTGGCATTTCTGCCGTCTCGCCGCCGACCAGGGCAGCATTCGACTGCTTGCATCCTGCTGCCACACCGCTGACAATGGCTGCGATCTTCTCCGGAAAGTTCTTGCCACAGGCAATGTAATCGAGGAAAAACAGCGGCTCTCCGCCGGCACATGCGACATCGTTTACGCACATGGCCACACAGTCAATGCCGATCGTATCATGTCTGTCCATAATAAATGCCAGTTTCAGCTTGGTTCCGACGCCATCGGTTCCGGAAAGCAGTACCGGATGTTCCATACCTTTGATTGCTTCAAGGGAAAAGGCACCGGAAAAACCACCCAGGCCGCCCAATACCTCCGGACGCATTGTCTCCATTACATGTTTCTTCATCAATTCAACTGACTTATATCCTGCCTCAATATCCACACCGGCTTTCTTGTAATCCATGATTTATCCTCCACTCAGTTTTTGGTTATTACATCCGTGACAGATACTCTTTATATCCGATACTGTCCAGTTTATCTGCTTTTTTTACTACTTCATTCTTTAAGGATTCAGAATATGCTTTAACCTTTGCCAGCATAGTATCATCAGCGGCCGCCAGAATCTTTGCCGCGAGAATGCCGGCATTGGCACCGCCGTTAATCGCGACCGTGGCTACCGGGATTCCAGATGGCATCTGAACGATTGAATAAAGGGAATCTACTCCTCCCAGATCAGAAGTTTTCATCGGGATACCGATCACCGGCATCGGGAAGATAGCTGCACACATTCCCGGCAGATGAGCTGCTTTTCCTGCGCCCGCAATGATTACTTTAATTCCTTTGCCTTCTGCGGCCTTCGCCCATTCGAAGAAAATATCGGGTTCTCTGTGTGCGGAGATAATTGTAATTTCATATTCAATTCCAAACTGATCTAAAATCTCTGCCGCTTTTGCCATAACCGGCATGTCTGAATCACTTCCCATTACAATGCCTACTTTTGCCATTCTTCATTCTCCTTTTTGCCATACAGCTGCATGGCTCATAATTTGTATCGGCATCTCTTATAATCTGCTCTAATATATGTATTATTTTAATGAATTAAAACTTATAATTATAATACTTGATTTTTTCTCATGCGTCAATAGCTCCGTGTTCATTTTAGTAAGAAAACATCGTTTGACACTGTATGGGTGCACTTTACTAACCCTTAAAAAAACGGAAAAGGGGCTGTCGCACCAGTGATTAGAAAATCATGGGTGTGACAGCCTCTTTTCTCATCTTCAAGCCTCTTCCAGCTATTTATAATTTTTTGTTTCCACCAGCTTATTTACCGTATGCAGGCGGGAAGTGAATTTGTCATAGTCACTTAACAGAATTCCCATGTAAAGCATATCGACAATTGCCAGTAACGAAATCCGGGAAACCATTGTTTCGCTGTAAAACGTTGTCTCATGATCGCCGGTCAGCAGTTGGATGTCGGAATACCCGGCAATAATCGAAGCTTTGTAATTGGTCAGCGAAATCGTTTTGGCTCCTGACTGTTTGGCGATTTTCAATGTATTAATAATGTCCATGGTGCTGCCTGAATGAGAAATTGCAATCGCTACGTCCTTTTCTCCAAGTGAAACACAGCTTAACTGCTCCAGGTGATTGTCAGCAAAGAATCTGGCATTCAGGCCAATCCGAATCAGCCGGCTGACAAAATCCAAAGCGACGCTGCCGGATGTTCCAACGCCGAAAACATCAATTTTATCTGCATTTAGGATTGCTGTCACCGCCTGCTCAAATGCCCCGTAATCAAATATCTTCATGGTATCTTCAAGTCCTCTGATCGTGGAATGGAAGATTTTTTCCGGCACATCCCGGATCGTATCTTTCTTGGTGAAATTCAAATCAATTAGTTGGATTTGCGGAGCTGTCGATTCTTCCTTGCCCCAATCCCGCAAAACCTGAGCCTTAAGCTCACTGTAGCCTTTGAATCCGATTGATTTGGAAAAACGGATTACCGACGGCTCGCTGACTTCACAGACTGCTGCCAGTTCTGACAGGGCCATCTCCGACACCTGATATCCGGTTGCAAGGATGTAATCTGCAACTTTTTTTTCTGACTTGCTTAAGCTATGATAGTTTAACTTAATTATTTCACTGCATGTTCTATTCTCATCCAAAATATTCGCCTCACTTTTGTAGTTTAACTACATTTTATAATACAGAAGCGGTGGTGTCAATTAGATCTCCATTTGTTTGAATCACTTTCTGATACCAATAAAATGATTTTTTCACTTTCCGCTCAAAGGTGCCGTTCCCCTCATCATCCCGGTCTACATAGATAAATCCATAACGTTTTGCCATCAGACCCTCACTGGCAGAGATCACATCAATCGGTGCCCAGGTCAGGTATCCCATCAGATCAATTCCGTCTGACAGGGCCAGCTTTACCTGTTCCAGATGTCTGCTCAAATATTCAATGCGATAATCATCTTCAATCATTTGGCCTGAAATCATTTCATCCGGAGCCCCCAGCCCATTTTCAACAATGAACAGCGGCTTATTGAACCGCTCCTGCAGAAAATTAAGCGTGATGCGGATGCCTTTCGGGTCAATTGTCCTGCCCCATTGTGAGTCATCACAATAAGGATTCGGCAATTTGCCATAGTTATTATCTTTCAGTCGTTCGTCACTGGTTACCACTTTACTGGCATAATAGCTGAACGCCACAAAGTCAACGGTATTTTCTTTGAGGATCTGCTCATCTCCGGCCGCCATATGAACCGTTATCTGCTCTTTTGCCATCAGGGCTTTCATATGGAACGGGTACTCACCGAAGACCTGCACATCCGTCAGCATTAAATCTCTGTTGTTTGCTTCAAAGTCATAAAAAGCCAATCCTGCCTGGTTTGGTTCCTTTTCATCACCGTTGGGAAAGAGCCGCGTCCAGTTAATCGACAGCCGCAGACAGGTAAATCCCATCTCTTCAAACAAGGCAATATCTTCTTTATAATGATGATAAAAATCAATGGCAACCCGGTTCGGTGCATTAACATGATTAACATCTATATAATCAAGCGGCGAGGAATAGGCGGCCTTTCGTTTGGCCAGACCACCGGGAATGATATCCAACAGGTCAAGTCCCCTGCCGTCCGCATCAAATGCTCCCTCACACTGATTGGCTGCCAGGCTTCCGCCCCATAAAAAATTCTTGGGAAAGTCCATTTATAATTCCTCCTTTACCACATGTTCAACGGTATTGGTCTTCATCTGATAATCCACATTGACGGCAATCAAACCGTCACATTCCCGCTCCATTACCCAGTGGGTTACTACTTGACCATGAATAATGCGGTCATCACATTTCTTTTCTCCCTTCGATTTAAACAAAATAGTTTGTATTTCTACTCCTTTCCTTTTTATTTTTTGTTCTTTTACTACATTATATTGTATTTTGCCTGCAATGTAAATACCATTTTGTATTTTTTATACTTTTTGCACAAACACTGCTTTAAAACCTCATTTTGTATTTTTGCTACATTTTACAATTGACAAAGTAGATTCGATACATTATAATCGTAGTAAAGAAAAATAATAATATTTTTCAAGGAGGAAAAGTACAATGGCAAAAGCTGCAAAAGACATGACAAAAGAAGAATTAGGTAAGTACATCGATCAATCCGTTTTAAAACCTGAGTTTACGGAGGCTGAAATCCGTAAGTATATTCAGGAAGGCATTGACTTCCACTGTGCAACCGTTTGTATCAACCCGGCATCCCTGGATATCGCAGTGGAGATGACCGCCGGCACGGAAACCAAAATCTGTGTCGTCTGCGATTTTCCGTTCGGTCTCAGCACTACCGAATCAAAAGCTGCCCAGGCCGAGTTTTATTGCAAATGCGGAGATATCTATGAACTGGATATCGTTGCTAACTTTGGCTGGATCCGCAGCGGCAAGTATGATGAAGTAACTGCCGATATCAAGGCGGTTGTTGACGTTTGCCATAAATATGGCACCGCTGTGAAAGTGATCTTTGAAACCGATACGTTAAATGAGGAGCAGGTTCGCCGTGCCTGTGAATGTGCAATTGAGGCCAATGCCGACTTTGTGAAAACAAGCACCGGCTTCATTACCGGCGTTGAATCAAATGGTGCGACCGTCGAAATGATTAAAGTTATGATGGATCAGTGCAAAGGCCGGATCAAGGTGAAAGGCAGTGGTGGCATCCGGACCCGTGAGCATTTTCTGGAGTTGATTGATATGGGAATTGACCGCATGGGGGTTGGCTACAAATCTACCCCGACAGTTCTTGGCATCAATGACAATGTAAGCACCGACGCTTACTAATTCACGATGTAACGAAAAATCTGGAGAAGCTGCTCGTTAAGCTGAGAGGCTGTCACACCCATGATTTTCTAATCACTGGTGCGATAGCCCCTTTTGCTTTTTTCAGTATATGACCGAGCTCTTATAAATTTACGGCAGCCATCCGTTTCCGGAAAGCTCTTATTACTTCTTTATTAGCCGATACTGCCATAATGATAATCATAAAAATTCCCAGTACTACATCCTGCATGGTAGATGGCAGCCCCATCGCAATCAGACCCGTAAATATCATACTAATGCACAATTCACCAATAATAATATTCAAAGCCAGATTGTCGATCACCGCTAGTAGTTCCATCCCTATCATAACGCCCATCATTGGCTGAAATACCATCGAAAGACTGCTCATATTCAAAGCTCCTGAGACAGAGTTGGAATAACACAGCTGCAGGATTCCTACAACTCCAAGAAAAGCTCCTCCCACTGCAAAACAGAGAAAGTTTATCTGTCGGGGATTAATCCCCATATTTTTTGCCAATAGTTCATGATTACCAATTACTCTTACATGATAACTAAATTTTGTCCGGTAATACAAAACATAGAATACAACACTTAGCAGAATTCCGACTATAAAATTATAGGGTGGCTTTCCCATTGCGGCCGTTTTTGCTGAAATCTGAAGAAAACTACTGGCTCCCATAACCACATGTGTTACTACCTCTAATAACATGACAAATCCCAACGATAACACCAGAGATGGAATACGGAACAAATTGTGGCATACACCCATAATCATACCAATAACAACCCCGCTGACAATACTGCCAACCACCATACCGGGTATTCCAAACCGATAGGACAAGACACCACCAAACGTGGCTGCAACCAAAACTCTGGAGCCGGTACTTAAATCAAAAATACCGGCAGCCATACCAAATGCCATACCATATCCCATTAAAATCGGAATAACCGATTGGGACAGGATTACTTCCAAGCTATGAAACCCAAATCCCGGAGCTAAATACATGAAAATCAAAAACAACATAACCGGAATTATAAACACAGCTGCAATCTTTACCCCTTTATTTAATACCATAAAATCACCTGCCTTTTGCTAAACTCTATTTTGCATTCTTCCTTGCAGCAACACTTGATGCACTCTGAGATGAAATTTCCTCTATTACGCCTTCTAATGTAATATTGGGATTATAAGATTTCAAAAACAACTGCTGAATTTCTTCTTTGTTATAAATCGGAGTGTCTACAGCCACATATTCATTAAAAAAATTCAATTCTTCTGCATTTTCAACCAGGCTATATTCCAGACCAACTGTTGCAAAACCGTCCCCCAGTGGTGTTCCCTGTATTGCATTTACTAACAGAACAGAAGCAACTACCGAATCATGTATTAACAGAATATTTAACGTTGCCTCTATCGTTCCCTTTTCAAAATATTCACCAGAACCATCTTCCGTATCTACCGTGATAAACTTAATTTCTCCGCCCTTTCCAGAAGCTTCTATCGCCGCTGCAATAGCATTTACATCCCCAGGTGCCGTCGAAGCTACACGAATAATTCCGTCCAGTTCCGGATAAGACGCAATAAAACTTTCCGCCGCTTTAGAACCGTCACTAGCCTGAGCGAGTGCCCTCACTTCTGCCACTTGTGTCATCCCAAATTCCTCTGCTGCCCGGCTTAACCCCTGTTCACGAAGAGCTCCAGTCGTATCACCTAGTGCTGTGGATACGATCGCATACTCTTTTCCCCCAGCGTCAGCCAGTGCTTTACCCATTGCATAGCCTGCTGAAATATCATCTTCATACACCATCCCAACATAGTATGGAGATGCCTCAACAATTGCCTTTACTTCGGGATCACTAATCGTACGCATACTAATCACAAAATATGTTTCAGATTCTTCACAAAGCTTTACAATACTTGGAAGAATGGAGTCTGCCATCGGCGTTACGAAGATACCATCACATCCTGACTGAATTAATTTCTCAACAGCATTAACCGTTCCCTCCGGTGTAAAGTCAAACACCTCTGTAATTAATTTACCACCTGCTGCCTCCGCTACTGCTGCACGATTATGCATCATGGCTGACATGGTTGAATTAAGAGATGGTGCCACCGGATAACCGATAATAAAGCTGTCACCGCTGCTGGCTGTATCCGCCTCCGTATTCTTTAAACTCTCAACCTGACTTCCCGTAACTTCCGCTGGTTTTGAAGAACTGCATCCCGTAACCCCTGATACCAGCATACTTGCAACCATAACTGCCGCCATTAATTTCTTCTTCATAAATAAATCCTCCTGTCAATTTGACCATTCTCTTATTTTATTACTGCCATATTTCTTCGCTCAAATGTCATGCTGATTGCAACTAAAAATACAATTCCTTTCACAACCTGTTGTGTCAATATTCCAATTCCCCACATATTCATACCAATCGACAAGACCGCCATAATCAGACTTCCGATTACTGCGCTTCGATATTTAGCAGTTGCGCCTCCTGTCAGTGGCATTCCTCCCAACAACAATGCATTTAGAGTATTTACCTCAAACCCTGCACCAGTTGAAGAAGAAGCAGTTGCTGAGCGAAGCAGGCTAAAGAATGCAACAATACCCGCCATTGCCCCCATTATAATGAAGCCACGTATCTTCACCTTTGTAACTGATATACCACTCTGGCGTGCAAATTCCGGATTCGCCCCTACAATTTTACACTCTTTTCCTATCCTTGTCTTCTCAAACAATATGTATCCGATAATTACCGCTATCACCATCACAATCAGACGGGATAGCGCATTATCCCATTCCAGCATTTTATAGGGAACACTAATTGAACCATTTCCCAACGCCCATATCACCAGTCCATGCAGTACAAAAGATACTGCAAGCGTTGCTATAAAAGATGTCACTTTAAAGACCCCATGTACAATTCCATTGGCAAAACCAATCATAACACCACAAATGATTGCCACCGGAAGGGACAACAGTGGATTTATTTGTGCCGCCTTCGCTGCAAAGGCACAGGACAAAGCAACATTGGCTGCTACCGAAAAATCCAGACATCCCTGTGATAATAAGAACACCATACCTGTTGTTCCAACCAAAACAACAAAGACTTCATTTACAAGTGAATTAAAATTTCTGGAGGATAAAAGCTTTCCATTACTCACTACTTGAAAAAACAGCACAACAATAAGTAAACCAATGAACGGAAGATACTTTTGTAAAAATTCTTTTAAATCAAAACTATTCTTTTTCATCAAATATACCTCCTATATAATATACTGAATCAACTGTTCTTCTGTCAGTTTATCATCCCTTACAAATTCACCAGTAATTGTGCCATCTTTAATTATTATAGTTCTGTCACTCATTCCAATAATTTCCATCAGTTCCTCCGAAATCATGACGATCGCCTTTCCTCTGGCCTTCAGTTCCATCATCAGCTGATATATCGCTGACTTTACACCAATATCAATGCCTCTGGTCGGGCAATCAAAAATGAATATATCTGCATCAAAGCCCATCCATTTCGCTACAGAAACCTTTTGTTTGTTGCCGCCTGACAAGTACATAACATATTGATTGATTCCACTTGCTTTAATACTGAGTGCTTTCGCCCAAGTATCGACAAAGTCATTTTCGGTTCTTGATGTTATCAAACCACACTTCTGAAGCTTTCGGAGCGAAGGTCCACAGATATTGTCTTTGATACTGGCAGCTGTCATTAAGGCTTCTTTGTCACGGTCTTTTGCCACATAACCTATTTTGTTTTTCGTCGCAGCTATGGTATTTCGAATGAGCGTTCCATTTCCATGCCGCACGGAACCTGATTCCGCGCGCAGCAGACCAAACATAAGTTTTCCGACATCATGCATCCCACAGTCAGTCAGACCACCCAACCCGACAATTTCTCCCCAGTGCACATCTATACTGATATCCTTAAGCAAACCATAAGTCACATGTTTCATACTGAGGGCTACTCCGTCCTGCTTTGTAGCCTGCTGATCAGCCCGGTAAAAATTTTCCGCAACCTCTCGACCTACCATCAGGCGACGAATTGTATCATCACTGAATTCCTGCTTTTCCAATGTAGCAATCAATTTGCCATCACGAAGAACCGTCAGATAATCACAGTTTTCTTTCACTTCTGCAATGTCGTGTGATATAAAGATGACACTCTTTCCGTCATCCTTCATTTGTTTCATGATGCCATATAAAAGCTCACGCCCATTCCGGCTTAATGCTGTAGTTGTTTCATCTACAATTAATATTTCCGGATTGTTGGAGACAGCTCTGGCAATCTCCAGCAGCTTTCTGTCTTCAAAAGACAAATTGATTGTCTTTGCCCGTTCATTTATATGTTCCACGCCGATTCTATTTAGCACTTCCTTAGCCTTTGAAAAAAGCATTTTGGTATCCATAAGTCCGTGTTTGACAAACTGCGCTTCTTTTCCGACGAAAATATTTGCCGCTGCAGATATCTCATCAAAAGTCCCCTGCTCCTGCAAAAGCATACAAATTCCCATATCATTCGCCATCAGAACATTTTCCGGCTGATATGCTGCTGATTTAAACTCCAGTTCTCCACTATCAGCCTTTTGTACACCTGCAAAAATGGAGGATAGTGTAGACTTCCCTGAGCCGTTTTCACCAATCAGTCCATGAATCTCCCCTCTTCGGATTGAAAAATCCACCGCGTCCAAGGCCTTTGTCGGCCCAAATGACTTATTTATCCCGCCGCCAGATAACAATATTTCTCTGTTCACCTTGCCGTCTCCTTCTCTGTTATTGATAAAAATATTGTAATAAATTTCAGCTTAAAAAAAAACAGTATAAATCTTCTATTTTGTACAAAATCCTTATAGAGATTCAAATCTTCGTATTATTCTATATGAAATATGTTATAATACAGCCATACTAAGGCAGGGGGAATGCACATGGAATTCATATCAACCATGATTGTAGAAGATGAGAAAATAATTCTGGAAGACATCAAAACCATTATTGACTGGAGGCAGCATGGCTTTGATATCGTTGCAACTGCGGTTAATGGAAAACAGGGACTTAGTAAATATGAACAATTTCGCCCTGCTCTGATTATCAGCGATATAAAAATGCCGGTTATGGATGGCATCTCTATGCTAAAATCAATCAAACGCCAAAACCCTTCTGTCCAATTCCTGGTATTAAGTGCCTATAGCGATTTTCAATATGCTAAGGAAGCAATTCGTCTTGGAGCGCAGGATTATATTCTGAAGACAGAATTGTCCGCTGGTTATATGCTGGAAAAATTAAACGTAATAAATAATCTGATTAACAGGGAGCAAAACTCTGCTTTCAGATCCATCATAACTCATTTTTCGGAAGCTATTACCTCTACCCCGGCAATCTTAACTAACAGCAACTTTGCAGCACAGCTTTTAGCCGCCGAATCATTGCCACCAACTATATACCAACGAATCATTGACGAAACGCAAGCATTACTGCTAAAAAGATACCACGATATCGGGCTCAAAGAACCAACCACCAAACTCCAGCAGCCACAAAGTCTGACCGATTTGAACAAGCAAGTACAAACGGTGCTGTCAGAGATAGAAAGTCTGTATGAAATGATATATGTCCGGCAGTTTTCTCCAATTATTATAAACGCAATTGACTATATTTTACTCCATTACAGCAACCCTAATATCAAAATCAGTGATATTGGCGCCTATGTGGGTTTAAGCTCCGGACGGTTGAGTGTTCTGTTTAAAGAGGCACTTGGGCAAACGATCAATGAATATATCACTGAACGACGAATAGAAGAAGCAAAAAAACTACTCCTGAGCGGAAAATATAAAGTATATGAAATATCTGAACTGGTCGGCTACAAAACCAGCCAGTATTTCAGCCAGGTATTTACCCAGGCTACTGGTCAGAATCCAAATAATTACAGAAAAGGAATTGATTGAGTATGAAAGGTCTATATCAAAAATACAAAAAATCAAGAATTGTACAGAAAATTGTCCATAAAATACTGATCATTGAAGTAATCAGTCTCTTTATTACGATTATATTGTCATATTTAATTCTCTGGCCTGTACTGAAAAATAATGCCGTTACCAATGCGCTGAATACTAATAATGAGATTGCTGCTTTGATTAATACTTCCATTACATCAATGGCAGACTCTTCCGGATATATCGGACACTCCAAACAACTACGTGATACATTAGATCAATTTTATGCATTGCCAAATGATCAGAATTATAATCGCGTTCGTCTGGCATTACATGAATTGGCCTCCAACATGTCCCACATCCACGGAGCCGTACTGGAATCTGACAACCAGCGATTTGATTCTATTGTTAATCTGACCGGGCAGGATCTGGCACTTCTGTCCTCAGACTGGTATCAGACAATAAAATCAAATAGCTACAGTAAAGGTTATTCACCAATATACAGAACCGATCCAACTTATCCCACTTATGTTATGGCTTACTCCTCAAATTTTAATGTTGGTACGACAAATTACACCCTTACTATTTATTACCATGTAAATCAATTGATTAATTCTGCTGAGAATTTATCCAGCGGTTTATTTCAGGGCTTTGTCATTTCCGACTATCTGAATAAAGCATTTTATGAAAGTGAGTTTACAGGCAATGCCCTTGAGATATTGGACAAGCAAACGATACTATCACCATCCTATGTCACAGACAGCAGTGGGTACTATTTTTGTTCCAATGTTTCTTCCAGTATGTGGACTGTCATTTCCTATATCGATCACCAAAGCTTAAATGCGACATTTTGGGAACACTTTCTGATTTCACTCATTCTCTGCCTGCTTTTATGTATAATAACCATCCTATTAATTATTCCGGCTATTTATTATTGTATCAAACCAATTTATGAGCTGAGTGAAACCATGAAGAGAAGTACAGAAAATAATTTTAATGTTTACTCCGACATTGAAACAGATGATGAAATTGGAGAACTTGGACATATTTACAACGATATGCTTCATTATCTCAATTGCCATATAGAGTCTCTGGTACAGTATGAAAGCGACCAGCAACGTATGAAATATAACCTGCTGATCGCTCAGATTGACAGCCATTTTATCTATAATACAATGAGCATCATTAATTCACTGGCCCGAAAAAATAAAACTGAAGATATTATATCCATCAATTCTGCACTAATAAAAATACTTCAAAACTGTCTTCGAATACAAGCAATCGATGTAACCGATACTGTCGAACAGGAAATTTATATTGTCGACCAATACTGGGTCATTCAAAATATGCGGTATGATAATCACGCCCAGCTACAATGGGTGGTAGCAGAATCTATGAAAACAAAATTAATTCCTAAAAATCTCATTCAACCATTGGTTGAGAATTGTCTGTTTCATGGTTTGATAGATGAAGAAACCGGAGAGATTTATGGACAGATAACCATTTCCATAATAGAATCCGGTCCCTCCATCATCATCCAGGTCGCAGATGATGGAAAAGGCATTCGCGAGGATATGTTGTATCTGTTAAACAATCCTGGTGATTTAACAGATGAATTCAATGAACGTGGCCACCATATAGGTCTTTCCAATATCAGGCAAAGACTTGCTTACATCTATAATGACAAAGCATCCATGCACATCACAAATGATAATGGTACAACTGTAACACTGATACTGCCAGCTGCGGATTGATAAACAACTTCATGCCATCTCCTGCCTCCATCATCTTTGCTGAATAAATTCAATCAGTACTCCGTTGGGGTCATGGATAAACCCCATTATTGTCCCTTCCATTCGTTTGGGACCAATTACAACCTCCACGCCATTTGCGCTTAGGCGTTCCAATAAATCTGTCACATTGTCATGAGAAAAACAGATATGTTTCGTCCCCTGGATCTGAATATCTGAATTAGGCATAAAACGTTCTGCTGGTAAAGCAATTGTTTCATCATGCTGAAACAATTCGATCTCAAAACCAGCATGACGGATAAAGGCTACAATACATTTCAACTCGGGCATATATTTTTTCGATATCAATACGAAATCAAGATTTTCCCGATACCAGTTAATGCTTTCTTCTATATCCGCTACGCTTATTCCTACATGAAGAGGTTTTAAATACATATTATCCATATGTTCTCCCGCCTTTATTTTGATACAGTCTCAAAGTTCCATGTATACCTGCCGCTACCAACACACTTGTTCCAATCGCCTATCTCAACAATAGCCGAGGAGCCAACCGGAACTTCCAGATGGATCTCTCCCTGCTTACCATCTAATTTCCATTCACAGCGAACCAGACCATATGCCGATTTAAATGTACCTTTCGCCCAATGCAAACCGAAAGATAAGTCTGGCTTAAACAGGAATTTCTTATATCCAGGTTCCAGCAGCTGTAAGCCCAGTAGATTGCGGTACATCCAGTCACCGATACAACCAAATGCATAATGATTATAAGAGTTATCTGTCGGTGTGCCGTCCTCTAAGATCGCATTCCAGGTTTCCCAAATGGTGGTTGCCCCATTCTTTATTTCATATAGCCAGGAAGGGCAATTATCCTGATACAAAAGTTTACAGGCAATTTCTTTATGACCATAAGCAGTCAGCACATCCATCAAATACTCAATGGATAAAAAGCCCGTATCCAATTTATTACCATTAGTAACAATCATCTGTGAAAGATAATCGGCCATTTTATAAAGTTTTGTTTCATCTGCCATTTTCATTGCAATCGCCAGCACATAGATGCCCTGAACAGCACCTTCAATGCTTCCATCTGCTCTCACATATTCTTCTGAAAAAGCATCTCTGATTTTGATATTTAATTTCTTATAATACTTCTGCAGCTCATGTTTTCCTAATACGCCGCATATTTGGCTCATAATATCAGCAGAATTAGCATACATAGCTGTTGCTACATGCAATTTTGTCGTATAGGCAGAGCGAAACATATCGGTTTGACCCTTTTCATTTTTACAACTAGGATAACACCAGTCACCAAAATGAAATCCCGTATTCCACAAATACTTTTGCCTCTCTCTCCATTCCGTTGTTATTTCGCCTTCAAGTTCTGGCATATTGGATGCAGCATCATGCTCAACATATTTCATCCATCGCAATATCATATCGAAGCATTCCTCCAGAATACGTTTATCACCATAGCTCTGATAAATCACCCAGGGAACAATTACCGCCGCATCACCCCAGCCGGCCGATGTATCGGTTCCAAATGCCTCCTTTTGCATGGCATTGTAACCCAGTGGATAAGGAATCACCACTGGAATCAGACCATCTGAAAATTGCTCTTTCTCCATATTCTTTAACCATTTTGACAAAAACTGTTTTACATTTTGATTAAATGCCGCAGTCTTTGCATAGACCAGAATATCCCCGGTCCATCCAGCCCGTTCCCGCTGCGGACAATCGGTTGGTATGGACAACATATTTCCTTTTTGACTCCACCGAATGTTAGACTGTAATTGGTTTAATCGGGTATCCGAACATTCAAAGCTTCCGGTTTCTTCCAGATCACTTCCCAGAACTATAGCATGCACCTGACTCGCTTCCAGGATTACTGGGCAGCCGGTTATCTTCACATAGCGGAAACCATGGACGGTAAATTTGGGTTCAAATACCTCCTGTCCACTTCCTGATAGAACAAAATAATCGGTTTGATCCCGATTAAATCCGGACACATTATTAATAAAGTTCCCATCTTTATCCAACACTTCACTGTGCTCCAATTTGATAACTGTACCTCGCTCTCCAACTACCTGAAGTCTAACGACTCCAACAAGAACCTGCCCAAAATCGACGATAGTTTCTCCTTTTGGAGACAGTATGACAGCATTTGGAGTCCGTATTTCAGTACAACGGACAGGTTCATCAGAAATTCCCTGTAAATTATCATACCCATAATCTTTCGAATCAGCATTACACCAAGTACTGTCATCAAAGTCGGCTTGATAGTATGCTTCCATATCGATTCCAGCATCCTGCTTTTCACCTATTAACAAATCAGAATAGATATAAGATGATTTATCATATTTAAATGCCTGGTCAGAACCAATTATTTCGTTTGTTCCATCCTCATATTGCAGATCTAGCTGTGATAAAAAAGCCAGCTCCGTTCCATAATTATTGCCATACCCAAGAATTCCGAATTTCCCCCTGTACCAACCGTCTGCCAATACCACAGATATAACATTTTTCTGTTCTTTTAAAAGTCTCGTTACGTCATAGGTCTGGAACTCCAGGTAATCATCATAGGCTGTAAATCCAGGGGTCAACTTTGCATCAGTTACATCGCCGCCATTAATTTTACAATCATACAAGCCATGTGCCGTAATCGATAAAAATGCTGCCTTTAGTTTTTTACCCGGATTCAAGTTTATTAGTCTGCGATAGATAAAACATGGTAATAGCGTACGGTCTGGCTTAAAGCTCTGCTCTTTTCCTGACACCATTGCCAGGAAAGCTTCCACCATTTCCTCTTTACTGGCCATTTTCTCTTCGCTGTCCAGGTTTTTTTTCTGACAGCCAATCCATTTTGCCTTCCATTCACAAGTCTTCAATCCTATGGAAAAAAATGCGGTATGACTGACCGCATTGCCATCCTTATTATCCCAGGTAATTACAGACCACTCATATAATTTGTTAGAGCATAAACTGCTCCCTTCATAATGAATGCCAAATTGCTGCTCAGACAAGACTTTACCACTGTCCCAAACTATTTCATTTGTTCCTGTTTCTTTCACAAAAATCTGCCAGGCACTTTGTTTTGTATCATGAATTTCGGAATACAACTTCCATCCAAATTCAACCGTTTCATCTTTCAGACCTAAAGGATTTACCAGTCCATTGCATCTTAAATCATCAATTCTCATATAATAACACCTCCCTGTTTAATTAGTTTCATTATAAAATTTCATACATGAAAAATATATATTATAAATTAATAACTTATATATCTATACTTAATATTTTTATGTTATAATTTTATGAGGAAAGATGGCTTATCCGATTATTCAATAAGATGGAGGATGTATGAGAGAAGATTTGTTGAGGACGTTAACAAGCTATACTTTGGACAGGCTAACCGATGAGCAGCTTAACCGATACACACATTATAAGGAATTATTAACGGATGAAGTGTTTGAAAATAATAATGATATATTTATTAACCTTCATTTGATGGAAGCCAACATGAAAGCACAATTACACGGACATGATTTCTTTGAGTTGAATTTTATTTTAAAGGGAACTTGCATACAAACCCTGGATACCGGAGACAATATTCTGCTGAAAGAAGGCAGCCTTTGTATTCTGAATCCTAATGCCAAACATTCTTTATTTGTAGAAAGCAATGAAAACATCATACTAAATATTTTAGTAAAGAAATCTCTGTTTAATTCTACTTTTTGGAGCCTGATTGAGCAGCATGAACATATCGGGTCTTTTTTCCTAAATTACTTTATGTCACGTAACAACAGTTCGTCTAATTATTTAATATTTGACTCTAAATTATCAGCCAACCTAATCAATACAGTAGAACAAATATGTGAAGAATATTTGAATCGCAAACTATATTACAAGGTTACTCTTCGATGTTTGTTAGTTGTATTTTTTACTGAAATTATTCGATCCAGCAATATACAAATAAACAACAATAAATTCACCAACAAAATATCTGTGCAAATAGCCGCACTTTTTAATTATTTAAGTATCAACTATGCCACAGCTACATTAGCATCAACTGCAGAATATTTTCATTATCACCCTAACTATCTATCGGCATTTATAAAAAAACATACAGGGAAAAATTTTAAAACCATATTAGAGGATATCAAGTTGTCTCAGGCAAATTATTATTTATTACATACCACCATGTCAATACAGGATATTTCTGAGAGGTTGGGTTTTTCGCAGCAATGCAACTTTTATAATTTTATTAAGAAGGCTTATAACACGACACCTGCTAAATTCAGGCAGAATTTCTAATTGCCAAATAACTTGGAGCGTTGAGAAAATAATCACCTTCTCAAAGCTCCTTCTTTCCCTGGATGCATCGTTTATTCTAATGCCTTGTTCAGTTCTTCGGTTCCCGGTACTACAAATCGTCCCCCGCGGATAATCGGTGTCTGTTCTCCCTTAGAGCCGACAGCAATAATATCCCCAAGTTCAGAATAAGGAATAGTAATATCGGTATGGCAGCTGTAGTATGCTTTGGAGACGTCTTCTTTTCTGAGGATGGAGACTTCGTTATCGCGGGCGATGATTTCTTTTCCGTCGGGATTGTAGATGGCATGGTCCTCGGACCAGCTGTAGCAGGTGTCGCCTACGGCGAAATGAGGCCCCATCTTTTCTGCGATCAGGATCGGCAGTTTGTCGATGATATGAAAGCGCTGGGCCATAGCATAGGCTACGGTATTGGTGCCAATGGCGAATTCGCCCATCGGCAGAGTCTCATGGTTCTTCAGTATCTGCTGACGGATCAGTGCTTTGCCCTCTTCAGGGTCTGCGAAATTGTCGCAGGAGTATGAGGCAATCATTCCGTCTTTGAATTCCATACGGAAATTTTTGTACTGGATATCCCAGATGTATACGCTGCTTACGTGCAGAGTTCCTTCGGTTCCAGCCAGCACTGGGGAGGTGAAGACTTCACCGAGGGGTATGTTTACATCGGCCACGCAGTTTTCGAAATTGGTCTGCTGCTGGGGATTCTCCAGATGGTGCAGGGATACTTTCAGGCTGGTCTTGTTTTCTCCGCTTCCGGTTATGGTGACGTACTCGGCCTGATCCAGGATATCGATGATATGCTGCTGGATCGTCTTGTACTGTTCGTAATTGAGTGTGTTGATCCGGATGGTCTCTTTAAAAATGTCTTCAAAATCAAGTCCGATCGCCGGTACGGGAAAGGCAATGATGGTGAAACTGGTCTCATCGCTGGGAATATACTGATTGACAATCGGCATTGATTCGTTGGAAAAGACAATGCTCAGTTCCTCCTGATCTTTGCTCAGGACATATGCTTCCGGCTTGTTGACCGGCTGGAAGCCGTCTTCCCCGAATGTCTCCAGAACTGCCGGGCCGGCAAACAGGGCTGCTTCTGTTTTGTATTGTTCGTATGCTGTTTTCAGGACACCGATTTCGCGGTCTTTGAACGCTTTATCTAAATAGATGGCCCGGTCATAACGATGGTCGTAATCGAACTGTTTGTTTGGTGATACGCTGTAATAGCCGATCTTTCTTCCGGGTATCTGAGTTACTGACCAGATGGCGGTGCGATAGATGATTACTTCCAGACCCATTGCTTCAAACTGCTCTATGGCACTTCGCACCATTCGTTCGAAGCCAATCGGATAACGTATTACAACGTTTTTCTTCTTTGACAGATCACGCCCCATCACCTCGAATCCCTTGCGGTAACCTTCGGTATAGGTAGCCGCCATTTTTTGTATGGTTTCCTCAGGCAGGCTGTTTAGGAAAGCTGCAATCTGCAGTTCGGCTTCTGATATATGCTCACCGTACTGATACAAATAGCGCAGGTCAGTCAGGTCGCTATCGTTAATAATGTCTTTCGCGAACGTAAGCGATGGATCAAGCTGCTCCCTGATCCGGTAAGTCAGAGTGATATCTGTATAGTCACTGTGGAACCAGTACAGGATGTCCTTGATAGTCTTTGCCGAAGGCAATTCTTCATCGAAGGTATTGTAGATCTGAATCAGGGTTTCCAGCAGGATCGTTATTTCTGTAAAACGGAATTCATACGCCAGAATGATTGCCGCTCTGAATTGTGCATAGAATGAAGACAGCAGCACCCCCACATCATTTCCCAGCACATTGGCTGCATATGCCGGATTGGCATAGCTAACCTCGTAGTGCTCTGGCACAATATCCTGATACAGCTGGTGATTCAATTGCTGTAATGCCTCCATTGATAAGTTATCCTGTTTTCCTTGGGTCTGATTCTTTACCAGCGAATCAATCTGCTCTGCAAAACGGGACATTTCCGCAAAAAATCCATGGAACGGTTCTGCTGTCTGCTCAGACGGAAACAGCCGGATTCGCTCCATGGGCAATTCATAACGTTCTTTTATTGCATTATTTTCTTCTTCCCATAATTTCTGATATTTCATGTTGCCACCTTTCTTTGATTGTGATTGTTCCGGGCGGCTATCTGCTTGATTGTCTGACGCCATTCAAGCAGCATCGGATGTCCATCCGATGGGAAATTACAGACAAAAACAGCTTTACAAGCGAGCTTGACAGCCGTTTTTATCTGCAATTTCCCGCCGTCCTGGTCTATTTCATTTGATTTATGGATTTACCAGGCCGATAATCAGCATACAGATCCAGAAAAGCATCAGCAGGCCCGACAGACCAATGCTGATTTTCGCCAAAATATAATTCATTTCCTGCCCCATGAAGGATAAGCCACCATAAATTAAGGATGCTGCAGTAAAGATAAAGCTGCTTAGCCCCCATGCTCCAACATTAATATCCCCATTCCCCTGCATTGCAATACTCAGATACAGACTGATCACGCAAAGAATCAAGGCGGTGACTGACATCACCAGGCTAAGCAGACTTTTTTTGGCAAATGGCTTTTTTACATAAGAAATTTTATGTTTTCTTCTTTCCACGTAACCTTCTCCTTATTCTCATCTTCTGTACAATATGATACGTAATGTATCCTAAAACTCCTCCGGTGGTATTTAGCAGCAGATCATCTACATCAAAGCTTCCCACCTGAAAAACCAGCTGGATTGTTTCGATGCTCAGACTTAACAAATAGCAAAGGATAAAACAGTTAAACCACCGTTTTCCTCTTCTGCTGACAATTGGAAGGAAAAAACCACATGGCATAAATGCGACTACATTACCGACTACATTCAGTAGAAAAGCCTGCATTCCCAGCTGTGCCCGATAGCGGTAAAACCGCTTGATCTCTTTGAATAATTCAAGATTATACGCATACCCCCGCTGCGTAGTATCTCTGCCGAATGTCTCAGCAAAGAACATAAAATAGACAAGCAAAGCCAGATAGGCCAGAAAAAGCACCCATCCAAACTTTTGATTCCTGGTTGTATTCCTTATCATACTTTCTCCATCCAATAGTGATACGAGAGCAGTATCCCCCGTCCGGAAGAATACTGCCTGATAAAACTGCTAAAATGTAATTTCAGACTTTCGCTTCAGTAATGCACCGCCGCTGGTAATTGTCAGAATCCCTGCGGTAATACCTACCACCAGAAGAATAATCCCGATGGCAATGTTGCAGGCTCCGGCATTTCTCATTGTCTTATATACTTTCTCCATGGATTCACTCCTTATTCTGCACCATACTGCTCGTAATAAGCATCGATCGCCGCCTTCAGGGTATCGTCAATAATAATATTTCCTTTATATGGCTTATTATACAGATGTTCCACGACATCCGCCATAGTAACAATAGCAGTTGTCTTGAATCCGTATGTTTCCTCGATTTCTGCCAGTGCCGATTTGGTTCCCTGGCCGCGTTCCATACGGTCCACGGATACTACCAGACCTTTTACATCAACCTCACCCTGAGCTTTGAGAATCGGAAGTGTCTCACCGATCGACGTTCCTGCGGTTGTCACATCTTCGATAATAACTACTTTATCTCCGTCTGCAATCGGACTGCCCAGCAGAATTCCGGTATCGCCGTGATCTTTTACTTCTTTGCGGTTGGAACAGTATTTGATATCAGTATCATAAAATTCGCTGATAGCCATTGTGGCCGCTACCGATAATGGAATACCTTTATAAGCCGGTCCGAATAATACGTCAAAGTCCATTCCGAAAGCACTCTCGATTGCCTTGGCATAATATTCTCCCAGGCGGCGCAGCTGAGCACCGGTGCGATAAAATCCGGTATTAACGAAGAAAGGGGTCTTTCTTCCGCTCTTCGTTACAAAATCACCGAATTTTAAAACCTGGCAGTCAATCATAAATTCTATAAACTCTTTTTTATAAGCTTCCATGGTATCCTCCTATTTTACGCAGCCGATCAGCTCGTTAATATCTTCTGTCTGATGTTCTTTCATAAATGATTCTATTCCTTCAACAATCTCTGTCGTTGCATACGGATTGTAGAAGTTGGCCGTTCCTACCGAAACTGCAGTTGCCCCTGCCATCATAAACTCCAGGGCATCCTCCGCAGTCGCAATTCCGCCCATTCCGATAATCGGAAGGCTGACGGCATTCGCCACCTGATAAACCATCCTTACTGCCACCGGCTTGACAGCCGGTCCGGACATACCGCCGGTCTTATTGGCAATGGCAAATGTTCTCTTGTTAATATCAATCTTCATTGCGGTCAGGGTATTGATCAGGGAAAGCACATCGGCCCCGCCGGCTTCGGCTGCCTTTGCCATGACTGTGATGTCCGTGACATTCGGGCTTAATTTCATGATGACCGGCTGTCTGGCATATTTTTTCACCTCTCTAGTAATCGCCTCTACAGCTTTTGGGTCCTGACCGAAGGCAATCCCGCCTTCTTTTACATTAGGGCAGGAAATATTAATCTCCAGCAGATCCACCGGCTCATCTGCCAGCCGTTCCACAACGGCCAGGTAATCTTCGGTTGTCTTGCCGCAGACATTGACAATAATCCTGGTATCATACTGCTTTAAAAAAGGAATATCACGCTCTGCCAATACATCAATGCCGGGATTCTGAAGTCCGATCGCATTGAGCATACCGCCGTAGACTTCTGCGATCCTGGGCGTCGGGTTGCCCGGCCACGGAATGTTGGCTACGCCCTTGGTCACAACGGCACCGAGGTGGTTCAGATCAACGAACTCACCATACTCCTCACCGCTTCCAAACGTTCCTGATGCTGTCATAACCGGATTCTTAAGTTCCACACCGGCAAGATTTACTTTTGTGCTTATCACAGTTCCACCTCCTGTGCCGGGAATACCGGACCATCCTTACATATCCGCTGATTATGGACATTGGAATGCTCATCTACTTCCCTGGTCTGGCAGACACAGGCTAGACAGGCGCCGATTCCGCATGCCATTTTTTCTTCCAGTGAAAGCCAGCATTCGATCCCCTGCTCCATGGCATATTCTTTCAGGGCACGCAGCATCGGGGTCGGGCCGCAGGCATAGATAATGTCTGCGGTTAATCCCTGCTCCCGGATCGCATCGATGACATTGCCCCTGGTTCCGGCACTGCCGTCTTCGGTAGCGAGACAGACCTTGCCATAAGATTCAAATTCCTGATTTAAAAACAGTACATCCCGGTACCCCAGAACCATCTGCTTCTCACAGTCCAGCCGCTTCGCCAGTTCCAGCATCGGCGGAATGCCGATACCGCCGCCGATCAAAAAGGCTTTTTTGTCTTTCAGGGTGAAACCGTTGCCCAACGGCCCCATGATCTCAATCTCATCGCCGGCCTGATACGCGGAGAATTCTTCGGTTCCGGCACCAACAACGCGGTATACAATCCGCAGTCTGCCGCTGGCGCTGTCAATCTCACAAATGCTGATCGGACGTGGCAGTAATTTGCTCTTGTCTCTGGTATATACTGAAATAAACTGACCCGGTCTGGCCGTTGCCGCAATCCTGTCAGCCTTAATCCACATGCTGAATATATCTTCTGTTAATGCCTCCTGGCTGATTACCAGGGCCGTTATTTTTTCTTTCCCGCTTTTTCCTGACTCCTTCATGAAATCCTCCTACAGTACGCTGTTGATATCGGCAACCATATCAATCACTGCCTGTCTGGATGCCTCGGCAAAATGCTCTGCTCCAAATGACTGGTATGCTGCCTGCTTGTAAGCTGCAATAATGCCGCGGGAAGAGTTGACAATGGCGCCCAGGCCATCTTCATTAAAACATGGTTTCAGATCAGCGGCAGTGCCGCCCTGTGCACCGTATCCCGGTACCAGGAAGTAAGTGTTCGGCATCAGCTTGCGAAGAACTGCACTCATCTCAGGATAAGTCGCTCCTACTACGGCACCTACATTGCTGTAAGCACCATCCATGCAATCTGCGCCCCATTCTACTACCTTTTCAGCTACCAGTTCATATACCGGCCGGCCATTCACCAACTGATCCTGAAATTCACCGCTGGATGGATTGGAGGTCTTCACCAGAATGAACAGACCTTTATCTTCTTCTTTGCATACATCTACAAATGGCTTCACTCCATCGGTTCCCAGATATGGGTTGACAGTCAGGAAATCGGTGTTAAAACCACGGCAGATTGTGCTGCCTACTTTCACTTTACCCAGATGTGCCTCTGCATATGCCGCAGAAGTCGAGCCGATATCGCCGCGCTTGGCATCGCCGATAACCAAAAGCCCCTTTTTCTGGCAGTATTTAACGGTCTTATCGTATGCCTTCAAGCCTTCTATTCCAAACTGCTCATACATGGCAATCTGAGGTTTGACTGAAGGAATCAAATCATAAGTATGATCCACAATTTCTTTATTAAAATGCCAGATCGCATCTGCTGCCCCCTCCATTGTCTCACCGAAGACGGCAAAAGACTGCTTTAAAATGTGCTCCGGAATATAACTTAACATCGGGTCCAGGCCTACACAGACCGGGGCTTTTGTTTTCTGAATTTTCTGAATTAGCTGATTTATCATGATATCCTCCATCTTCTTTGCGGTTTAGTCTCAACTATTCTAGCATATCTGCGGGGGGCTTTCAAGTATAAGTCTGGCATCGCGGACTATATAAGTCCTGATACAAGTGGCACTACGATAACCGTTACCAGACCGGCTACCGCAATGGATAAACTGCTCATCGCCCCTTCCAGTTCCCCCAGCTCCAGTGCCTTGGCAGTTCCGACTGCATGCGCCGAGGTTCCCAGTGCTACACCTTTAGCAATGGGATGAGATATTCTCATCAGTTTAAACAGGATCTCAGCGAACATATTGCCGAAAATACCGGTTATCATAATACTAACTACCGTAATGGTTACAATCCCTCCGGCTTCCTGGCTCACGCCCATTCCGATTGCGGTGGTGATGGACTTTGGAAGCAGGGTCACATAATGCTCATGTTCCAGACCGAAAGCCAGACTCAGCACAAAAATCGTCAGGGCACTGGCGGCAACACCGGACAGAATCGCCGCCATCACAGCCGCCAGATTCCGCTTCAGAACCTCCAGCTGCTTATACAGCGGAATCGCCAGGCAGACGGTGGCCGGGGTGATCAGATAGCTGATATACTTGGCACTGTAATTATAATCTGCATAATCAATCTGAAACAATACCAGAAATGCAATGACAACAACAATCGACACCAGCAGCGGATTCAGGATCGCCCAGCCGAGCTTCTTCTTTAGCCAGACCCCGAACAGATATGCCAGAAAGCTGATTACTACGCCAACATATAGTGATTCCTGCACAAACGTCATGATTTTGCCTCCTTACTGCTGTTGGTCCGCTTCAGCATCAGCTCTGCTACTTTCCCGGTTACCGACATGACCACAATGGTTGATACCACACTGATAACCACGAGCGGAATCAGAATTGTCTTCATCGCGGCATAACTTTCCACCAGAGCCACAGAAGCCGGGATAAACAAGACCGGCATAATATCTAAAAGCAAGCTGCCGGTAGCTTCCACATCACTAAGCTTTAAGATCCCCGTGCACAGCAGGATCAACAGCAGGAACAACCCGTATACTCCTGCCGGCACCGGCAGCGGAAGGTAATAATTGAGTACTTCGCCGATCATCGTAAGGCCTAAAATAATCGCACATTCTTTTATGTATCTCATATATGTCTTTTCTCCTGTCTGACTTTTTTCATTGAGTGGTATTTTACCACCGGAATTGTAAAATAACAATCCCGTTCCTTGTATTCTTTGTGTTTTTTCGCTATACTAATCAGCAGAGAGGTGATCTTATGCTGAAAAAACTGACCAAACCCGACGATTCGACGGCCAAAGCCGTCACAACACTTGCGCTGTCCTGCTGCCGCCATGACAATCAAATCCTGTCCTATCCGCTGGAGGATGCTGATTGTCACTATCTGTTTTATGCTGATGACGGCACACTTATCAGCGCCCTGGCAATGACCGGTTTCGGTGATGCTGTTACCGAATGCAGTGCCTTCACGCTGCCGGGCCACCGCAGGCA
Source organism: Lachnospiraceae bacterium (assembly GCA_051654925.1). GTDB lineage: Bacteria > Bacillota > Clostridia > Lachnospirales > Lachnospiraceae > Brotaphodocola. The sequence goes on along the minus strand of JBOFYZ010000081.1, from coordinate 77,848 downwards.
GGGTTATTTTTCATATCTGCTGAATGCGGCTTTAGAAGATTATGAAGAAACAGATATTTTATTTGCATGTGATCCGGGCTGTGCCGATACCCAGGCAGTTCTTAAGCATCTGGGCGCTCAACCGGACAGTTGTGAATACCAGATGGAATATACTATCGATACTGCTACCACCCCAATACCACCGGTCGATCAGGAGCTTGATCTCCAGCTGCTGCCGCAGCCGGATGGAAGTTGTCTCCGGCAGTTGATCTGCCGTGGTCAGATTGCCGGCAGCTGTCTGACCACCCCGATCTCAGACGAATGTATCTGTCTCCATCAGGTTCAGATCCAGGATCAGCTTCGTGGGCAGGGACTTGGACAGGATTTACTCCGGCTGTTTTTTTTGCAGCTGTCTGATTCTCCGATTCATACGGTCATACTGCAGGTATCCGGCGATAATCAAGCTGCCATTGCCTTGTATAAAAAAACAGGCTTCCGTGTAACCAGAACCCTGTCTTACTATTGCTATTAATCTGCTACTTATGAATCTGACCGCCCTGGGCTTCGATACTCTTACGGATCTCCAGCATCCTTTCATCGGTCTGGGCAATCACTTTGGCACATTCTTTCAGCTCATTACTGATAAATCCCGTTGCATCTCCATTGTCCTTCTTATACTTTAGCTGATGATCCAGGCTGGCCCAGAAGTCCATCGCCATCGTACGAATCTGTACTTCGACCCGCATGGTCTTCTTCTGATCGGAGAAAAAAACGGGTGTCTCAATAATCAGGTGATAACTGCGGTAACCGTTTGGCTTGGGATTCTTGATATAATCCTTGACTGCGATAATAGTAATATCATCCTGGCTGAGCAGCATATTCGCCACCGCATAGATATCATCCACAAAGGAACAGATCACCCGGATACCTGCGATATCATCCAGATTTTTAATCATGGAATCCAGCGATACCGGAAGATTCCGGCGCTGCAGCTTCTCAACAATACTGGCGGGCTTTTTCACCCTGGATTTAATGAGATCAATAGGGTTGCGCTGATTTCGTACGGTTAAATCGTCATTCAGTACTTCCAGCTTTGTCTTAACTTCTCTTATAGCACATGCAAACATCATCATCACGATCTGAAAGTCACGGGCCTGACTGACCAGATGCTCAGGCACCTGAGCCAGATCCGCTACCTGTATGACAGACTGGTGCAGCTCGCTGTTTGGGTTCATACCAACATTCATTTGTAAAAACACCTCTTAACTTATAATATGTCTATTATAAACAAATTTTTGCATATCTACAATGTAAAAACTATTAAATTTTTAGAAACTCCTTTTTATGGTACCATTTGCCCTTCCGCTTCCGTCTAATTTACCTCCCGTGCCAACACCATCAGCCGGCCATCCTTCAGTGTGTATTCACAGGTAACCAGCGCCAGCAGATGATCCTGCTGGGTAATCGAAACTCCGGTTGAATAAAATGCCTGCTGCTGAAATCCGGCCCAGGCCTGATCAAATTCATCTATAGTCCGCGGAAACAAAAGCTGCTGCCACATGCTCTGATCACCGGCTGCATCGATCTTTATAACACCAACAATCTGATATGTCCCGGCGCGGTCAAGCGTATCAAACTGAACATAGGGATGCTGGTTGTAGTAGCTCTTCTTCGTATAGTTCTGCAATGCCGCAAACATAGAACCGTTACGCATATGGTGACCGTAAATCAGCAGATTTGTCTTTGGCTCCTCGGTACGGCATTGTTCCATCAGATAAGGAATTCCGTAACTGCTGCTGTTCTTATTAAAATCCCGTTTTAAATAAAAATCCGCCTCATAGATACTCTGCAGCACCGGATAATCAATTCTAGTCCCTTCAATATGAATCCAGCCAATGAAATCGGAATTCTGTGCCTTCAGGGTCTGATATGTAGCAAAGCGTTTCTCTGCAACATTGTCCCAGTACTGTTTCCACTCCTGAGAACTCACCTGTGACCAGAATTCGGCAGTCTCTGCTGCCGGATCCGCTTCCTCATCATCGCTATGATCATCAAAGTTCCCGTTACGGACTGCATCTAATGATAACACCGGAAACGCATCTTCCGGGAAAACTGAGACCAGACGCTCCAATTCTTTATCCTGACTCCTTGATGTAAGTAAATTCTTCGCTAACAGAACTGCACTGACGATAAAGACAACAGCAAAAAAAGTCAGCAGCATATAATATAAAATATCCCTTTTTTTCTTTTCTTTCATAAGTCCTCATTTTCCTGCATTTTTCATGTTGATTTTATGATATCAAATATCAGGTAATTATTCAAGCAAAGGTCTTTACTTTTTTAATGGATGTGATATTCTTTTTTATAGGCCCGCCGGTTAGCATCGGGCACAGATTGGAGGATAAATACATGAGCGAAACTTGTACCCACAACTGCAGTTCTTGTGGGGAGACCTGCAGCAGCCGTACTTCAGACCGCACCAGCTTTTTAGAGCCGTTAAATCCGGCCAGTTCAGTAAAGAAAGTCATTGGTATTGTAAGTGGAAAGGGTGGTGTCGGCAAATCACTGGTTACCAGCCTGATGGCGGTGAAGATGAACAGTAAAGGGAAACGGACAGCAATCCTGGATGCAGATATTACCGGTCCTTCTATTCCTAAGGCCTTCGGGCTTGGTACAGACGGCGTCTCGATGACACCGGACGAACTGATGATACCGGCCACTACCGCAACCGGTATCGAAATTATGTCTGCCAACCTGCTGCTGGACAAAGATACCGATCCGGTAATCTGGCGCGGCCCGGTGATCGCCGGCGCAGTCAAACAATTCTGGCAGGAAACGTTATGGAAAAATGTTGATTACATGTTTGTAGATATGCCCCCGGGAACCGGTGATGTGCCGCTGACCGTATTTCAGTCACTGCCGGTAGACGCCATTATCATTGTCACCTCTCCGCAGGAACTGGTTTCGATGATTGTTGCAAAAGCAGTAAACATGGCACGTAAAATGAATATCCCGATTCTTGGTCTGGTGGAAAATATGAGTTATCTGGAATGTCCGGACTGCGGAAAGAAAATCTCCGTATTCGGTGAAAGCCATATTGATGAGATTGCCGCTGAGGCAGAACTTCCGATTCTGGCAAAGGTGCCGATTACTCCGGCAATTGCTGCGCATGTCGATGCCGGGACAATCGAGTATCTGGAAGAAACATGGATGGATGAGGCGGCGGAGAAATTGATGGCTCTTTAAATGATTGGCGAAAGGGCGGCCGCCGTACAGGCAGCGGGTCACAACGTCCTGGGGCAGCCAGACGGGAGGGGGCGCGCCGAGGCTATTCCCCATCGCCTGCTGTTTCGGGTGATAAGAGCTTCTAGGTTTTGAAAATAAGGTTAAAGGCATCAACGAAAGTGGCTTAACTCGCTGCGCTCAGACAGAAGCCACTTTCGTTGATAACACCTGATTTTCAAAACCAAGAAGCTCTAATCACCCTGCAAATGCAGGCGATGGGGAATAGCCTCGGCGCGCCTCCTCCCGTCTGGCTGCCCCAGGACGTTGTGACCCGCTGCCTGTACGGCGGCTTTCCTTGCATAATTTATTTCGCTATGATTAATTCTTCGCTGCTATTTTTTTCTTCCTGTGACCAGAACTCAGGCTTATGCTTCCTGCCGTTTTACGGTCGCAGGAATTACTTTTCCTCCAAAATTAAATACAAAAACACCGAATAGAATAATTACTCCGCCGATTATAGTTGCCTGATCCGGAATCTCATCGGCAAGCAAGAGTCCTAAAATGCTTGTTAAAAATGGAGTTAAAAACATATAATTGCTGACCTGTGAGGTCTGCTTCGCCTTTACAAAAGCCACCGACCAGAGCACATAAGCAGCCGCACTGGAAAAGATCCCAAGCACCATCACATAAAAGATCTGGATCGCCGGTGCATGGGCGATTTCCCTGACGGACTGAGGCATGAAAACTGCCAGCATTAAGGTCCCGAAAAAAATACTGAATGATGAAGTTTGCAATGCTGTGTATTTTTTAGTGAGCTTTCGCTGCATCAGGTTGTAAATGCTAAGTGCCAGTGCCGCCGAAAACAGCCAGATCAGTCCGGCATTAACAGATAACATACCGTTTAGCAGGGTCAATGTCAGAACACCAGTGAATTCGATAGCGATAGCCAGCCATTGATATGGCTGCAGCTTTTCTCCATAGATAAATCTTGCCAGCAGCGCAGTGATCACGGGAACAGTCGCTATCACAACACTGCCTGTTGCGGCTGTTACTGTAGCCTGACCTTTGTTAAAGGCGATCATATAGAAGAAAAAACCAACTGCCCCTGCCGCGGCAAACCAGGGCAGGTCGTTAAGGGCCGGAAGTTTCATTTTCACTGCGAAAGTAATCACAATAAGGGCGCAGGACGCAATAAAATAACGGATAAATCCTAATGAAAGTGAAGAAAAATACTGCAGAGTCAGCCTGGTAAATACATAGGCCAGAGACCAGAATATAATCGTTGCCATTGCATATGGGTGATGACTTTCGCTTAATTTCATGTGATTACTCCTCCTGTTGCAGTTATCTATATATTTGACCTATCATACACCCTTTTACAGTTTTTGACAATTACTTTAAACAGGAAAATTTAGGAACAGAAAGCGGCAGACTTTATTGTATATTTTATATACTTTTACAGACTCTATCTTTGAGGTGATTAAAATGATAAATAATGAAGAACTGCCGATTGGCTTCACGATGGAACTCGCAATGCATCCCGATACCCTGAACAAATTCGCTCAGCTGCCTAAGCACGAGCAGGATTCAATTGTTAACGGGGCCAGAGATGTGCAGTCACGTGATGAAATGAGAAATTATGTTGAGGGAATGTTTCGCTTATAGTTACAAGAGATAGTTTCAAGAGATAGTTCCAAGGGAAAGTGGGGAGTGAATACGCAGCCGGGGGGCTGTCGCACTAAACGGCCTGCGGGTTCTGGCGGTGGTGGTTCCGGTCCATATTTCCTGCGGTTTCGGACTGTAAGAGTCTCTAGGAGTGGAGAAATGACGCTAAATGCAATGCCAGAAACGCCAAAACTCGCTGCGCTCAGACAGTTGGCCGTTTCTGGCATTAACGCGTCATTTCTCCGCTCCAAGAGACTCTAATAGCCCTGCCAAGGCAGAAAATATGGACCGGAACCACCACCGCCAGAACCCGCAGGCCGTTTAGTGCGACAGCCCCCCGGCTGCGTATTCACTCCCCACTTTCCCGGCCACTATGGCTCCTTCCAGTAAAATCAGAAACGTATAATAAACAGAAATGCCAGGATGGGGTTGCAACACCTCGTTGGTTGAATATGCTGACCACATTATATTCAACCTTAAACGAGATTACTGCAATGAGAAATAATGCGACGTTCAGCTTATGTCCGAGCGTCGCATTATAGGTCTAGCAATCTCTTTTGTCTGTTTTATCATCGTCTAAGCTATTCACAAAAAACATTAAAAGACCATCTTTAATATCTGGATAGAAGCAATTATTTATGAAGCCGGGGGCTGCCGCGCTAAAAAAGCCTGCGGGCTCTGGCGGTGGCTGTGGTTCCCGTCCGAATTTTCTGCCTTTGCAGGGCAGTTAGAGTCACTTAGAGCGGAGAAATGACGCGTTAATGCCAGAAACGGCCAACTGTCTGAGCGCAGCGAGTTTTGGCGTTTCTGGCATTGCATTTAGCGGCATTTCTCCGCTCTTAGGGACTCTTACTGTCCGAAACTGCAGGAAATTCGGACGGGAACCACAGCCACCGCCAGGGCCCGCAGGCTTTTTTGGCGCGGCAGCCCCTTGCAACTATGTGCAATAATCCCTTCCGTAACTATGCAAGATTAGAATACCCCATCAGCGCACAATCCACTTCCCTTGCCACTTCCCGACCTTCTCTAATAGCCCATACGACAAGTGACTGACCGCGGTGCATATCTCCCGCTACAAATATATTATCTTTATTCGTACTATAACTACCCGGTTCTGTAACAACATTGCTTCTGCCGTCCAGGTCTACTCCAAACGCTTTTGCCACATAGCTCTGGGTACCCAGGAATCCGGCGGCGATCAGGACCAGATCGGCGGGGACTTCCCGTTCACTGCCTTCGACCGGGGCCATGACCATCCGGCCGGTTTCTTCATCTTTTTTGGATTCGAGTTTTACCAGTATGGCTTTACAGACTTTGCCGCTTTCATCTTTGATAAATTCTTTTACAGTGGTCTGGTATTCCCGGGGATCGCTGCCGAATACTGCGGCGGCTTCTTCCTGGCCGTAGTCTGTTTTGCAGACTTTTGGCCATTCAGGCCAGGTGTTGTTGTCTGCCCGCCGGTCTGGCAGCTTTGGCATCATCTCAAGCTGAAGGACGGAGGCGCAGCCGTGACGTACCGATGTACCGACACAGTCGTTTCCGGTATCACCGCCGCCAATGACGATTACGTGTTTGTCTTTGGCGCTGATATAGGCACCGTCTTCCAGATTGGAATTTAGCAGGCTTTTGGTTGTCGACTTCAGGAAATCTACTGCGAAATAAATCCCCTCGGCGTCTCTTCCCGGCACCTGGAGATCCCGGGGATTGGATGCTCCGCATGCGAGGACGATGCTGTCAAACTCCTTTTTCAGTTTGTTAACTTTATAATTTTTTCCGATATCTGCTTCTGTGATAAAGGTAATGCCCTCTACTTTCATAATATTGACTTTTCGGTCAATGATATGCTTTTCGAGTTTCATATTGGGGATTCCATACATGAGAAGACCGCCGATCCGGTCTTCCCGCTCAAATACGGTTACGTTATGGCCACGCTTATTCAGCTGATCGGCAGCGGCAAGACCGGCCGGGCCGGAACCGATGACGGCAATCTTCTTGTCGGTACGAAGTTTTGGGGGACGGGCATTGGCTTTGCCGCTTTCGTACGCTTTTTCAATAATTGCCCACTCGTTCTCCTTGATGCTGACCGGATTGCCATTCAAACCGCAGGTACAGGCGGCCTCACACGGAGCCGGACAGACCCGGCTGGTGAATTCCGGAAAACTGTTGGTCTTTTTCAGGCGTTTGTAAGCCTGGTTCCAGTTGCCGCTGAAGACCAGATCGTTCCATTCCGGAATCAGATTGTTGAGCGGACAGCCGGATACCATTCCGCTCAGTATCATACCTGACTGACAGAACGGTACACCGCATTCCATACAGCGGGCGCCTTGTTTTTTCTGCTCTTCTTCGCTCAGAGGAGTATGGAATTCATTGAAATTACAGATGCGCTCTTTTGGAGATACCGCCTCACTGGTGATTCTGTCATATTCTAAAAACCCTGTTGGCTTTCCCATCTTCTCTCCTCCTTACTGTCTCATATTCACGTAGAATGCTTCGATTTGTGCCTGCTCACTGCTGAGTCCCTTTTCTTCCATCTGGATAATAGTATTCATCATCCGGCGGTAATCATGCGGGAGTATCTTTTTGAACTTCGGCAGAAATTCGCCAAAGTGTTTCAGGATGTATTTTCCCTTTTCGGAATTCGTATACGATACATGTTCCTGGATCATCTCTTTTAATTCCTGCACGTCATATTTGTTTGATACGTCTTCCAGCGATACCAGTTCTTTGTTGAGCCGCTTGTATAAGTCGCGTTTTTCATCCAGAACGTATGCAATTCCTCCGCTCATACCGGCAGCGAAGTTCTTTCCGGTCGGCCCAAGAATGACAACCCGTCCGCCGGTCATATATTCACAGCCGTGATCGCCGACGCCCTCTACTACCGCTGTTGCACCGGAGTTGCGGACACAGAAACGTTCGCCGGCAATTCCGTTGATATACACTTTGCCGCTAGTGGCTCCGTACAGGGCCACATTTCCGATGATGATATTATCTTCAGCTTTAAACTGTACACCGGTTGGGGGATAGACGATCAGTTTACCGCCGGATAAACCTTTTCCAAAGTAATCGTTGCTGTCACCGATCAGCTCCAGTGTAAGTCCTTTCGGTATAAAGGCCCCGAAACTCTGACCACCGCTGCCGTTACAGCAGATGGTAAAGGTATCCTCTTCCAGGCCTTCCGGGTATAAACGGGTGATCTCGGAACCAAGAATGGTACCCAGCGTACGGTTCACATTGGATACATCAATCTGCAGACCCTTTTTCTGACCATTTGCCAGCGATGATTTTAATTTCTTCAGCAGGATCTTCTCATCGATGGTCTGTTCCAGCTCGAAATCATAGCACTGTTTCTCATGATATCCGGCCAGCTTGATGCCTTCATAAGGATTGCCGAGAATATTGCTTAAATCCACTTTATTGGCACGGGCATTCGGGATTCCTTCTTTTTTCTTCAGCAGCTCGGTACGGCCAACCAGTTCATCGATGGTGCGTACACCTAATTTCGCCATATATTCGCGCATTTCCTGAGCGATAAAATGCATGAAATTCACTACGTATTCCGGTTTCCCGCGGAAGCGTTTTCTAAGTTCCGGATTCTGGGTTGCAATTCCTACCGGACAGGTATCCAGATTGCAGACACGCATCATCACACAGCCCAGCGTTACCAGCGGTGCTGTTGCAAACCCAAACTCTTCAGCACCCAGCATACAGGCGATCACCACATCACGGCCGGTCATCAGTTTGCCGTCTGTCTCAAGAATCACCTTATCGCGCAGGCCATTCATAATCAGCGTCTGGTGCGCTTCTGCAACCCCCAGCTCCCATGGCAGCCCGGCATTGTAAATAGAATTTCGTGGAGCTGCTCCGGTTCCGCCGTCAAATGCCGATACAAGAATTACCTGTGCGCCTGCTTTGGCCACACCGGCAGCAACCGTTCCGACACCGGCTTCTGATACCAGTTTGACTGAAATCCTTGCCCTGGTATTGGAATTCTTCAGGTCATAGATTAACTGTGCCAGATCCTCGATGGAATAAATATCATGGTGCGGCGGTGGTGATATCAGGCCGACACCGGTAGTTGAATGCCTGGTCTTGGCTACCCAGGGGTATACCTTGGCTCCCGGCAGCTGACCGCCCTCACCCGGCTTGGCGCCCTGGGCCATCTTAATCTGAATCTCCTGAGCACTTACCAGATAACGGGAAGTAACACCGAATCGTCCGGATGCCACCTGTTTGATCGCCGAACACTTGTTATTATTCCTGGTTCCCGGCACCAGCCGCTCCAGGCTCTCACCACCCTCACCCGAGTTGGACTTGCCGCCGAGACGGTTCATCGCGATCGCCAGGGTCTCATGCGCTTCCTGGGAAATAGAGCCATATGACATTGCTCCGGTTTTAAAGCGTTTGACAATTGAATCGACACTCTCCACCTGATCAACCTCAATTCCGCCATCTTCCGCAAAGTTAAAGTCCACCAGACTTCTCAGGTTAATGGTCTTGCCTTCTGCCGTCAGTGCCTCTGTATATTGTTTGAACTTATCATAATCATTGGTTCTGGTTGCTTCCTGCAGCAGATGAATGGTCAGTGGATTATACAAATGCTCCTCCTGACCGGCACGTTCTTTGTGACTGCCGACACTCTCCAGCGTCAGATCAACATCCAGACCCAGCGGATCAAAGGCCGTGGAGTGAAGAACGTCCACATCATTGGCAATATCATCCAGAGTAATACCTCCGACACGGCTGACCGTGTTGGTAAAATATTTATCGATAACATCTTTAGAAATACCAAGGGATTCAAATATCTGCGCGCCCTGATAGGACTGGATGGTTGAAATCCCCATCTTCGAGGCAATCTTGACGATCCCGTGCAGTACCGCAGAATTATAATCGTCTACCGCTGCATAATAATCTTTATCCAGCATGTTAGTCTCAATCAGATATTTGATTGATTCCTGGGCAAGGTAAGGATTGATTGCACATGCCCCATACCCTAATAACGCAGCAAAGTGATGTACTTCACGCGGTTCTCCACTCTCCAGGATCAGGGCAATCGAGGTACGCTTCTTGGTCTTTACCAGATGCTGCTGCAGGGCTGATACGGCCAGCAGCGAGGGAATCGGCACATGGTTTTCATCGATGTCACGATCAGACAGGATAATAATATTCGCGCCATCCCGATGCGCCCGGTCTACTTCGAGGAACAAACGGTCGATTGCTTTCTCCAGAGAAGTATTCTTGTAATAGGTAATCGGGATTACTTCAACTTTGAATCCGGTTTTTTTCATATGTTTAATTTTCAAAAGATCGGTACAGGTCAGAAGCGGATTGTCAACTTTTAAAATATTGCAGTTTTCAGCTTTTTCCTGCAGAACATTGCCTTCCTGACCTACATATACGGTGGTTGCAGTGACAATCTCCTCGCGGATTGCATCAATCGGCGGATTCGTAACCTGGGCAAATAACTGTTTGAAATAATTATATAGCGGCTGATGTTTCTTCGACAGCACCGCCAGCGGGCTATCCGCCCCCATGGCTGAAACTGCTTCGGCTCCATTCAATGCCATTGGCAGAATCATCGTCTTATACTGCTCATAAGTATAGCCATAGGTCTTCTGTAATTTGGAGCGCTGTGCGCTGGTCAGGGATGCAACTCCCTTATTGGGAATCGGTATTGATTTTAGGTCAACCAGATTATTATCCAGCCATTCACCATATGGCTGTCTGGAGGCATAGTCATGCTTGAGATCATCATCGGTGATCAATTTTCCTTTTACCGTATCGATCAGCAGCATTTTGCCCGGTCTCAACCGTTCTTTCTTCACCACGTGCATCTGTTCAATGTCGATCGCACCGACTTCCGAGGCCAGAATCATCTGATCATCATCTGTAATATAATAACGCGACGGACGAAGCCCGTTCCGGTCAAGTACCGCCCCCATAACATCTCCGTCACTGAAGACAATGGAAGCCGGGCCATCCCATGGTTCCATCATGGTTGCGTAATAACGGTAGAAATCTCTAACTTCCTGCGGCATGGATTTGTCATGAGCCCATGGCGCCGGAATGGTAATCATTACTGCCAGCGGCAGTTCCATTCCGCTCATCAGCATAAATTCCAGCGCATTATCAAGCATCGCCGAATCAGAGCCTTCCTGATTGATAATCGGCAGAACCTTATGCATATCTGATTTGATGAACTCTGACTCCATCGTTTCTTCACGAGCCATCATCTTATCGACGTTACCGCGGATGGTATTGATTTCGCCGTTATGAATGATAAGGCGGTTGGGATGGGCACGCATCCAGCTTGGATTCGTATTGGTACTGAAACGGGAATGTACGGTTGCCATCGCAGATTCATAATCCGGATCCTGAAGATCCTCAAAGAACTGCCGCAATTCTTTGACCAGAAACATTCCTTTGTAAACAATTGTCCTGCTGCTCATGGAAACCACATAGGTATTGTCATTACTCTGTTCAAATACGCGTCTGGCTATGTATAGCTTGCGGTCGAAATCAAGTCCCTTTTTAATACCGTTTGGCTTCTGAATGAACCCCTGCACAATATAAGGCATACGTTCCACTGCCTTCTCACCGATCAGTTCCGGATGAATCGGGAGATCACGCCAGCCCAGAAAATTCATTCCCTCTTTCTGGACAATAATTTCAAGCATCTTCTTAGCCTGGTTCCTCGCTAGTGCATCCTGCGGGAAAAAGAACATACCGACACCATACTCACGCTCTTCGCCCAATTCAATCCCCAGCGGCTCACTAACCTTTTTAAAGAATTTATGGGATACCTGAAGCATAATACCAACACCGTCTCCAGTCTTTCCATCGGCATCCTTACCGGCACGATGTTCCAGATTCTCAACAATATGAAGTGCCTGTTCTACTGTCCTGTGAGTTTTAATACCCTTAATATTAGCTACCGCACCAATTCCACAGTTGTCATGCTCAAACCTCGGATCATATAATCCCGGTGTTATGACTGCGTCTGTTTTCTGATCGTTTACCATATCTGTTTCCTTTCTGTTGGGGGTGGGTGGGAACTTGCAGAACAAATCTTGCACTGCAACTTTTTATTGATAATGATAATACTACACTTTCAGGCGTTTGTAAATGTTTTTTTATTTTTATTGTCAGATTATTTGAATATATATTATTTAAATTTAATTTATCTGTTTATTTATATAATTTTTTATTATACACCTATTATATTAGTACAATATCAGTCCAATAAATTTATTGCTCTAACGCAATGAAGCATATATATCCATTATCTTTTAACCTGATTTTTTAAGTTTTCTCATTTTTTTCATCACTTAAGTAACTATAAACGGGTAAAATTCAAAGGGTACACAACAGCTGCTTTCTGTAATCAGCATTTTTTGTTGTGTACCCTTACATTATTAATTGAAATTTTAATTTTACATTAGTTTATAAAGTTTGTTTCACTTTTTTTCTACGATAAACGTTTTATTGAATAAGAAGCCGGATGCCCAATCAGATAGTATAATCCAATTGAGCGATCTGAAAGATAGCATTATGATTTTTACCCAAGGCTATCAGGGCTGTAATTAACTCCTTTATAGATATTAGTTATGGAAATCAAGGACTTATCAGATGTATTAATGTATACCTCTGCTTGATTTCCGTTTGCATCTGATACCATAATACAAATATAAACATAGGAAGCAGAGACTGTATCAGACCCAATAAAATCAGTATCATAATCATTTTCTGATTCTATAAGAATTGCACCCGTGCTGATAAACTCAGCGAGAACAGGCTCAGCTTCTAATTGCTTTGCAGCCAGAATTTTTGCCGCCTCCAAATACTCATCGCAATTATTTTTGTAATAATTATTAGCCTCAGAATAATTATACTCAATGACATGTCCGTCATTCTGCAAATCTACGTTTGAAGCCATCGCTCTTGCCCCTGTTATAGCTTCAATGCTAAAATTGTATTGTGGAATAGACTCCACATCCGCCATTTTGCTTTCACTGTCATACACGTATCCATCCCAGTATGGTATCGCACTACCAGGATCTGTAGAATAGAACATAGAAATTACTTTCCCATCCAAATCAACCTCGAACATATCCCATAGATACTGTGCTCCCAATTCTGCTGCTTCATCGACAGATAGGGCGTATGAATTGGTGGAGGGCTGTAGCTGGCTCTCTATAACCGTATAGTTTGCCTTCACATAATCAGAAGTAGCTTCTTTTTCTTGAGGCTCTGCTTGATATGTTGTTGGAATAGATACTGAGTTATCCATACTAGCCGCAAGTGCATTATTACTTACCATTGTGAATAGACCTCCAAACATGCCAATAGCTAGGCCCATTGCCAAGAATCCTTTTGCCTTTTCTTTTACAATCATTTTTTTCATGTTCAAATCTCCTTTAAATAAAAATTTTTATCAATGAAAGCGCTCATTTGATATGCCTATACTCTAAAAGAATAAAGGCAACAAACTATAAAGGAGTTATCACAAAGTTGTAAATCTTATTTTTACTGTGGTTCCTTTATTAAGTTGGGAATGAAACTCAATTTTAGCATTATGGCTTTCGGCTATCTGCTGACAAATGGCAAGCCCTAATCCAACATTCCCGGAATCACCCCTGTTTCTTGACTTATCCACTCGATAAAAGGGCTGATTTATTTTGTCTATCTCTCTCGGCGAAATTCCTTCCCCTTTGTCCGATACAGATAATACTTTAGAGTCTGCGTCTTTATACGCCTGCCATTTTATTTCGCTGCCATATTCACTTGCATCAATAGCATTGTTTGTAATGTTTATCAGCAGACTCTGCAATAAATCTTTATTACCATAAATGTAGTCAATGCTGCACTCCTTAATCAAGCTTATTTGCTTTTCGGTAAGCCTTTGATACAGCAGTTTTTCCGTGCTTTCGTATAACAATGCTACAGAGAAATTTTGTTTTTCGAGATTTCTATTTTTAAACGCAGCTAGATCAAGCAACCTGTCAGCAATGCCTAAAATATGCTTACTGTCATCCATAATATAACCTGACATATTTATCAGCTCATCCTCTGATAATACGGATTTTTGCATATATTCAGCGAAACCATAAATGGAGGTCAGTGGAGTGCGTATTTCGTGAGAGAAATTATCGATAAATTGCTGCCTTTGACTTACTTCACAATTCAAATCATCAATAGCCGACTGTACCTTATCAGCCATATTATTAAAGCCGTCCGCTAACACAACCAGTTCATGTCCTTTTGATATGTTAATTCTCTTTTCATAATTGCCATTAGCGATTTCTTTTGATGCTGTTACTACTTGGAATAAAGGTCTAAAAATAATGCTTAATAATGTAGATAGTAGAACTGAAACAAATAAAGAAAATCCTATACCTATCAACATAAGTGTACTGCGCATACTTCTCCATTGATTTATAGCAGACGTCACATCGGAAATATATTGTATTGAATATTCCAAGTTGGTTTGAGGAAATTCACCTGAAACAATGATGTATTCTCCATTATTGACACTCGTTAGTGATGCGGTCCGGCTCTGCTCTGAGCTTTCTAAATACAAATTCTTAGATACATCGCTATTAAAGCTGCTGAATAAAAGTTCTGCATCTTGATAAATCTCAATATAGCAATTTTGTTTAGCGTAATGTTCAGAATAATAACTAAACAAGTATTCAACAACATCCTCTTTCGAAGCTCCTCTGGTAATGAGATTAGATAATTCTTTTCCCATGGATGAAGATATAAGATAATGCTCGCTCATGGCTCGCTCCATTGAAGTTTCAAGTTGAAATTTGAGAAATTTCAAAGATATAAATGTTAAACTTGTAAAAAAGACAGATAAAAAAAGAATAAAGGTTATTATAAATGTTTTAGTTTTCATTTTTAATCTCCAATCGGTAGCCCATCTTATATACGGTCTTAATATATTTATCCATCTCAAGTTTTTTCCGTAAGCGCTGAATATGTACATCAACCGTTCTGGTATCTCCTAAATAGTCATATCCCCATACCATATCCAATAATTTTTCCCTTGATAAGGCTATATTTCTGTTCTTTATAAACATTTCCAGCAAATCAATTTCTTTAGGCGTGCAATCTACTTGTATTTCGTTTTTGTAGACTATCCTTGCTTCAAAGTCAACTTTTATATTACCAACCGCAAAGGATTTTTCTGATTTGTTTGTACGCCGCAAAACTGCCTCAACCCTTGCCTGTAGCTCAAGAAGTTCAAAGGGCTTTACTATATAATCATCCGCACCTAATCGAAGCCCCTTTATGCGGTCTTTCAAATCGCCTTTTGCAGTTAAGAAAATTACCGGTATGTTCATCGTTCGTATGTTCTCAAGAACTTCAAAACCATCCATTCCAGGCAGCATGATATCCAAAATAATTAAGTCTGGTTGATTGCTTTCCAAAAAGTCAAACACTGATAAACCATCAAACAAACTTTTACATGTATGGCCTACGAGCCTTAAATTGCTGCATACCAATTCGTTTAAACGTTTATCATCTTCTACAATAAGTATATTTGCCATCAGATCCACTTCCTTAGTCTTTTAATTAGCATTGTAGTCCACGTATGTAACAAAGTTGTAAATATCCAAGCTCCATGTCGCTGGCAGTTGCTTCTCTATGAACCTTGAGCATTCACACAAGGTGTCCAGCAAAAACGGTACGGTAAGAAACCTGTATAGGACACAATTTCCTATGAAATAAAAAAGGGTAATTATGCAATCACGCATAATCACCCAATTCTTCATACCAACAATCGAACGCTTACATCTCCCCTAAGCCGCTCTCAATTGCCTTGCTGATTGTCTCCATAGCATCTGCTTCGTCTTCTCCGTCACAGATCAGATTGATCTCAGTACCGGACTTAATGCCTGCTGCCATAACATTCAGTACGCTCTTTGCAATAATTCTCTTCTCGCCGCACTCAATGATTACGTCACACTTAAACTTCATAGCTGTCTGAGATAATACCCCCGCCGGTCTTAAATGCAGTCCTGATGGATTCACTACTGTTAATGTTTTGCTAAGCATTTTTGTTCTCCTTTTAATTAATTATAGTCCCTTCGTATCCGTATCTGATGACACGAATCACTAGTACTGCGTTGCGCAGTACTAGTAAAAGTTTATTACAAATCCACTCAAGTGTCAAGACAAACCATCCTCTTTTTGGCGGTTCCGCTGTTCCCGTCTGGAGAACACACAGCCACAATAGTCCTGACGATATAACTGATAATCTGATGATAATTCTACGGAACGCTTATAGCCATTCTTCTTTTTAAAGTCTGAGGGCAGATGAGTTACCCGGCAGATACTGCCCAGTTCCTCGCCGATCTCATTCAGCTTGCCGGCATTTTTCATTGGACTGATGGTAAGTGTGGTAGTAAAATAATCATAATTACCTTCCCTGGCTAGTCTGGCCGCTTCTTCCATTCGCAGCCGATAGCAGCGAAAGCACCGTTCTCCGCCTTCCGGCTCCTGCTCTAGTCCTTTGGCCAACGCAAAAAACCGTTCCGGTTCATACGGCCCTGTTATCAGTTCAACCGGATGCATCGTGGGCAGTTTGGCAATCAACCTGGCCAGTTCAGCTACCCGCTTATTGTATTCTTCCTGCGGTGTAATATTCGGGTTGTAATAGAACACCGTAATCGAAAAATACTGTGACAAATACTCCAGCACATAACTGCTGCAGGGTGCACAGCAACTATGCAACAAGAGCCGGGGAACCCGACTCTCGCGTGTAATCTCTGATATAATTGCTTCCAGTTCTTTTTGATAATTTCTTTTATTCATTATAAAAAGTCTCTTATCCTCTTGCTTCTCACCGGATTGCGCAGTTTTCTTAAGGCCTTTGCCTCGATCTGACGGATCCGTTCCCTGGTAACGTTAAATTCCTTGCCGACCTCTTCCAATGTCCTCGGATGTCCGTCTTCAAGTCCGAAACGCAGGACAATCACCTGTCTTTCACGTTCCTTTAAATCACCCAGCAATGTATCAATATGTTCACGCAGCATTACAGACTCTACATTTCCTTCGGGCGTCAGAACATTATTATCTGCAACAAAATCACCCAGATTGGAATCGTCCTCTTCACCGATCGGCGTCTCCAGTGAAGCCGGTTCTCTGGCAATCTGCATGATCTCCATCACTTTATCTTCCGTCATCTCCAATGCTTCTGCCAGTTCCGCTACCGATGGTTCATAACCCAGTTCCAGAGTCAGCTTGCGCTGCATCTTGGACATCTTATTGATCGTCTCTACCATATGCACCGGAACACGAATGGTACGTGCCTGATCGGCAAGTGCTCTCGTTACCGACTGTCTGATCCACCAAGTAGCATATGTACTCAGCTTATATCCTTTTGTATAGTCAAACTTTTCTACACCTTTAATCAGACCCAGGTTACCTTCCTGAACCAGATCAAGAAAACTCATTCCACGCCCGGTATAACGCTTCGCAATACTTACGACCAGACGGAGGTTGGCTTCTATCAGGCGTTCTTTTGCATGTTCATCACCTTCTGCTTTACGCTGAGCAAGTTTCAACTCCTCATCGGCACTCAGCAGCGGCACAGTTCCAATCTCTTTTAAATACATACGCACTGGATCTTCGGTGCCGATCCCTTCCAGCAGATCAACTGCATCAAGATCAATCTCTTCTGCCTCTTTCATGATGCCGTCATCATCCAGATCCAGACTATCATCTACCAGAACCAGGGAATCTTCTACATCAAGAAGTTCACCTTCCCCAACCTCGGGAATCACATCCACATGATTCATCTCCAGATAGCTGTAGATATGCTCCATCTGCTCAGTTGACAGGTTATCGCCGACAAAAAAATCATTAATATCGCTTATTTCCAAAGCATTATGCTTTGCTTTTGCAGCTTCAACCAGCTTTTTTAGTTTTTCTAAAAACTTGTCTTTTTCCACAGGTAAACTTCCTTTCGCTAGAGGTCTACATAAAACCCTACACAACTAATCATTATATAACAGCAAAATTCATATTTCAACATTTTTCTTTCGATTTTTGACACATTTTTTCAATAATCATGACTTTTTCGCCAAAGTACGATGAATTTCCAATTGTTTTGTCAGATTTTCCACGATAATCTCTTCGTGCGTACCTCCGAATTCACCGTCCAGTACCCAGTCTACTGCTTCATCTGCCTTGATATGCAACTTTCTGGTCTTAAACTTGTAAACAAATTCATTGGGCTCCTCTTTGAGAAATAAAGTTGAAACAATGTTGCTGAATTCCGTAGGTTTTTTAGGCTTCCGGATCAGCAGTACTTCAAAATACCCGTCATTCAGCTCCACATCCTGATTGACCAGCCCTTTAAAACCGCCGACACTGATCGTGTTGGTAATCATTCCAAAAATAAACTCTCCGTCAAGCTGCATCTCTTCGCAGTCAATCGTCATCTGGTATGTTTTTATCGAACTAAGGCTTTTTACTCCCTCCAGCATGTATGCCTGATGGCCTAATACATTCTTTTTGTCCTGCGGAGTCAGATACGATACTTCAGTAAATAATCCAAATCCGGCCACATATACAAAATACCGTTCCCGGCAGAAGATTCCGATATCAATCGGATAAGGCATACCGCTTACGGCATCCCCGGCCGCCTGGAACATCTGCCTGGGAATCCCAAGACTGGATGCAAAATCATTGGTCGAACCGGCCGGAATATATCCCAGCCGGGGACGGCTTTTCAATTCCATCATACCGGATATCGTTTCGTTCAGAGTCCCGTCACCGCCGCTGCAGACAATCAAATCATAGTTCTCACCGCTCTCTATTACCATCTGCCTGGCATCCAGCGGCTGCTGGGTAACATATACCTGTACGCCGTAATCTGCTTTTGTAAAAATATCCAGGATTTCCAGCAGATGATTTTTAATTTGTCCTTTGCCGGATTTTGGATTGATAATGAACAGCATTTTCTTCATTTCATGTCTACCTCTCTTCTAAGTATCATCATTTTATCAGCTTCGTATACCTGCCAAATGCGTTTGGCAGGGCATATTGGGCTTTTATCTGCTCTTTTTCCACTGTCAGACAGCCGGAAGGAAGGGATTTGTCCACCTGGATGCGATAACCAATCATATGCCATTCTACATGAGAAAAAATATGCCTGGCCTCAGGCAGAGCTTCTACCCGGACAACATCAGCCGGATTCAGCCCAAAGGCTGGTGCCAGTTCTTCAGGTGCTAAATGCCCCACAGTATTGGGAAGCTCGTAAAGTGAAGCGAGCAGCCCGGTATCCGGACGCTTTCGCAGTCCGACCTGATTTCCGTACTCAATGATGCAGACTGTCCTGTTCTCGATTTTTCGCTTTTTAGGTTTCGTCTTAACTGGGATTTCTTCCAGCAGGCCTTCCTTTCTGGCCAGGCACAGGGATTCGAGCGGACACTGGGGACATTTCGGCTGTCCATTGGGAATGCACACAATCGCTCCAATCTCAATCAGTCCCTGATTAAAATGACTGGCTTGCAGGCGCGGCATTGTACTGACCAGTTGTACCTCCATCCACTTTTTGGTTGACTGTTTTAAAATATCGCGCCTGCTGGCCAGTACACGGGATATCACGCGAAGCACGTTCCCATCTACCGCCGGAACCGGCTTACCAAACGCAATCGAGGCAATCGCCCCGGCAGTATAACTTCCGATGCCCGGCAACGCAAGCAGTGCTTCATATTCCGAAGGCATTTGTCCGCCATAATTCTCAACAATAATACCGGCAGCTTTTTGCAGATTCCTGGCCCGGTTATAGTACCCCAGACCTTCCCACAATTTCATTAACCGGTCTTCCGGGACTGCCGCAAGGGCTTCAATATCAGGTAGAGCATTCATAAAACGCTCAAAATAAGGCTTTACTGCCTCAACCCGGGTCTGCTGAAGCATAATCTCCGATATCCACACCCGATAAGGTTCCGGGTCCTCCCGCCACGGCAGGATCCGGGCATGGTGATCATACCAGTCAAGCAGCGGCCCGTTCATCGCCGCAAGCCTCGCGCCGGGATCCAGAGGGCTTAGATCATCCTCCAGTACCTGTAAACTTTGATACCATGTTCTATCCATTTCTGTCTCCTTCTATCAGAAAGAGCCTGCATGTAAGTGCGCATCCCCCGGAGGGTTTTTTTCATAGGACGCAATTTCCTATGATACAAGAAAAGGGAATCACACGTAACCGTAGATTCCCCTGACTGATACTTCACCAGACATAACCGGCACAACTGTTTTGTCTTCTTTTTCCACCAGCAGCTGTCCCATTGCATCAATCCCGTGAGATACTCCGGAATAAGCGCCATCCGGTGCCAGTACGTTGACCTGTCGTTCCCGGTTAACCAGCCGGTTGTTGTATAGCTGTACCAGAAGGGTCATATCGGACGTCTGCAAATACATCTCATAATGACGTTCCCAGGCCTGCATAACCGCATTGATCAGGTCCGCACGCTTCACCGGCGGGCTTCCCTCGATCACCAGCGAAGTCGCAACCGCACTGATATCCTCGGGAAACTCCCGCATATTTACATTGATGCCGATTCCAACCACCACATAATTGATATCTTCCATCTCTGTGCTCATCTCAGTCAGGATGCCACAGACTTTCTTTCCCTGAATTACAATATCATTTGGCCATTTGATTTGTGATTGCAAACCGGTAACCGCATCAATCCCATCCGTAACAGCAAGAGCCGCTACCAGGGTCAGCATGGAAGCCCGATCCGGGGTTATCTCCGGCCTGAGAACCATGCTCATCCAGATACCGGTACCTTTTGACGAGACCCATTGTTTGCCCCTGCGGCCTTTTCCGGCACACTGGGTTTCAGCGACCACCAGGGTACCGTCCGGTACACCCTGCTCGGCCAACTGCTTTGCTTTATTATTAGTGGAATCCACTTCATCAAAAAAGAATAGGCTCTGACCTGCCTTTTTCGTATGGACTGCACTCTTAAGTTCTGCTTCATTATACATGTCGCCGCTGTCTGCCAGCCGGTATCCCCGGTTGCGTACAGCTTCGATCGTATATCCTTCTTCCTGAAGCTGGCGCATTACCTTCCAGACGGCCGTCCGGGAGACTCCCAGCTGTTCGCACAGATCCTGTCCGGACAAGTAGCCATCCGCCTGCTTCAGGCACGTTAAAATTTGTGTTTTCAAGATTACCTCCAAATACTGGCGGCACTGATCAGCCCGATCAAAAACAGCAGAGCTGCAATCAGGCATGATACCGCAGCATTCATCTTGCGTCTTTTATCTCTCCCGCTTGCTCTCCATTTAAACCAGCTGTTTACACCATTCAGCAAGGCTGCCAAAAGGAATATGACCGGAAACAGAAACTGATGCTTCTCCGGATTTAAAAAAGCCAGCACCGCGAATATTACTACTAAAATCCCCACTACAATATGCAGCAAATCAAGTATCAGCGTTATATTCCGCGGGTTCTTTCTTCTTTCCTGAACAAACATGGTCTACTCTCCCAGAGTCGCTGTCATAACCGCTTTGATGGTGTGCATACGATTCTCTGCTTCATCAAACACTTTGGATTGTACGGATTCAAATACTTCATCGGTTACTTCCATCTCAGTAATATTGAAACGCTCCGCCATTTCCTTGCCAATCGTGGTCTTCAGATCATGGAACGCCGGCAGGCAGTGCAGGAAAATAGCTGTTTCTCCAGCCTGCTGCATAACCGCACCGGTCACTTTATAAGGAGTCAGTTCACGGATCCGTTCTTCCCATACTTCATCCGGCTCGCCCATGGATACCCAGACATCTGTATAGATGACATCTGCATTGGCAACGCCTTCGGATACATCTTCAGTCAGTGTAATCGTCGCACCGGAAGTCCTGGCATAGGCTTCACACTCTGCTACCAGTTCTGCATTCGGAAAATATTTTGACGGCGCACATGCCACAAAATGCATCCCCATCTTGGAACAGGCAATCATCAGGGAATTGCCCATATTAAAACGGGCATCTCCCATGTATACCAGCTTGATGCCTTCCAGACGGCCGAAATGTTCCTGTATTGTCAGCAGATCAGCCAGCATCTGAGTCGGATGGTATTCGTTTGTTAAGCCGTTCCAGACCGGGACACCCGCATGTTTTGCCAATTCCTCAACAATATCCTGCCCAAAACCGCGGTATTCAATACCATCATACATTCTCCCCAGAACTCTTGCGGTATCGGCGATGCTTTCCTTCTTACCGATCTGAGAGCCGCTCGGATCCAGATATGTAGTACCCATACCCATATCATGGGCAGCTACCTCAAAGGCACATCGAGTTCGGGTACTCGCTTTTTCGAATATCAGTGCAATATTCTTGCCGCGATAGTTATCAACCAGAATTCCATTTTTCTTTTTTTGCTTTAATTTTGAGGATAAATCCAGGAGATAGGAGATTTCTCCCGGCGCAAAATCTTTCAGTGTCAAGAAACTTCTGCCTTTTAAATTCATGCTTATAAATCTCCTTCTTTTGCAATTTCTGTAATTGATTTTACCAGACCGGCGATACCCTGAATATTGGACGGAATAATAATCTTCGTAGCCTTTCCATCCGCAGCTGCTGCAAATGCCTCCAGGCTCTTAATCTGAAGTACGGCTTCATCAGCACCTGCCTCCCGGATAAACCGGATACCATCTGCACTCGCCTGCTGTACCTTCAGGATCGCTTCTGCCTCACCTTCCGCTTCACGGATACGTTTTTCTTTTTCAGCTTCGGCATGCAGAATCGCTGCGTGTTTGTCTGCTTCAGCATCAAGAATTACCGACTGTTTCTTACCTTCTGCAACCAGAATGGAAGACATCTTCTCACCTTCGGCACGCAGGATCGCTTCACGGCGCTCACGCTCAGCTTTCATCTGTTTTTCCATGGCATCCTGGATTGCTGCCGGCGGAATAATGTTCTTCAGCTCTACACGGTTTACCTTGATTCCCCATGGATCGGTTGCCACATCGAGGGATGCACGCATCTTGGTATTGATCGTCTCTCTGGAGGTCAGGGTCTGATCCAGCTCCAGGTCACCGATAATATTACGCAGCGTAGTTGCAGTCAGGTTCTCAATTGCCATAATCGGGTTCTCAACACCGTAGGCAAACAGCTTGGGATCGGTAATCTGAAAAAATACCACTGTATCAATACGCATCGTAACGTTATCTTTCGTGATAACCGGCTGCGGGGCAAAATCAACTACCTGCTCCTTTAGGATAACACGTTTTGCAACTCTGTCCATAAATGGGATCAGCACATGCACACCAACTGCCCAGGTTCCCTGATAGGCTCCCAGCCGCTCTACAACCAGAGCGTGTGCCTGGGGTACAATCCTGACACAGGATGCCAGGACAATCAAAATTATAATCAATAATGCAATAAACACAATAAATCCCGTCATAATTATATCTCCTCCTTCTTTTCTGCAACAATTAATTTAACACCATCAATCCGTCTAATCTCTACCATTGTTCCGATCGGATAATGATCCTGCGCAGCTAACGCCCGAGCCGTCCATTCCTGTCCATTTACGATGGCAGTACCGGTACCGGCCTCATTATTAATCTCCGCCGTAACCCGCGCACCGGCTCCAATCAGACTGTCAACGTTTGTCTTAACGGCATTCTGATTAATGTACTTCTGAGCAAATGGCCTGGTGAGGAACAATAACAGAAATGACACAATTACAAATACGGCCAGCTGTACTTCTATGCTGACTCCCAGCAATGCAAGCAGAAATGCCACAAAAGCACCACCGGCAAACCAAATCGTGGTCAGTGCCATAGTTGCGATCTCAATTCCGACAAAAACTACAAAAGCTATCAGCCAATATATTGATATCACTGTTTATGCCTCCTTTTCTTCTTATTGTATATCATACTATATTTCTTCATTGATTGCTATCTTTTTCCTGAATCATGGCTGTCTTCGCTGTCTGGCAGCTTCATACATAAGCACCGATGCGGCAACTGCAGCATTCAGTGATTCAACACTTCCCAGCATCGGGATCTTAATATATCGATCGGCCAGTTCTGATACACTGCGGCTCAGGCCGGCAGCTTCATTGCCGATCAGAAAGCCAATGTGATTAGTATAATCTTCTTGATCATAATTATTCTTACCATCCAGATGTGCCGCATACAGACAAACACCCTTTGCTTTCAGCCATCGCAGGGCGGCGGGCAAATCATCCACCGAAACAAACGGAACGCGAAATACCGATCCCATGGTAGAACGAA
This sequence comes from Lachnospiraceae bacterium, assembly GCA_051654925.1. Taxonomy (GTDB): domain Bacteria; phylum Bacillota; class Clostridia; order Lachnospirales; family Lachnospiraceae; genus Brotaphodocola. The sequence continues at coordinate 53,714 of JBOFYZ010000081.1, read as the reverse complement.
TTACTTTGGGATTATAAATATCTGCGGTTGTCTCGTTCATGATTACCGCGGTAACCCCGGCTCCTTCACCGGCTCTGATAATCGTCCCGAGATTCCCCGGATCCTGCAGGGTATCCAGGATCATCAGCAGAACAGGCTTCTGCCCTTTCGCCTGCCAGATATCATCGAGGGTGCAGTTATGCTGCTTCACCAGCGCCAGTACACCCTGGGGCGATTTCGTATCGGCCATGTACTGGAACACTTCATCCGATACGATTTCAACCCGCCGCACTTCCCTTGTCAGAGGTTCAGACTCCGGCAGCCGGCTAAAGCTTTCTGCGAGATATAAGGTATCGATCCTTTCTTTGGAAATCTCACCACAGATCCGAAGGCCTTCCACTATAAAAAGACCTGTTTCTCTGCGCACTTTTGTCTTTTTAGCCAGTGAATGAACAAATTTCACCTGCTTGTTGGTTGTACTGCTGATCATAACCGAATCCCTTCCTCTTCTCCCAGACGTCCCAGTTCATCCATCCAGATGCGTCCTGAGGCATCACTCGGCATCCGCAGATCACCACGCGGCGATACCGCCACAGATCCTACCTTGGGTCCGTCAGGCAGGCAGGAACGTTTAAACTGCTGGGTAAAGAAACGTTTATAAAATACCGAAAGCCATTGATAAATGGTACTCCTGTCATATTCCCCGGCGAAGGCACGGACAGCCATACGGTAAATCTTGGCGGGCCGGTAACCAAACCGCAGAATGTAATACATAAAAAAGTCATGCAACTCATATGGTCCCACCAGGTCTTCTGTCTTCTGTGATATCTTACCATCCTCAGGCGGCAGAAGCTCCGGACTGACCGGGGTATCGAGTACATCCCTGAGAATAGCGGCAAGCTCTGCCTCTCCACAGGTATCTGCATAATAATCAACCAGGTGTCTTACCAGCGTCTTAGGCACGGAAGCATTCACCCCATACATTGACATATGGTCACCGTTATAGGTCGCCCATCCCAGTGCCAGTTCTGACATATCGCCGGTACCAATGACCAGACCGCCTACCTGATTGGCCACATCCATCAAAACCTGAGTCCGCTCTCTCGCCTGTCCATTCTCATATGTCACATCATGAACCTGGGGATTATGGCCAATATCTTCAAAATGCTGCAATACCGATCTCCGGATATCAATCTCCGTTAATGAGGCACCGGTCTTCTCCGTCATCTTACAGGCATTCTGATAGGTCCGGTCGGTTGTGCCAAAACAGGGCATGGTTACCGCATGTATCTGCGCCCGTGAAATCCCCAGCATATCAAAAGCCTTAACTGTCACCAGCAGTGCAAGGGTCGAATCGAGGCCGCCTGAGATCCCCAGAACTGCATGCCGGATACCGGTATGCTCTAGCCGCTTCTTCAGCCCCAAGGCCTGTATTGTCAGAATGTCCTGGCATCTTTTGCTGCGTTCCTTCCGGTCACCGGGAACGAAAGGTCTTGGATCAATGCGGCCAAAAAACGCTTCCTGCTGCTTTTCCTCCATCAAAGTGGTATCCAGAGTAAACTCGACTGTACGGTAACTGTCATTTTGAACGCCCGGATAAGTCGTGGTACGCCGCCGTTCACTGCGCAGCCGTTCCAAATCCATATCCGCATATATCATACCATTGGCAAACCGCTCAGAGACCGCCAGGCATGTCCCGTTCTCCGCGATAATATTATGACCGCCAAAGACCAGATCCTGAGTAGACTCTCCTTCTCCTGCATTGCTGTATATATATCCGCAGATCAACCGGGCCGACTGTCCGGTAATCAGACTGTTCCGGTATGTGTCTTTGCCGACAATATCATCGCTGGCTGAGCAGTTAGCAATCAGTGTGGCTCCGGCCAGCGCATGGCGAATACTCGGCGGAGCCGGAACCCAGACATCCTCGCAGATCTCAGCAGCGACCACCAGCTCCGGAATATTACTGCACTTAAACAGCAGGTTAGTTCCCATCGGTACCGATTGTCCTTCCCAGTCTGTCAGGACCGGCTGCTCCATCCCCGGAATAAAATGACGCAGTTCATAAAACTCCGAATAATTAGGCAGATTAGTCTTCGGCACTAGTCCCAGCAGACGGCCATCATGCATAACCGCTGCCGCATTGTATAATTTGCCGTCGTGTTCCCAAGGCAGGCCTGCCACCACCAGAATATTCTTACCTGCAGTTGCATCAATAAGATACTTAAGCTCCTGTCTGGAGCCGGCCAGCAGGGGATCCTGCAAAAACAGGTCTCCGCAGGTATAAGCAGTCAGGCAGAGCTCCGGAAATACTATCATTCCGGCTCCCTGCGCTGTGCTCTGCTCTATCATCTCACAGATCCGCTCCCGGTTGTATACCGGATCTGCAACTCTTATCTCCGGAGTGGCAGCCGCCACCCGGAAAAATCCATCTTTCACGTTTTTTCCTCCTGATGCATGTCAATTATAGCTATAATTAAGTATAGCATGATCGACCAAAAAAATAAAGTGGGCAGCCGGATTGCCGATCCTTTCCGGTTTACTTTTTTTTATTTATCCTGTAAAATATCACTATGCGCATCCTTATCGGAGTGCTTTATGATTGATAGAATGCAATTTCCTGAGCATCAAAAAATTCCTGAGCGAATCGAGGAGAAAACAGTTATGAAAGTATCAACAAGGGGACGCTACGCACTGCGTATGATGATAGAGTTTGGAATGAATCCCGACAGGTGCACCAAGATCAGTGAGGTTGCCAAACGCCAGGGACTATCCAACAAATACCTGGAACAGATCGTTACCCCCCTGCTGCGGGCCGGCTACGTTAAAAGTATCCGGGGCGCCGGCGGCGGATATCTGCTGACCAGAGATCCGGCAGAATATACGGTCGGGATGATCCTCCGTCAAACCGAAGGCAGTCTTGCCCCGGTATCCTGTCTGGATGATGAATCCAATAATTGTGAACGCGCCGGTCAGTGCAGTTCCCTGCTCGTATGGCACCAGCTGAAAGAGGTCATTGAGAAGACCGTAGACGGAATCACACTGGCCGATCTGATCGAAGAACAGAAAAAACAGCCAGATACTAATCTGATGTAACAACAGGAGTACAATATGAATGAATTTTCCAGAACAGAACGGCTGTTAGGTCCTGCCAATATGCAGCTGCTGGCCGACAGTACCATCATGGTATTCGGAGTCGGCGGGGTTGGTTCTCACTGCATTGAGGCTCTGGCCCGTTGCGGCATCGGGCATTTGATCTTAATCGACAACGATCAGGTATCCCTGACTAATATCAACCGCCAAAGCATCGCTTATCACAGTACCATCGGCCAATTCAAAACCAGCATTATGAAACAGCGGATCCTGGACATTAATCCCGAAGCCCGGACAGATACCTATGAAACCTTCATCCTCCCCGACAACCTGGAGCAGTTCATGGTGTCAGCCGGACCGGTCACCTATATCATTGATGCCATCGACACTGTCTCTGCCAAACTGGCCATCGCCCAATACGCTGACAGGCATCAGATTCCGCTGCTCTCTTCGATGGGAACAGGGAACAAATTACAGGCCGGACAGTTCGAAATCACCGACATCTATAAGACCTCTGTATGCCCCCTGTGCCGGGTCATGCGCAAAGAATTAAAGGCTCGTGGGATTAATCAGTTAAAAGTCCTCTATTCCAGAGAGCAGCCGCTGACCCCGCTGACTCCCGGTGACGAGGTTACCAGCAAACGCTCCGTCCCCGGCAGCATCTCTTTCGTTCCGCCTGTTGCCGGTCTACTGATCGCCGGGGAGGTCATTCGTGATATCACCGATACTCAATGAATAAAAAACACAAAAACCCCAAGCCGGCAGATAATCCGGTCGGGGTTTTTATAGCATAATTATGCAATATCCAAATGTTCTTTAATCTTTTTCACTTCAATTTGAAGATTTACCAGGTCCAGTTCCATTCGTTCTCGTTTTGTTTCCATCTTTAATGCAACATTCAGACGTTCTTTGAGAAAATCATGGCCTTCACCGATAATATCAATCTTCTTGCTGATTTCATTTTCAATGAGAAGTCTGGTCTTGAAAGCTTCTGTTTCCAGAGTAGTAACTCTCTGAGTCAGACTGTTAACATTCTTCTCAAGCTGATCAACTTTCTGCTCAAGACTGTCAACTTTCTGCTCAAGACTGTTAACCTTCTGCTCAAGACTGTTAACCTTCTGCTCAAGACTGTCAACCCTCTGCTCAAGACTGTCAACCTTCTGCTCAAGACTGTCAACCTTTTGCTCCAGGCGGTCAACCTTCTGCTCCAATCGGTCAACCTTCTGATCCAATCGGTCAACCTTCTGCTCCAGGCGGTTAAAGTCTCCGCGCAGATTCTGCAGCTCACTTAAAATCAGGTTCAAAGTTGCTTCCATTGTTCCTCCTTTCTCCTCTCCAGCACTATGTTCCATTGAACATTGTACTATATATCTTACACGTTTCCCTTCTGTTTGTCGACCCTAAAACAAAGTTTTAACCATAACTTTTATTCATACCGCAGCGCATCAATCGGATCGGCTTTTGCTGCTTTGGAAGCCGGATATATCCCGAAGAAAATACCTACAAAGGCCGAAAATCCTACTGCAAGAATGATCACCTCTGGTTTGATCACGGCGCTTACCCCAAATAAGGCACTGCCCACTGAGATAAGACCGACGCCCATCATAATACCAATGATGCCGCCGCAGGCTGAGATAATCGCCGACTCGGTTAAGAACTGCAGCATAATGTCTCCGGTCCGGGCTCCCAGGCTTTTCCTGATACCAATTTCCCTGGTCCGTTCCGTTACGGATACCAGCATGATATTCATAATTCCGATTCCTCCTACCAGCAGGGAAATCGCAGCGATACCGCCGACGGCAAATGCAAGAATGCCCATCACACTGTCCACACTGCCCATCTCACTGGCAGCCGTATATAATTCAAAGTCTTCTGCGTTTCGGCTCTTCTGTCTGGCAATATAATCTACCAGACGGTCGTAAAATTCATCCAGATTGACATCCTCACTGGCATAGACATGAAGATAATAAAAATTATCGTTTGGCCAGGTCAGCAGAGTATACGGAATATAAGCTTTACCCGTGCTTCCGTCAACCCCCATCATCATTGCCTGAAAGGCATTCATTTCTTTGCGGTATACACCAATTACCGTATAGTCCTCGGTAGAACCGTAAATGGTAGCCCGAAAAGTTTTACCAACTGCATTTTCCACCCCAAACAGCTGTTTCGCACTTTTGATTTCCATCACGACATTTTTCTTTCTGGCCAGAATATCTCCCGCATTCAAATATCTGCCATATACCATTTCAACCGGCTGAACATCACGAAAATTACTGTCAATTCCCTGGAAATTAAACTTCATTTTAGTCCGTCCGAGGATCGCATCTGAACTGACAGATGCCTCACTGTCAATATAAGCAATCTCATCACCAAAGACTTCTTTGATCCGTTCCATTTCATCGAGATTAAAATTATCACTCTGACGCGTATCTTCCAGCCAGTATCCAATCGAAATATAAGCCTGGGTAATACCGACATCTTTATACAGGTCGGCAAACATACTGCGCATGGTATCGCCGATGGATACGATTGAAATCACCGAGCCAATACCGATAATAATCCCCAGCATTGTAAGAAAAGAACGCATTTTATTAGCTTTAATTGCGGCAAAAGCCATGCCCATATTTTCAATCAGCATACGTTTTCCTCCTCTTACAAATGTTTTGTATTTTGTTTGTCACTGATAATCTCACCATCCCGAAACCGGATCACCCGGTCTGTAAATGCGGCAATTTCCTCTTCATGGGTTACTACCACAACCGTCGTCCCTTCCTGATGAAGCTGGGAAAACAGTTCCATAATTTCGGCCGAAGAAGCGGTATCCAGATTACCTGTCGGCTCATCCGCCAGCAAAAGCGGTGGTTTATTGGCAAGTGCACGGGCGATTGCCACACGCTGGCGCTGCCCGCCGGAAAGTTCATTCGGGAAATGCTCCGCCCGCTGCCCCAGCCCGACCCGATCCAGCAGTTCCTTCGCCCGCTGGCGCCGGTCTTTTTTATTGGCTTTTGCATAAATCATCGGGATCTCTACATTTTTCAGTGCCGACATCCGGGAAATCAGGTTGAATGACTGAAAGACAAAGCCAATCTTCTTATTGCGGATCAGCGACAGCTCATCTGCATTCATTTCGGCAACATCAATGCCATCCAGATAATAATGACCCATGGTCGGTCGATCGAGACAACCCAGGATATTCATCAGCGTCGATTTTCCGGAACCCGACTGTCCCATGATTGCTACAAATTCGCCTTGTTTAATGGTCAGGTTGATCCGCTTAAGCCCCAGCACCTTAAGGGCACCGGTGTCATATATTTTGACCAGATCATCCAGCCAGATTAAACTCGCGTCTTCTGAATTCATAATTTGCCCCCTTACTGCAGTACCATGACAGGAGTTCCATCTTCCATCCCGGCATCCGGTGTAATGATATAGATAAGCTCCTCGTTAAGACCCTCACCGTTTATCTCGATCGCAATATCACTTTCCACACCGGTTGTTACCGGGATCAGCTTTACCATACCAGCTTCAACTGCAGCCAGGTAGCTGCCCCCTTCCAATTCCAGAATTGCGGAAACAGGCACCGACCAGGTGTCTTTTGATTCAGCCAGAACAATTTCTGCTTTTGCGGTAATTCCGGCAATTAATTTAGTATTTTCATTCAAAATCTGAATCGTAGTGGGGATAACCCGCTCCGTTGACCCGCCGCCTTTTTCCTCACCGGTCGGAGATATTGAAGTAATAATTCCCTGCTCAACCTCGCCATCCAGAATATCGGCACTTATAGCAGCACTCTGTCCGACCAAGACCTTACCGATCGAATACTCGCTGACATTTATCTTCATCTCCAGTTTTTCCAGATTATCAATCGAAAACAGCGGTTTATCATCATCTACTATATCCGCAAAACGACCAACCCGGGAATTGACACGTACCACTGTCCCGGCAATTGGGCTTTTCACTTCTGTTTCGGTAAGGTTTTTCTTCTTTTGCTCCAGCTCAAACCCGGCATTCTTTACCTGCAGGGCAAACGAACGATTGGCTTTCGGCCGGCCGTCTACTATGGTATATTCAGATAATACCCGCCTGGCATCGTTCAGGGCATTTTGGGCCGCTTCTATTTCAGTCTGGGCAATATCGCCGCTGGCAAACAGAACCTCCTTGCGCTGGCTGTCCAGCTGTGCTGCATACAGATCCTGCTGCGCTTTGGCATATCCATTTTCAGCCTGAATCTGTGCTTCATCCATATTGGCTACCGCTAGATCGTATGCATTCTGGGCAATATCCACGTCTTTCTGGGCATCGGTGGGATCCAGACGGGCTAACATCTGCCCCTCCTCAACCACATCACCTTCCTTAACCGTAATCTCCAGGATCTCAGCATGGAGATTGCTCACTACCTCAGCGCTGTCAGTTCCCGATACCGGGCCGCTGATCGACAACATTTCCTGAACATCACCTTTGGTAAGATTCTGAGTCATGACCGGAATTCCGCTCTCCTGATTGCCGCCCAGCAGACCCCAGGCTGCCAGCAGTACCACTGCCAGTACTGCCACGCCAATCAGAATCCGGCGTTTTTTCTTTTTCTTCTTTTTCCCTGCCTGTGGTTCCTGAGTCATCAGTTCATCTAGCTTTCCTTCAAACTCCTGATCTGTCATCTGTTATTCCCCCTTCTCCAATTCACCGCCCTGTTCCTTCAGTGCGGTCAGGAATTCGGGCATCTGATTCATTGGTATAACGACACTTATTTCTTCTCGATTTTCTATCTGATTTTTATAGCACACCAGATCTATATCTGCGACCTCACAAAGAGGATTATAATATGCCAGGCCAACCGGTGAAACAACCGCATCCAGTTCATTGATCTGCGTTTGATCCGCAATTGTATATTCCTCCTGATAATCCCCATCATCCCTCGACCTTTTATCGAACCGATATATCCCTGCCTGATAATATTCCGTAGGCATCTGCCAAAGATCATCCCCCGGTTCGATCCCATATTGATTCAGGAGCCGGCATGTATTGGTAAAAGTCCGGTAAACCGGATAAAAGTTCCGTTCTTCCAGCATAACATAGTTGCCATAGTATGTATTTTCCCGCTCGGCAGTCTTCCGCGCCGCTTCACTGGCTTCCAGTCCCGCCAGCTCCTGTTCCGTCACAAAACGGATCAGACCGAGTGGTAATTCTCCCTCCAGCTGCTCCAGAGACTGCTGCTCAAGGTCTTGCTGATACGCCGTCAGCAACGCTTCTTTTTCTGCTGCTGTTAAGGTATCCAGACGTTTCTCCGGCTCCCACTCGCGATAACGTACTTCCGCAACCGAATCCGCCGTTACCTTCATGACCGGATATACCCCTTCCTTGTAGGCCGGCTGTATATACAGGGATGACAATGCGTCTCTCATATCATCATAAGACAGATAGTAAGTGCGGTAAACCTTTCTGCCGCTGTTTAATGTGTAGCAGATATTCACCTTATACTCTTTACCGGTTTCCCTGCTCTCCTTTAATTTCAGTATACCGGCCTCAGTCAGCGAAAGTACGGCAACAGTATCAACATTTTCCATATGCTCAAATATATACTTCTCACTGGATTCTGACTCCCAGTAATACCCAGCCCCTGCGGATCCTTTTATTGTCCCATAGGAAGTCCAGTCATTGACCCATGGTACGTTTACGGCAGCATTGCTGATCTGAGATGCTTTCGGCAGATAACTGTCAAACCCCAGCCAGTCAAACCGGAAGACACAAAAAAACAGTAACGATGCCAGTAAACATCCACCCAGCTGCCATTTATGAGAAAACAGTTTCTTGAACTCAAAATGATAGATGATTTCAATAACACAATGAGATATAATTCCGCCGCTTAAAATCCCGAATATTGCCCAGCCGATTGAACTGTTGACAGCCCATAAAAACAACGCAAATGAAAGTGTTGTAACCATAACTATAATAATCCGGATGACCGGCTTTGTACAGTCAAACGTCATGGCCCTTCCCGCCGCTTCCGAAGGGCGCCTGCGATACAGAACCCAGCCCAGCACACCTAAGGCAGCAGTGACCAGCACAGCCAGCAGCAGCGGCGCAATCTCCAGACCATCAGACCGGTAGTTACCGGCCTGATTTATATACTCGGTTATTGCAGAGATCCTCCAGTATTCTGTCGCTCTGGATCCATATCCATAATACCAGGTATCAAAGAATGTTGGAAAATATTCTACAATAACAGCTGCTGCAATCGGAGCGATAAAATTAAACACCATTGCTCCCAGATATGCAATAATCCGGTTGCCGGTCATCATCACAGCGATAATTACCACCGAATACATCAGAGTATAATATAACATGTTAAGAATATACCCGATAGCCGCCTCAGGATAAAGGCTGTAGGAACTCCCGCCATAAACAACTGCAACCGCAATCCCGGCCAGCAGCATCAATGCATACGGAATAGCAAATATCAATATTCCTGCTATGTAATTCACCAGATAGAGTTTCCCTCTCCGAATCGGCAGGCTGTGATAAAAATCCACCCGGCTCTTGGAATTGAGATATCCAAAACTCCCCATTCCACAGATAATCGAGGCAACAATACTTAAAAAAACAGTCCCAGGATTACCAAATGAAAGCCATCTGATTGCCATCTGCTGCAGATCATCACGATAATAATAAGACTTTGCCGCCAGCGAAACAGCCACCGGACAGGCAAAGAAAAATGCCAGACCGATCAGGGCAATCGCCCACAAACGACTTTTTAGAGCTTCTATTGTCAATTTAAAGAATGAATTTTTTGATGTCATAGCCAACCACCTCCGTCTCACTGATAAAAATTTCTTCTAAAGACAACGGAATTGTCTCATAAAATACCGGATTAGCAGATTGCAGGGCATGTTCAATCTGGTTTAATCCGCCTCTGACTGTAAGCGTGCACAGCTTGCCACGCTGCTCCACCTTAAGTATCTCCAGTGTAACAAGGTCTTCCGGGTTCATTCCCGGCTGAAGCACACATTGAACCTTATGGATATTCATCTTCATCTCATCAAGATCACGGCTGAACAGAATACCGCCTTTATGCAGCAGTCCCACATGATCACAGATATCTTCCAGCTCCCGCAGATTATGAGAGGCAATAATCGGAGTAAATTTCCGCTTCTCTATATCATCTGCAAAAATACTCTTAACTGCCTGCCTTACCACAGGATCCAGCCCGTCAAAGGTTTCATCACAAAACAGATAATCAGTACCGGCACAGACACCGCAGATCACCGAAACCTGCTTTTTCATTCCCTTGGAAAAGGTATTGATCTTCCGGTTCTCGTCCAGATTAAAATTCGTCATCAGATTGTGGAATCGCCCTTCATCAAAAGCAGTGTAAATCATTTTATAATAATGCATCATATCCTTAGGTGTTGCATTTGCAAAAAAATGCTGTTCATCAGATATATAGAAAAAACGCTGCTTGGCTGCTTCGTTTTCAAAAACCTGCTGCCCGTCAATGGATACCGTTCCTGAATCCGGCCTGAGAATCCCCGCCAGCATCCGCAGAAAGGTACTCTTGCCTGCCCCGTTCGTGCCAATCAATCCGAATACATATCCATCCCGGATCGTCGCACTGATATTGTCAACTGCCATAATATGCTCAAATCGCTTCGTCACATTAACAGCTTCTATCATATTCTCATTCCTCCCTTGTCATATTCCTGCCCGGCGAGCTGGATAAATTCATCTCTGGTAATCCCCAATCCGGATGCCTGACCGGCAAGTGTACCCAGTTGATTCACCAGATATTTCTTCTTGCTCTCTTTCAGTCGACTAACACTGCCCACAAAGCTGCCTCGCCCCTTGATTGAATAAAGATATCCATCTCGTTCCAACGCGCTGTACGCACGCTGGATGGTATTAGGGTTTATTGACAATTCCATGGCAAGGTTACGTACTGAAGGCATTTGACTATCTTCCTCCAATACCCCCAAAAGCATTAATTCCTGCAGCTTTTCTATTACCTGCTCATAGAGCGGACGGTTATCTTTATAGTCCAGCAAAATCATCAGGTTCCCCCCTTCTGTTTATAAGTGTATTAACATGCTTAATACACTTATACTATATAAAAAAGGAAAAGGCAAGAAGAATTTCTTGCTTTTTCCTTTTTTTCCAGATATAACCTTATTATCGAAACATCTGCAAATAATAGTAGGGTAAAAACAACCGGCCGACAGGCTTTAGTGCCGGAATCAGAGCCCCCAGATCCAGGAACACCGGACAAAACGCCAGACTTCCGATAACAAAAAACGGAATCAACGCACTCAAGAGCTGCGTTCCCGGCAAAAGCCGCCCCAGCAGCCAGGAAAACAGGCAGATTGCTGCCAGATATACGATCATTGCCGCCAGTTCCAGCCGCAAATAGGCCATACTTCCGCCGCAAACGAGTGCTGTCAGTGCTGATATACCGGCAAGCACCACCGGCGCCGCCAGACAGATCAGAGAACAAAAATAACGATAAGAATAGGTCAGTGGCAGAAACACCCCCTTATCCCAGTCACTGCGGTTGATAACAGCACTGTAAATGCCGATAACAAACAGATATACAGCCACCAGTCCTCTGACCGGGAAGACCGCTGCTGTGCCCGCCCCGGCCTCTTCCCCGATGCCCTCCTGCCCCTGATAGGAGGTCTCAAAACGAAAGGTGGCATCGCCGGACAGCCACTTGTCATATAATGTCTCTGCCTGCCCGGCCAGCTCCGCCCGTTCCTTTGTACCGGCAGGATCGATATCATCAAACAGCTCTGAATACGCCACATATTCTTTTAGTAAATGCCGGTTGTAGTTTTCAGCCAGTGCTGCAAAGACGATCTCTGTTGTCAGTTTTGACAATACCGTTGACGGTGCTGAATAAACACTAATGCTGCGCTTAAATGATTTTGAATCCAGTTTTTCTTTCAGCTCCTGCGAAATGACATAACCGCATTCCGCCCGGCGGGCCGCTACGTCATCTTTCAGCTGCTGTTCATCGCTGCAGGAATAAAAGGCGAACATTCCCGCCGCACTGTCTTCACTTCCTGCGGTCAGGGTTGTAAGCATTTCATTTCCCAATTCATTATTCGCAGCATCGGCAACATAAACTGCGATCCTGACATCATGAGCTTCCTTTTGTTCCATGGTATGAAGCAGCCATGCCGCTGCCGGAAGCAGCAATAAAATAACCAGAAAAGAGCCTTTCTTTAAATAACGCTTGCAGGTCAGTAAAAACCAGGTTGCCATTATTCGCACGACTGTCTCACCTCCCCTGCCAGACTAATGAAAAACCCCGCTGCCAGCAGTCCCAGCAAGCGAATAGCCGCCGCCGGATTAAAGCTCTGGCTGACCATCATCTGCATACCGTCAATTAATATCGCTGACGGCAAGACCGGTGACAGCTGCCGAAAGAGTGCCGGCAGAAATACCGAAGGTAAAAAACCACCAGCCATGAAGTGCTGACCGGTTCCGGCCAGAAACAACAGCATGATTCCGCTTAACGGATTCGCCGTCAGCTGATACAGGCAGACCACAAAAGAGGCCGCTGCCATACACACGAATACCAGTATCGGAAAAGTCAGGCTCCATACCGGAAGCCATCCCAGTTTCATTGCCGCCAGTACTGCCGGTATCATCACCAGAGCCAGGAGCAGTGTCAGTCCCAGAATCCTGGCACCGGCCCGCATCGCCGGGCCGATTCCGGCCATATTAAGTTTCCGCCGCATAACCGGGTTTGGCGGATTCAGATAACCACACACCGGAATTGGAATAAACAACAGCAGCAGCACGCTGGCGCTGATTCCATAAAAATGCAGTGTATCCACATCTCCGGTAGCACGAACCTGATAATGCCGGAAATAATCTTCTCGCGGCAGACTGTAGGACAGATAGATCTGGTTCAACTCAGCCTCCAGCTGCGGCAGCGATGTGGGTCTCTGGTGAATGCTTAACAGTTCACCGCCGGCATAAATCCCGGCCTGACTGGCCGCCAGCGTCCTGGCTCCGGCATCTGCCAACTCCCCAAAGACCACTGCTTCGATCCCTGCATTGCGGGGGAATATAAGCTTAATCGGTGTATTGGTTCCATTGATGATATCTGCCACAAAACCTTCCGGTACTTCGATTACGGCATATACCGTCCCCTTCTGCAGGGCTTCCATCCCTTCCTCACCAGTCATATAATGAAAATCACAGATACTCCCTACACTGTCGAGTGATTCCAGCATCGACATTACCTGCGCTGCCACACGATCCTCCTGCGGCAATACCACCCCGACGCTGATCCGCCCGGTCCTCGCATCACCATACAAGGTTTTAACCGACAAAAGGGCAATCGTGCCCATTAAAAATAACAGCACGATTGCCCCTGCATATAAATTGGGAAGTCTTTTTAATGCCCGTTTCATTTCCAGTTTTAAATAAACCAGATGCATCATATTTCATCCCGTCCTTTTTGTTATAAATCTAAGCCAAGCTGCTCGGCCATTTTGGTAATTCCGCTATATGCTTCCATAATGATACTCATCCAGTCTGCTTCTGTTGCTGCCAGAACATCGAACTGAGTTCCCTGTGGTGCAGTTATCTCGCCTTCCAGCGGCTGGAAGTATAGTTCCCCGCTGAATACAATGCTCGCATCGCCTTCCATAACGGACGCTTCCAGATTGTCAAATGTTGCACGGAATGATTTACCTTTTTCCAGTTCATCTACGGCACCTAATACGTCAAATTTGAAAAGCTGCTGTCCGGCTCCTGTCATATCTCCCTGCATATGGAAGTCTCTGTCTGCCAGATTGTATGTACCGGAATAGGTGAATGAAAATGTTTCTTTATCCGATGCCGGCTCAACAACGAGAGACAGATCAGATGTCCATTGTTCCTTATTATAAACGCCATTTCTTACAAAACGGAAGGTACCCAGATCTTTCTGTTCATCGGCATTTGACAGGATCACCTCTCCGGATGCATTCTGGGTACTAAACGCACCACCCTGCAGTTCAGCATGGAAAGCCACACCAAATGACTTGATATCACCGGAATCAGCTGTAACTGTTGTTGTACCGTCAATTGCTGCCAGATGACCGTCTTTTGTTACATATACTGTCATATTCACATCATTGAGAGCTTTCTCCAGATAAGTAATTGCAGTTTCAACCTGCTCCTGCAATTCCTCATAGTTACTTGCCATCATCTCTTCAGCGCTGATCATTGAATATCCGGTTCCATAAGAGCCCAGCATCTCGCTCAGCTTCACGGTAGTCTCCAGCTGTTTTAAATAAGCTTCTTTCCACTCTTCATCCTGCAGGAAAAAGTCTGACGAAGTACGTAAAAACTCAATCATCGAATCTTTACTGACAAGCACCTGATATGCTTCACAGCTTACTTCTTTGCCATCTACCGTAAAGGTTTCTTTGGTATCCAGCTTTTCTACTGTTAAAGCAGCCTTAAAATTCTCCTGCGCCTGGCTGCCTTCTTTGTAGCGTTTCCAAAGGGCTTTTGCGTCAAACGGCTGTTTGTCGTCCTGTGCTGATTGTTCAGTCAGTTCATTAAAATAATCAGCCAGCTCATCCAGATCGACTCCGGACTGTTCCATAATCGGACCGACCAGCGGAGATTCTTTCACCCGGTCAATCAAACCTTCACTTACATCCAGAGTCAGCACCCGGCTGCTCAGTTCCGGAATCTTGACCAAAATGGTCTCATCACCATAATACATTTCCATCGTAGCCAGATCCATGCCGTTGTAAATGACAGCCAGCTCAGCCGCATCAACACCATTGGCCTTATCGGACTTGGCACTGAGGCTCAGTCCGCTTCCTGCCATAATATTAATGTCGGAACTGGAACAGCTTTCCAGCTTTACGGTGATTCCGCTTTCAGTATTCTCATTTAAAGCCATGTCATTCATAGCCGCGGTTCCGAATATCTCTTCCAGTGGTGATACCTGGTCTTCACTGTATACTTTTCCAAATGCTTCAATGACCACTTCTTTCGGGTCTTTCTTTTTGGCGCAGCCTGTTACTGCGACGGCAACAGCCAGAACCGTACCCGCAGCCACATAAGTAAATCGTTTCGTAAATCGCAATTTTCTCTCCTCCCTAAACCTTTAATTTGTCTGATAGTTTCTCTGTCATCAAAAGCAGTCAATCAGCTCCTGCTCTGATAACCCTGTTGTTACCTGATTCAGTCTCCCTGCTTTCAGGACATACATTTGGGTACATACAGAAAGTTCGGCCAGCTCATGTGAGGTCAGCAATACCATACCGCCTGTCTTTATGTAGCTTTGCAGATAATCACGGATTGCCGCTTTGCATTCCAAATCAAGCGCAGCCCCTGGCTCATCCATCACCAGAACCCGGGCATGATTGGAAAGCGCACAGGCAATACTGAGACGCTTCTTCATTCCGCCGGACAGTTTCCCAACCGTCCGCTTAAGCATCGCATCTACGCCCAGCATCGCTGCCGCACCATCTTCAAGATCCTGATACAGACTTTTCCTGCTGCCTCTGTACCACAGCATCAGATTGTCCAGAACTGATAATTCTTCGATCAGAGGATTCTCCTGGGGTACATATGCTACATGTTCTGCAAATACCTTCGGATGTCCGAAAGCTTCCGTACCATCAAAGCTGATACTTCCGCCGTCAGCTCCAATTGCTCCCGCCAGGATCGACAGCAATGTCGTCTTGCCGCAGCCGTTGCTTCCCACAATGCCGGTGCAGGTACCTGGACAGGCAGTCAGATCCACTCCATCCAGAATGGTATTTCTGTGATAAGCTTTTACAAGACCAGATACCTTAAGCATGGCGGCTTTCTCCTCTACTATATACTCTTTACGGTAGCAATGTCAATCAATGTCAACTCTTTCGCACGATTTTCCAGACTGGTCGCGAGGGCATCAGCGGTATCCAGAGAAGTAAGAACATTCACTCCGGTCTCAATGGCATTCCGCCTGATGATGAATCCGTCTTTACTCTTGTCTGCTCCCTGCTGCGGAATATCGATAATCAGGTCAATCTCATGTCCCAGAATCAGATCCAGGATATTTGGTGATTCCTGTTCAATCTTTCTGACCGGCAGTGCCTTTACGCCATTGGCATTCAGCATCTTCGCGGTGCTTCTGGTGGCAAAAATCTGATATCCGACATTCTGGAACCGTCTGGCGATCGGAACCACATCCTCCTGTTCGGACTTGCGGACCGTGATAATCATCTTTTTATGCTTCGGAAGCTTCACACCAGCTCCTTCAAATGCTTTATACAGTGCTTCATTAAAGGTTTTGGCAATTCCCAGACATTCTCCGGTAGACTTCATCTCCGGCCCGAGGCTGATATCGGCACCACGGATTTTTTCAAATGAGAATACCGGCATCTTTATCGCAATATATTCCGACTTATTCTGCAGACCCGGCTGATAACCAAGGCCACGAATCGTATGACCGCAGATCACCTGGGTCGCCAGCGGTACGATCGGAATACCGGTCACCTTGCTGATATATGGTACGGTACGGGAAGAACGCGGGTTTACTTCGATGATAAACACATCTTCTCCTGCCACAATAAACTGTATGTTAATCATACCTTTTACATGCAGGGCACGGGCGAGCCGTTCCGTATAATCTACCAGTTTCGCTTCGATATCCTTAGTGATACTTTGAGCCGGATATACCGAAATACTGTCACCGGAATGGATACCGGTACGCTCAATATGTTCCATGATACCAGGAATCAGGATGTCCTGTCCATCACAAACCGCATCTATTTCTATTTCCTTACCGATAATATATTTGTCGACCAGGATCGGATGATCCTGGGCAATCTGATTGATAATGCCAATAAACTCATCCATATCATTGTCACTGATACAGATCTGCATACCCTGCCCACCCAACACATAAGAAGGTCTGACCAGCACCGGATATCCCAGCTCACTCGCAGCAACCTTGGCTTCCTCGGCGGTATACACGGTATGGCCTGCCGGTCTCGGAATCTGGCACTGTTCCAGAATCTGGTCAAACAATTCCCTGTCCTCAGCGGCATCAACATCTTCAGCGGCCGTACCAAGAATCGGTACCCCCATCTTCATCAGTGCCTCTGTCAGCTTGATGGCAGTCTGACCACCGAACTGCACCACCGCACCATCCGGCTTCTCAATATCAACAATACTTTCCACATCTTCCGGTGTCAGCGGCTCAAAATAAAGCTTATCGGCAATATCGAAATCGGTACTGACGGTCTCCGGGTTGTTGTTGATTATGATTGTCTCATAGCCTTCTTTGCTGAATGCCCAGGTACTGTGAACCGAACAGAAATCAAACTCGATTCCCTGGCCGATCCGGATCGGGCCGGATCCTAATACCAGCACTTTCTTGCGGCTGTTATCTTCCTCCACCTCACTGACTCCATCAAAGCAGGAATAGTAATAAGGTGTTTCTGCGGCAAATTCCGCCGCACAGGTATCTACCATTTTATAAGCCGCGGTAATCCCGCCAGCCTTTCTCATCGCCTTGATCTCATCCTGAGCCATTCCCGTCAGTCTGGCAATTACATTGTCAGGGAACTCCAGGCGTTTTGCTTCTTTTAATAATTCATTGGTCAGCGGTTCTTTCTGAAGCGCCTGCTCCATCTCCACCAGAATTGCAAGCTTATCAATAAACCAGAAATCAATCTTTGTTATAGCATTGATTTCTTCATATGAAATGCCCCGGCGCAAAGCCTCAGCAATGACCCAGATCCGGCGGTCATCTACTTTGGCCAGTTGTTTTTTCAGTCTGTCATCATCCAGACCGGTAAAATCGTACGACATCAGGCAGTCCACATGCTGTTCCAGCGAACGGATTGCCTTCATCAGGCCGCCTTCAAAGTTGGTGCAGATACTCATAACCTCACCGGTTGCTTTCATCTGAGTTCCCAGTGTCCGTTTCGCACTGATAAACTTATCAAATGGAAGACGCGGCATCTTAACCACACAGTAATCAAGCATTGGCTCAAAGCTTGCATAGGTTTTCTTTGTAACCGCATTTTTGATCTCATCCAGGGTATATCCCAGAGCGATTTTAGCTGCTACCTTGGCAATCGGATAACCGGTTGCCTTGGATGCCAGTGCGGAAGACCGGCTTACACGCGGATTTACCTCGATAACACAATATTCAAAGCTGGCCGGATGCAGTGCATACTGTACGTTGCAGCCGCCGGTAATACCCAGCTCAGTGATGATATTGAGTGCAGAGGTACGCAGCATCTGGTATTCTTTATCACCAAGGGTCTGAGACGGTGCCACTACGATACTGTCGCCCGTGTGAACTCCGACCGGGTCAATATTTTCCATATTACATACGGTAATCACGTTGCCGGCTCCATCACGCATTACTTCGTACTCGATCTCTTTCCAGCCGGCTATGCATCGCTCTACCAGTACCTGTCCAACCCGGCTCAGACGCAGACCATTCTCCAGAATTTCAATCATCTGTTCTTCGGTATCGGCAATACCGCCGCCGCTTCCGCCCAGGGTATAGGCCGGACGCAGGACCACCGGATAGCCGATCTCTCTGGCAAAGGCAACACCAGCTGCGACATTCTCGACAACCATGGATGGTGCTACCGGCTCATTGATCTTTTCCATTGTCTCTTTAAATTCCAGACGATCCTCTGCTTTTCTGATTGTCATGGCTGTTGTTCCGATCAGCTTGACATCATTAGCCTTTAAGAATCCGGACTCTTCCAGTTCCATTGCCAGGTTCAGTCCGGCCTGTCCGCCGAGAGTCGGCAGAACACTGTCAGGCCGTTCTTTCCTGATTAATTGTTCAACTACTTCTACTGTCAGCGGTTCAATATATACCTTATCGGCAATATCCTTATCCGTCATAATCGTCGCCGGATTGGAGTTGAGCAGGACTACTTCGATTCCTTCTTCCTTCAGGGAGCGGCATGCCTGGGTACCTGCATAGTCAAATTCCGCTGCCTGGCCGATGATAATCGGTCCGGAGCCAAGTACTAATACTTTTTTAATATCTGGATTCTTTGGCATTATACATTCCCTCCCATCATTTTGATAAACCGTTCAAATAAGTACCCTGAGTCCAGCGGGCCGGGACATGCTTCCGGATGATACTGGACGGTAAAAATATTTTTGCCGACATAGCGAAGACCCTCATTGGTTCCGTCATTGACATTGGTAAAAGCCGGGACTGCAACGGTATCATCCATACTGTCCGGATTCACCGCGTAGCCGTGATTCTGCGAGGTAATATAGACTCTTCCTGTCTCCAGGTCTTTAACCGGGTGATTGCCCCCTCTGTGGCCGTATTTCAGCTTGTAGGTATCGGCACCGGTCGCCAGCGCCATCAGCTGATGTCCCAGACAGATTGCAAATATCGGTACTTCAGATTCATACAGCTTGTGAATCTCTTTGATAATCCTGGTATTCTCTTTAGGATCGCCAGGGCCGTTTGACAACATAATCCCATCCGGCTTTGCTGCCAGCAGCTCCTCTGCCGTTGTATCACAGGGATATACGGTAACTTCACAGCCTAATTCATTCAGCGAACGGGCAATGTTTCGCTTCGCACCCAGATCCAGTAATGCTACCTTCTTGCCAATTCCCGGAAGTACATATGTTTCCTTACAGGAGGTTGCCCGAACTACACCGGTCACCTGATAATTCTTCATGCGGCTGATCGGTTCACTCAGGTTCTGATAAACGTTAGTCGTAATCATACCGTTCATCGTACCTTTTTCTCTTAAAATTTTTGTAAGGGCTCTTGTATCAATACCACTGATACCTGGAATATCATGCTTCTCTAAGAAATGCTGAATGGTATCCTCGCTTCGGAAATTGCTGGGGATTCTAGATAATTCTCTGACTATATATCCATCGGGCCAGGGCCGGTCTGATTCCATATCTTCATAACATATACCATAGTTTCCAATTAATGGATACGTCATCACGACTGCCTGTCCGGCATAAGACGGGTCGGTAAGTACCTCGAGATAACCGGTCATCGAAGTATTAAATACAATTTCACTGATTACTTCTCTGGTCGATCCGATACTCGTTCCTTCAAATATGGTTCCGTCTTCCAGTATGAGAAATGCTTTCATATGTGGGATACCAATCCTTTCCAAAAATCAATTTGTTTTCAGGTTTTTTTGAGCTTTTTCGCAATTAAGCCCAAATTGATAAAATTATACATGATCTCGTCCTTTTTTTCAAGTAAATATTAAAATATTAATTGCATATTTTCCTGCACATTTTTCATTATACCAAATATACTATTAATAATCACGTGTGTTGAGGCTGTTTATGCAAAAAAAAATGTCTGCCATGGAAGCAGCAAATCCGTCCCGCGGTTTTCTGCAAATATCTATTGTTAATATCCAAAACAACTTTCCTGTCACCGATGCCACAGTTTCCATTGCATCACAAAATACTCCGGATTCGACCCTGGAGCAGCTGACCACCAACAGCTCCGGCCAGACACAAAGCATCGATCTGGGGACACCACCACTGGAGTATAGCCTGAATGCTGGCTCACCCCAGCCTTATTCTGAATACCAGCTGAACATCCAGGCTCCTGGTTTCAAACCGGCTATGATTGCCGGTGTCGAAATCCTTCCTGATGCCACCGCTCTCCAGAACATCCGCCTGGAGCCTGAGGACGATACTACTCCTCAGCCAAATCCGATTATTATTCCTGATCATACCCTGTATGGCACCTATCCGCCTAAAATTCCTGAACCGGAAATCCAGCCGGTCAGCCAGAGCGGCGAGATTGTCTTAAGCAGGGTTGTCGTGCCGCAGACTGTGGTGGTTCATGATGGTGTTCCCAGCGATACCTCCGCACCCAACTATTACATTCCTTACCGGGACTATATTAAGAATGTAGCCTCCAGTGAAATCTATGCCACCTGGCCGGGTAACAGCATCACAGCCAATATTTTGGCGATTATGAGCTTTACCCTGAACCGCGTCTATACCGAGCATTACCGCAACCGGGGATATGATTTCACAATCACTTCTTCGACGGCCTATGACCATAAATTCATCTATGGCCGCAACTTTTATGAAAATATTTCCGTTATCGTTGATGAAATATTTGACAACTACTTATCCCGTCCGGAAGTCAGGCAACCGATACTGACGCAATACTGTGACGGCAAACAGGTTCAATGCCTGGATCGCGGCTGGATGACGCAATGGGGTTCCTGTGATCTGGGTGAACTGGGTTATTCCCCCATTAGTATTCTCCGCGAATTCTACGGATACAATATGTATATCAACACAGCGGAAGAAATCTCAGGAATTCCGTCTTCCTGGCCCGGCTACAATCTGACGATTGGTTCCTCCGGCCAGAAGGTTCTGCAGCTGCAGGAACAGCTGGATACGATTGCTACTGTTTACGGCGCTATTCCACGGGTAACTCAGGACGGGGTGTATGGTCAGGGCACTGCGGATGCTGTATCGGCATTTCAGTCGGTGTTTGGGCTGCCGCAGACGGGGGTTGTGGATTTCTCTACATGGTATAAGATTTCTCATATTTTTGTGGGGGTCACTGGGATTGGGGAGTTGAGTTAAGAAGGCGAATAAGTCGCGGGGATTCCTAAGAATATAACAAGGGATTTGCAGCTGGCAGCAAAGTGGAGAAATTCTAATAATCCACTTCGTTGGCTCTGCTGCAAATCCCGACTTTTCGTTCTCTTTCTACATGCACTTCTTATTTGATGGTTTCGGTATATTTCTTTATGTTCGAAGCATTAACAAACTTGGTCAGCTCGCCGTTTTTCACTACAACAAGGGTTGGAGCCTGCATAATTCCCAAGTTGACTGCGAGGTCAGTGTTATCCTCGGCATCGATCACCTGATAGTCAGTGGTTTTAAGGAATTCTTTTGCTATGCTGCAGTTCGGGCAGGTTTTGGTGGTGAACAGATAAGTGCCCTCGTTTAGCTGGGTTCTGGCTTCCTGTACTGCTTCTTTGATTCGCTCAGCAGCTTGGTGACTCTTCTTCAGCGCGGATTTCGCCATGTGGTACGTGGTACGGTTCTTGTACTCCTGTGTTTTGCCTTCGTTCCAGTTCTTGACCGGGCGGTAATATCCGGTGATGCGGCTGTATATCTCAGCTTCCTGTCCGCAGATCGGACAGGTCTGGTGTTCACCGATCAGATAGCCATGCTCTTTGCAGATGGAATAGGTAGGTGATAAGGTATAATATGGCAGCTTGTAGTTCTCGGCAATGGTATGGACCAGTTTGGCCGCGGCCTGCCAGTCGGGCAGCTTTTCCCCGAGGAAAGCATGGAATACGGTACCTGAGGTATACAGCGTCTGCAGCTCGTCCTGAACGTCAAGAGCCTCAAAGATATCAGCGGTATAGTCTACCGGCAGGTGGGAGCTGTTGGTGTAGTATGACGTATCTCCCTTGCAGCCGGCTGTCTTGATGTCCGGATAGCGTTCGATATCATGTTTGGCAAGACGGTAGGTAGTGGACTCAGCAGGGGTTGCTTCGAGGTTGTAAAGGTTACCGAAGTGTTCCTGATATTCGACCAGTTTGGTCCGCATGTGATTCAGTACTTCTTTGGTAAATTCCTGAGTAACCGTATGAGTCAGGTCTTTACCGAGCCATCTGGCATTGAGACCGGCTTCATTCATCCCGATCAGGCCGAT
Source organism: Lachnospiraceae bacterium (assembly GCA_051654925.1). Lineage (GTDB taxonomy): Bacteria > Bacillota > Clostridia > Lachnospirales > Lachnospiraceae > Brotaphodocola. The sequence goes on along the minus strand of JBOFYZ010000081.1, from coordinate 30,982 downwards.
CGTCGAGAAGTGATTCTCAAAGGAGCCGAGATAACGTCTGGTATATGGATACAGTCCGCCTTTCAGGAGCTTGGTGATTACTTCACGCTTTACCTTCAGGGATCGTGCCGCAATATCCATCATATGATCAAGTCTATCGTAGAAATCCTCTTCATCTTTGGCCAGATATGCAATCCTTGGCATGTTAATGGTGACAACTCCCACCGATCCGGTGCTTTCGCCGGAGCCGAAGAATCCGCCAGTCTTTTTGCGCAGCTCGCGAAGGTCAAGGCGCAGGCGGCAGCACATACTTCTGACATCACTTGGTTCCATATCGCTGTTGATATAGTTGGAGAAGTACGGTGTTCCGTATTTAGCGGTCATCTCGAACAATAAGGTGTTATTTTCGGTATTTGACCAGTCAAAATCCCTGGTGATTGAGTAGGTCGGAATCGGATACTGGAAACCGCGTCCATTGGCATCTCCCTCAATCATCGCTTCGATAAATGCTTTGTTAACCATATCCATTTCTTTTTTACAATCACTGTATGTAAAATCCATCTTTTTGCCGCCTACAATAGCAGGCAGTTCAGCCATATCACCCGGAACGGTCCAGTCCAGGGTAATGTTGGAGAAAGGTGCCTGGGTTCCCCAGCGACTGGGTGTGTTAACACCGTAAATGAAGGATTCAATGCATTTCTTTACTTCTGAATAAGACAGGTTATCTACTTTCACAAAGGGAGCAAGATAGGTGTCAAACGATGAGAATGCCTGGGCACCGGCCCACTCGTTCTGCATAATTCCCAGGAAGTTTACCATCTGATTACATAACACCGACAGATGCTTTGCCGGAGATGAGGTGATCTTGCCTGTAATTCCGCCGAGACCTTCCATCAATAACTGCTTTAACGACCAGCCGGCACAATATCCGGTCAGCATCGATAAATCGTGGATATGGATATCAGCATTGCGGTGAGCGTTGGCAATCTCCTGATCGTAAATTTCTGACAGCCAGTAATTCGCTGTGACGGCTCCGGAGTTGCTTAAAATCAGTCCGCCTACCGAGTAAGTCACGGTGGAGTTCTCTTTTACCCGCCAGTCTTCGATCTGGACATAACTGTTAACCACATCTTTATAGTCAAGAATGGTGGTATTCATATTGCGGATTTTCTCTCGTTGTTTTCTATATAAAATGTAGGCTTTGGCCACTTCGGTATATCCGGTCTGCTCCAGCACATGCTCTACACTATCCTGAATCTGCTCTACGGAAACCTTTCCCTCTTCCATTTTGCCCTGAAAATCAGCGGTTACCCGAAGTGATAATAATTCCAGAATTTCATTGTTGAAATCCTTCCCTGTTGCCTTAAATGCCTTTTTAATTGCTTCGGTAATTTTAACCAGGCTGAATTCGGCAACCTCCCCATCACGTTTCATTACATTGATCATGTTATCTTAACCCCTTTCCATATTATCCTACGATAAAAGCGCTCTAAAATGGATTATAGCAGATGGCAAAGAAAAACACAATATCTAGTTTTGGTTTTTCGCCAAAACATAGATATTGTGTTTTTAAATGATTGATCCCGCATAAAGCTCCGCTGGAACGTAGGCTTTTACAGCGATTCCGTCCTCCTGATAGGCTTCTTCCAGTAACTCACCGTACTTCCTGATGGTCTGGATCTTACCGGCTTCCTGGTAGGAAAAAACACGTTCCAGATATATTTTCTGGCTGCGCAGAATCCCCTCTATCACATCAATCAAATCACTGATTCCGGTGCCCGTCTTTGCCGATATCCGGACCTGATAATCCGACTGCAGATCACGGGGAAACTCCAGATCTTCCTTCTGATCCGTCTTATTGAATACGGTTACAATAACCTTGTCTTTGATATCAAGATCCCGCAGCGTCTCATAGACCACATGCATCTGCATATCCATCTGCGGATTGGAACAATCCACAACATGAAGGATCATATCACTGTATTTTGCCTCTTCCAGAGTACTTCTGAAAGCATCTATTAAATGATGCGGAAGCTTGCGGATAAAGCCGACCGTATCCGTCAGCAGAATCTGCTGCCCGCTCTCCAGCTCCAGATTCCTGGTCGTCGGATCGAGCGTGGCAAAAAGCTTATCCTCAGCCAGAATTCCGGCATCGGTCAGGCGATTCAACAAGGTCGATTTGCCGGCATTGGTGTAGCCAACAATTGCCGCAATCGGGGTGCGGTTTTTCTCCCGCTGTTTGCGGATCACTTCCCGGTGACGCTTGACATCTTCCAATTCATCTTTGAGCTGACCAATCCGATCATGGATCAGCCGCCGGTCCATCTCCAGTTTCTTTTCACCGGGTCCGCGGGTACCGATCCCACCGCCCAGCCGGGACAGGGAATTGCGCATACCGACCAGTCTGGCGGACCGGTATTTCAGCTGTGCCAGCTCTACCTGAATCTTACCTTCACTGGTTCCGGCTCTGGCAGCAAAAATATCCAGAATCACCATTGTCCGATCCATCACCTTGGTATCCAGAGCGTCTTCCAGATTCCGCAGCTGGGCCGGTGATAATTCATCATCACAGACGACTCCGGTCGCATCCAGTTCCCATATCCGTTCTTTTATCTCATCCAGCTTTCCTTTGCCCAGATACGTTCCCGGATGAATCCGTTCGCGGTTCTGGATGATTTTGTCTGCCGTAAATGCACCCGCGGTATAAACCAGCTCCTCCAGCTCGTCAACCGATGCCCTGGTAACATCCTCGTCACCGGTACTGACAGCAATCAGGATTACCCGCTCCTCTACATCTTTCAGATCAATTAACTCTGCCATTTCCACTCCTATCGGGTCTTTAAAAATTCAATTTGCGTTTCTATATTTTCATCTGATCCGTACTTCTGCACATAGCTTTCAAATAGTTTCAGGGCTTTTTGAAAATCCCCCATCCACGTATAAGCCACGGCCTGGTTGACCAGCAGGAACTGTGACACTTCTGATTCTCCCAGTGCCAGACCGCTTTCGATATTGGCAAGAGCTTCTTCATAACGTTTATCTTTAATTGCCTGCACCGCCATACGGTTGTAAATCACTGGTGCCAACGGCAGATAAGACAGCGCCTGGTCATATTCGCCCAGTTCTATCTGTGACCGGCTCTTCAGCTTCAGGTATTCGTCCTTCTCACCGTCAGCTGCAATCAGGCTGTCACAGACTTCAACCGCAGCCTGATAATTGCCCTTTTTATATTCTGCTTCTGCTTTGTACATTAATACGGCCTTTTCACGATTACCAGTCTTTCCCTTACTCATCTCAATAATCTGATCGAAATTCCGGATCGCCGCGTCGTAGTTGCCCTGTTCCAGAAAGGCGATGCCTTCGGTCTGCAGGGTATTCTTTTCTTTTTGATTCCGATAGCTGAATACAGTCCGGCCGATTATCACGGCCAGAAGCAGCAGAATCAGCAGGCCAATACCGATGATAATCCGCCGCTGGCGCCGCTTTCTTCTCCTTCTCGCAGCAATCCTGGCCCGGCTTCGGGCATCCCCGGCCGCAATGGGCCGGCTGCGGCCGTTTGTACCGGTACGATTGGCAGCTGTTCTTCTTCTGTGTTCGTCCACTGTGCTCATCACTTTCTGCCGGTGCTTCCATGACCGCCCCGGTCTTCATGCTCTAAACAAGTTACTTCTTCAAATATAATTGCCGGCTGGTGTTCCATAATACGGAACTGACAGATCCGCTCACCGGCGTGAATCACCGTATCACGCAGCGCATAAGCGGGGAAAAACCACTGGTCATTATCGCCGCAATAGCTTTCATCAATTATCCCCATATGATTGGTCTGAATAATACCAAAGTTCTTAAATGTACTGCTGCGTGGAACCACATGTGCTTCATAACCAGCGGGAAGTTCCATGGCTACTCCCAGCGGAATCAGTTTGAATTCTCCTTTCTGCATGATAATCTCTGCAGCTGACCGCAGGTCAATCCAGTCTGACTTGCCATCGATATAGCACAGCCGTTCCATTGCATCTGAAAAATATTTGATTTTTATGTTTGGCATAATGTGTCCCTTTCTGTTTATGTATTATGCATCACAACCGCCCCGGTCATCAATGTCGGCATCACATCAATAACCCGCTGGTTGGAACTTCCTGCCCAATGTTTTTTTACATCTTTTAATTCTACCACAAATTCTCCGTCTACCAGTACATCAATTTTTTTTATCAGCGGCAGGTCACTGATCTCCTCCCACAAATAGCCGGTATACAGCCAGATCGTTTTGTGAGGAAACCTCCGGCTGATCTCATCGATCAGATCACTGATATCTGACCGGTTATCCGGATGCAGCGGATCTCCGCCGCTCAAAGTAATTCCAGATACGTATGGTTTTTCAAGTTCTGCATACAATTCTGCCCTGGCGCTTTCGTCAAACAAAACCCCGCCTCTGATATCCCAGGTAAAGGGATTGTGGCATTCCCGGCAGTTGTGATTACAGCCTGCCACCCAGAGAACGACCCGCAGGCCATCTCCGTTTAGCATATCGTCTTTGGTAATATTATGGTACCTCATTACATGGATTTCCTCTCTGCTATTTCTGCCATTTTGGCGTCATTCAACCGGGTATCCCCTTTTACTCTGGAGTAGGAAAGATATCCGTTCATTCTTTCGATCTTGGTCAGATTCTTACTGCCGCATTCAGGGCAGACATCCATTTCCAGTTCCTGATGACCACAGTCATCACAATACGCCAGTGATAAATTAACGCCCTCATAAAAACCAAGGTACATGGCACGCCTTACCAGCGTCCTGATAGCTTCTTTATTATAATCAATCGGATATTTAACATACTGGATCTTGCCGCCGTTGCACAATTCCCAGAACCGATCTTCCAGGTTCTGCTTCTGAATCGGAGTAATCTCTTCACTGACATGACAGTGGAAGCTGTTGCTGACATACTCGCGATCGGAAACGCCTTCAATAATTCCATACTTTTTGCGGAATTGCTCCACCTGCAGACCGCATAAGGATTCCGCCGGAGTTCCATAAATTGCATACATATTCCCGTCTTCTTCTTTATATTCATTGATTCTTTTATTAATATGCTCCATTGTTTCCAGAGCAAAGCCGCCATCCTCAACCAGGGATCTGCCGTTATACAGCTGCTGCAGTTCATTTAACGCCGTAATACCAAAGGATGCTGTCGCTGATTTCAGGAGCGGTTTGATCTTGTCGGTGAGCTTGAGATGGCCGCCGTAAAAACCACCTTCGCAATAAGCCAGCGGATTGGTCGATGCCCGCATCTCGCCAAGATATGCGTAGGTTCTGATATGAATTTTGCGGATCAGTCCAAGGTAGTAGTCCAGCACTTCAAAGAAATCCCGGCTTTCCTGTCTGGCTTTTGCCAGTATCATCGGCAGGTGCAGGCTGACAGCACCGATATTAAACCGGCCGACAAATACCGGCATATCTGACTCATCCGCCGGATGAATCCCGCCTTTCTCATACCATGGTGATAAAAACGCACGGCATCCCATCGGTGATACAATCTTTCCATACTGTTTGTACATACTGGCCACATAGCCTTTTCCGGTCAGAGACAGCCAGTCCGGATACATGGTTTTGGCCGAGCAGTCAATGCCTGCTTCAAATACCTCTTCCAGTTCTCCATCAATACCATGCAGCTTCTCATCATACAGGAAGACAATCTTGGGGAATAAGACCGGTTTACTGCAGCCTTTCTTGCCTTGCCCGGCTTTCCTGACATTCAGCATGGTGATTGTTGCCATCCTGGCAAAGCGGCTGGTTCCGGTCCCTGTTGTCATGGTAATAAACGGATAATCACCCCGGCTGGAGGATACTGAATTAAACTTATATTCCCAGCCCTGGAAGCCCTGCTCCATATCCCGCTGTACATCGCTCCAGGCAGTCTCTTTGGATTTCTCCTCAGTCAGTCCCAGTGCTTTGTATTTGTCAATATATTTCGCATAGGATTTCTCTGCATAGGGAGCCAGAATCTCTTCTACATTAGGAACTGTGAATCCGCCGTACTGCTGGCTGGCGGCACTGAGTACGATATCACCGATCACATCAAATGCCACATCGAGAGTCTTGGGTTCATTATACCATAGATTCCCCATTTCGAAACCACCTGCCAGCACACTTTTCACATCAAACAGGCAGCAATTCATCGTATCACGGCGGGCTGACATATCGTGAATATAAATATACCCCTCCCGGCACGCCTGCAGCTCCTCTACCGTCATAAAAAACTTCTGATACAGAGATTTGTTCAGCTCATTAAAAATCAGGCTGCGCTTGGTCGATACCAGGGCACTGTCGGTATTACTGTTCTCTTTATCACCGATATACATAATCGACTGACTTTTCTTATATACATCATCAAGCATCTGAACAAAGTCCTGTTTGTAATTGCGGTAGTCCCGATAACTCTTGGCAACCGCCGGATTAACCTTCTCAAGCGCTCCTTCAACCAGATTGTGCATCTGAGTAATCGGAATCCTGCCGCTTCCCTGTTCCACGGCCTTTTCCTCGACAAAATGGCAGATAAAATCCACCTCTGCCTGAGAAAAAGAAATCATCGCACGCTGCGCCGACTTATTGACCGCAACCACGACTTTCTGAACATTAAACGGCTCCTGTGTGCCGTCTTTTTTAATCACTTGTATATCACTGCACTTCATGTTCTCACTCCTCCATTATCCTATTTTATCCACACAATATATGGTGGTTATATTCTCATGCACTCCACATCATGTGGTTGCCCTGAAGTAAATGGTATCACGTTCCTGCCTGCAAGTCAAGGTGATTTCCAAGGATTTTCCAGTGCCGGAAGCGGCTCCGTTCTTTCGTTGGGACATTCCTAAGCTCATTAAAAGGGATTTGCAGCGGAGATTTTCTGATCGCAATTCAGAAAACCTCCGCTGCAAATCCCTTTTAAGCTTAGGACTTTGTATTTTCTGTATCTTTTTCTACTGATGCCTCCTGCGCTTCCATATGGAATTGCAACTCTTCTTCTACTTCCTGTTTGATTTCTTCTTCTTGTTCGGGGTTCATGGTCGGCAGGTCTATTGTAGATCCGACACCAAATCGCCGCAGAAATTCCTCGGTGGTAGCAAATAAGGCGGGGCGGCCGGGGGCATCGAGGCGGCCGGCTTCGTATACAAGACCGTATTCAACCAGGCGGTTGATGGCGTGATCGGAGGATACGCCGCGGATCTTGGTTATTTCGGCTTTGGTTACCGGCTGCTTGTAGGCAACGATTGACAGTGTTTCCAAAACAACTTCTGATAATATCTGTTTTTTGGGAGCCTTTGCCACACGGATCAGGTTCTCGTAGTATGCGGCTCTGGTACTCATCTGATAGGCACCGTCCAGCTCGATGATCTGCATTCCCCGCCGCTCTTCCTGATATCGCTTCTGAAGGTTCTCTGTCACTCTTCTGGCAATGGTATCACTTTGGCCGATCGCAACGGCGAGCTGTCCCAACTCCACGGAATTGCCCATGGTAAATAAGACAGCCTCGATAATCGCCCCCCACTCGTGTTCCGGATAGATGCCGGAAGTCTCACCGGGTTCCGTTTTTGCAGAAGCCGTATCTAAGACTGCTTCTGCTTCCATTTCTTTGTGGCGGGCTTCAATGACCGCCATATCAAATTCCTCTTCGTCTTCTTCAAACCAGTTTTCCATATGTATTCCTATCCTTATTAATCATCCAGACCCGTCAGATCCAGTTCCGACTCTTCCCCTTCCTGTTCCAGGGTTTCGATATACATGTCGTCAAACGTATATTCCTGGGTCAGATGGATTTTGCCGATTTTCATCAGCTCCAGAATAGCCAGAAAGGTTACTACCACATCCAGCTTCTCTGTCTGTTTTTCCAGCATCTGACGAAAGCTGAACTTACGGTGCTGCCTGGCATAAGACATTACCGTCTGAATCTTGGATTCCAGGCTGACAGGTTCTTTTTTTATGGTTCCGAAATTGCTGCGGATCGGATCGATCTTATCCGCCTTGCGCTTCATGACCTGTTCAAAAATCCCCTGAAGACGGGCCAGGGTCAGGCCGTCCAGCAGCTTGTCCAGATCTACCGGCGGTTCATATTTGAGCACTTCTTTCGGAATGGTCGGACCTTTATACAGCAGATACTGGGCATTCTCCTCCATATCAGCAAGTTCCTGAGCCATCATTTTATATCTTTTATATTCTAACAGGCGCTGTACCAGTTCCGCTCTGGGATCTTCCTCTTCGCCTTCTTCATTCATTTCTACCGGCAGAAGCATGCGGGACTTAATATCCAGCAGCGTGGCGGCCATGACCAGAAAGTCACTGACAATATTTAAATCCTCTTTATCCATCTGGTTAACATAATCCAGATACTGCTGGGTAATCGCAACAATCGGGATATCATAAATATCGATTTTATTTTTATCAATCAGATGAAGCAGCAGATCCAGCGGCCCTTCAAATTTTTCCAGCTTGTAAGAAATCGTCTTTATCATGCGTTTTCTGCCCTCTGTTATTTCTTTCCGTATTTTTTAGTATAACAAAAAAACAGTTCCCTGTAAACTCTGAAACTGCTTTTACTATGCGGGAAGCAGCCGGATCACCACCACCTGCGGCTTGTTGTTGAAGCGAATATTAATAGAATGTGTCCCAAGTCCCCGGCTGACAATCAGATACCGTCCATTCGTTTCAAACGTCCCCGCACACCATGGCACGAAAAACTGAAACTGTGGTGTCATCAACCCGCCAAGCCCTGGCAGCCGGATCGTCCCGCCATGAAAATGTCCTGCCAGTGCCAGATCCGCCCCCCACTCTGCATATGCACCGGGAAACAGTGGGGAATGTGCCATGAGAATCTGAAACCGTTCCTGTGAAGCAGACCCCAGATGGCTGTTTATATATGCGGCATCCATCTGAGCCGGATGAAAATCCCGATAATATTCTGCCGCAATATCAAGCCCGCTGATCCGAAGATTGGCACCTACATCCACCGAGGCATCCGACAGATATACCACGCCATACTTCTCAAGCATACTGCTCAGCTGTTTATAGCAATCACCATAGTGCTGCAATTCCTGTCGTAATCGCTGCTCATGATTGCCGTTGCCGTAATAAACCGGGCAGATCTTCACCAGCTTGCTGATCAGCTCTTCTGTAACTGCCAGAGATGCTCTGCCTTCCTTGGCCACCATGATGTCACCGCCGATCAACAGAAGATCCGGCTGCTGCTGTCTGACAGCCGCCAGAAGACGGCTGTTTGCGGAACCGAACTCTTTATCATGCAGGTCTGATAAAAATACAATGCGCTGCTCAGTTTTTATCTTATCAGAGGTAATCACTGTCTCTTCTACGGTGAGACTGTCCTTTTCATATTCAGAACGTATAATTCCAGCCGCACCGGCCGCTGCCGCAGCCAGAAGCGTTACTATGACCGGTTTCAAATTAAGTACCCCTTTCAAGCTATTTTTTGTATTGGAAGACAGGATCGGCGGGATAACTTCCGCTGATCTTCTGCATTGTTCGCTGCAACGCATCCTTTGACTGCTTCCAATCCGCATCCTTGTAGCGATAATCATATTTTTCAATTAACCAGTCAATATCGGCCTGTACACGATCCAGATTCCTGCTCATCACCTGCGCCAGCTTCGGCATCCATTCCGCTTTTTCCTGCTCTTTCATCGAATCTTCGCACATCTGCCAGACATCTGCAAAATGGTGCACACAAAATCCTTTCGAATCAACCAGCGCATCACCAAAGGCCTGGTCATTCCTGATCATATACACGAAAGTATCGAGCATCCTGCGATATACCTGAGCCATGCGCCCGCAGACATAACAATGCCCTTCCTCTGCCCGGATCAAGCCGGCCACACCGGCTCCGGACGGGTCTGCTTTACGCCGGCCAAACACCCCCGATTTCTTTACCGGGGCATACTGTAACGATACCTTCTTCAGACTGCGGTTCAGATACTCCAGTCTTGATTTGAAGATCCAGGCATTACCGAGGCTGTTACCATAATCATACATCATCTTCGTATGCTGGCGGCAAAAGCCCTGTTCATCTGTCTGCCCACGGATATCACTCTCCATATAAGAAGACCCCAGCACAAACTCGAGTGTTTCCTGCTCCAGCTTTCGCTCCAGCCAGCACAAACAGCACTCATCATCTGCCCGCAGCGCATCATTCAGCTCAATCGTATACAGCTTCTCCTTCATCAGCCTCTCCATATCCCGTGTTCATCTACCTGATATCCATCCGGTGTTGTAACATTCTGAAGCAGCTTACCATCCGCACCAAGATAGAACCAGTCTCCCTCATCCTGAATCCAGCACTCCCGTGCCATATAACCGGCCGGTTTAAAGTAATACCAGATGCCGCCGGCAAACTGCCGCCAGCCAATCGCCATATATCCATTAGAATCAATCCAGTAATTCAGATTATTGTCGGTGATCCATTCCTCTGCCGCCATGGACCCATCTGCTTTTTTATATTTCCAGCCCTGGCTGTCCTGTGTCCATCCGGATGTCGCCGTACCGGTCTGTCCTGTTCCTGATGAAGAACTGCTTCCGGTCAGAGTCTCATAATTCTCGAAACCGTAATTCAGCATTGCTATCGTATCGGTATAATGAGTACTATTGCTCTTCATAACTACCGCAATCAACCGGACGCCATTACGTTCAACTCCTGTTACCAGGGTATTCCCTGCTAATGAAGTATACCCTGTCTTGCCACCGATAATCCCTTCATAATAGCGTGAATCGGTCGGATACATCATCTTGTGGCCCATGGTAATGGTTCGGGCTGCCGCATTCTTGGTCGCCGGAAAGTTGTAGCTTACGGTCGTGTCGATCTTGCGGAATGTCTCGTTCTGCAAGGCCGCGCGTAAAATAAGAGCCATGTCGTACGGGGTTGTCTTATGGGTAGAATTGTTGAGTCCGTGCGGATTCGCAAAGTTGGTGTTCTGACAGCCCAGCTCACGTGCTCTTGCATTCATCTTGTCGGCAAATGCGCTGACACTGCCGGATACATGCTCGGCAAGCCCGTTGCCGATTTCATTGGCTGACTTAAGCAGGAGTCCGTACAGGCACTGTTCAACGGTCAGCTGATCACCTTCAACAATCCCGAGTGAAACACTTCCGGATTCCATATTGGTAGTGGCCGAAGCCGAAAATGTCACCACATCATTCAGATTGCAGTTCTCCAGTACCAGCAAGGCAGTCATTACCTTCGTAATACTTGCCGGATAGAATTGCTGATCCTGATTCTTTCCATATAATACTTTGCCGGTTGCTGCATCCATAAGAACCGCACCTTCAGCTGCCACAACCGGCTCTTCCAGATTGGCCGCCGCTGTATTTGTGGTTTCAGCCGGCTCGCTGGTACCCGTGGTCTCCTGTCCGACTGACGGCCCGCTGGTCTGGCCTGCAGATGGTCCGCTGGTCTGGCCGGACTGGGTCGTCTCACCGGTCGGGATCGGTGGTACTGTGATCTCAGCCATAGCAATCGAACTGAGGGCAAGACTTGCTGCTAATGATATACTGAAAAGCTGCTTCCATTTTTTCATCGTATCGTCTCCTGTATTTTCGTTTCGTTCACGGTGATCGTCATTCTCCATTCGCAACAAAAAAGTTGTATTCGCTCCTCATTATATCATACTTTTGCGTACCGTTTCTGTCAACTTTCTTACAGTTAGAAAACGCATGAATTGTTTTTTCCTTACATATATTTATGAAAACAATATTTATGGAACTGACTATGAAGCGTAAATTCTTAGAACAAATTGCCAAAGTAACCTTTCTTTGCCTGTGCTCCTTTTATGTTGGGCATGCAATCGCTGTTATCACCATCCCCGACCCTGCTGTTACCGTATCTTCTTCCGCTGACGGCAACTGGGGACTGAGTTTCCAGCAGGAAGGGAAACCGCCGGTAGCCAATGCGACCTCGGACTACCTGAAACAATTCAATGCCCATTATGTAGAAGAGACGGATGAAAAAAAAATATATCTTACCTTTGATGCCGGATATGAAAACGGAAACACTGCACCGATTCTGGATGCGCTGAAAAAACACAATGCGCCGGCAACCTTCTTTCTCGTCGGCAACTATCTCTCTACCAGTCCCGAGCTGGTGAAACGGATGGTGGACGAAGGTCATATCGTTGCCAACCACACCTACCACCACCCTGATATGTCCTCTATTTCCTCCTCAGAGACTTTTTCGAAAGAATTGACGGAGCTGGAAACCCTTTATGAATCCATCACCGGGCAGCCGATGAAAAAGTATTATCGTCCACCGCAGGGAAAATATAGCGAAAGCAATTTAAAAATGGCGAACGACATGAATTACCATACCTTTTTCTGGAGTCTTGCCTATGTTGACTGGTATGAGGATAAGCAGCCAACCAAAGAAGAAGCCTTCAAAAAACTGATCGGCCGGATTCATCCCGGTGCTATTGTATTACTACATAGTACTTCCAAAACCAACGGAGAAATCCTGGATGAATTATTAACACGCTGGGAAGATATGGGTTATACGTTTCATTCTTTAGATGAAATCGTTAATAAATCGTAACAGTTCAGACGGCGGGAAATTATGCGAAAAAGCAACTGTCAAGCTTAGCTGAATGGTGATAAGGAAGTACAAAAGAATTATCATCAAACGGCTGACAAACAGGGATGAAAAGAGTGTTGCAAATAGTATTGCAACACTCTTTTTGATGTTGCGTATTCTGGTATGGCATGAACTGTTATAATTTAGGCACGTAATGTTATTGTTGAAAAGATGATCTTTCTGTATAGTAATCAGCATCGATTCATTTACAGCTCTCTTCGCTAATAATGTTAGGAATTTATTATGAAGCTGTAAAATGCCGTCATTTCATGTTATGATAAAGGAGATTATCAAGATGCCAACAGTATTTATTACAGGAGCTTCTTCCGGAATCGGCAAAGAAACAGCAAAATTATTTCAGAGCAAAGGCTGGCAGGTGATTGCAACAATGCGTCAGCCAGAAAAAGAACAGTTATTGAATACCTTGCTCAATGTTAAGGTCTTACCGTGCGATGTGACTAGTTCCCAAAGTATAAAAGCGGCAGTTCAAGATGGAATAACGCATTTTGGTAAAATTGATGTCTTGGTTAACAATGCCGGTTTTTATACAGTTGGCATTTTCGAAGGGGCATCCGAGGAAGAAATCAAAAGGCAATTAGATACCAATCTTTTGGGGCTTATTCAAATGACCAAGGAAGTTCTGCCGTATTTTAGAAAACAAAAATCAGGTGTGATCATTAATATATCATCTATTGCCGGCGTGCTCTCAGTCCCCCTGCAAACTTTATATCATGCCGCTAAATGGGGTGTTGAGGGTTTTTCTGAATCATTGCAGTACGAGCTGCGGCAGTTTAATATTAACGTTAAATTAATTGAGCCGGGCGTCATTGCTACTGATTTTTATAACCGTTCAATGACGATAACTACCAACGCGGATGAAGCTTATCAAGCTTATACGAAAAAAGTGTTGCCGAATTTACTTGGAAACGGGGAACAGGGTTCCAGCCCGGCAGAAACGGCCCAAACAATTTATCAAGCAGCAACAGATCATTCCAGAAAAATGCGCTATCTTACAGGGAAGTCCAAAGAACTGGTCTATCTTAGGAGATTCCTGCCGGTCCGCGTTTACCAACTATTTACGCAAACGTTTATGCAAGCTTAAAAGACGCAATTAGAAGGCAGGAGACAATGAAATTAAACTTAAACCAAGATTTTTACGATTCTCTAAGACAAATTGGTGTTGATTTTGATGCCGTGATTAAAAAAGCTGATTTAGGGAGGTTAGCTTGGGAACGGACACCAGATTTGACCCATCAGGAATATTTTTCTTTGTTAACAGTATTAAATGAAATGCTTTCTGATGAACAGCTTCTTAACTTCAGTGACATCCAAAGAATGAAACTCTTTATCCCCCCGCCTTTTGCGGCCATGTGCGCTGTAGATGGTTATCAAGGGATTAAACGTTTAGCGAAGTATAAGTCTTTGATTGGGCCGGTCCGTTTATCGCTTTGTGAAAGCCAAACCACTCTGACGGTCACATTTGAGTTCGATTATGATAAGGCTTTGGTTCCTCGTTTGCTGATTGTAAATGAACAACTGTTACTGATTAGTTTGCTGCGAACCGCCACAGGCAGGCAGATCGTGCCGGAGCGCATCAAATGCGCCTATGCATATGGGTACTATTTAGAGAATTATATTGGAATAAAAGCCGAAACGGCTGATGTTAATGAAATGACATTTTCTAAAAAATGTTTAAATACGCCCTTTATAACGAGCAATAACATCATGTGGGAATTTTTAGAGCCAGGATTCGCCCAGCAGTTACAGCAACAACAGACGAACAAATCGCTAAAAAACACCTTGCAAAACACGTTATTGACTGCAATTCCCAGTGGAAACTTTGATATCAAGAGTGTTTCTAAAACGCTGGGACTTAGTATCCGTAACTTACAGCGTTTATTAACAGAAGAAGGTACGACTTATTCTGCGGAGGTTCAGCAGACCAAGGTCAAGCTTGCATGCGGCTATTTGCAGAAGCAGGAACTGCCTACCACTGAAATAGGCTATTTATTAGGCTATAATGACGTCAGCTCCTTTCGGAGGGCATTTAAACATTGGACAGGTAAAACTGTCTTTGAATACAAGCAGATATTTGGAGTCAAAACTTAATAATTGTGCCTTTGAAAAGCAAAAATCAAACCCTTGGGCATGTAATTCCCAAGGGTTTAACTTTAGTTTATTTACTCAGCCAATGCGGCCTGTGCTGCTGCCAGTTTTGCAATCGGCACACGGAATGGAGAACAGGATACGTAATCCAGTCCGATCTTATGGCAGAATTCTACGGAAGTAGGATCTCCGCCGTGCTCGCCGCAGATACCTACGTGCATGTCAGGACGGGTTGCCTTACCTAACTGAATAGCCATTTCCATCAGCTTGCCGACACCGGTCTGATCCAGTTTTGCAAATGGGTCATTCTCGAAAATCTTGGTATCGTAGTATGCATCCAGGAATTTACCTGCATCATCACGGGAGAAACCAAATGTCATCTGAGTCAGGTCATTGGTTCCGAAGCAGAAGAATTCTGCATCTTTCGCAATTACATCAGCGGTCAGACAAGCTCTTGGGATCTCAATCATGGTACCAACTTCATATTTCAGGCTGCTTCCTGCTGCTGCGATCTCTGCATCAGCAGTCTCGACAACAATCTTTTTAACAAATTTCAGCTCTTTATCATCACTGATAAGCGGAATCATGATCTCAGGACAAACGTTCCAGTCTGCATGAGCTTTCTGTACGTTGATTGCTGCACGGATAACCGCTTTCGTCTGCATTTTTGCGATCTCTGGGTAGGTAACTGTCAGACGGCAGCCACGATGACCCATCATCGGGTTGAATTCATGCAGGGAATCAATAATGGTCTTGATCTGCTCAACGGTCTTGCCCTGAGCATCTGCCAGCTTCTTGATATCATCTTCTTCGGTTGGAACGAACTCATGTAATGGCGGATCCAGGAAACGAATGGTAACCGGGCAGCCTTCCAGAGCTTCGTAAAGTTCCTCAAAATCACCCTGCTGAACCGGAAGAATCTTCTCCAGAGCAGCTTCTCTTTCTGCTACAGTATCTGAACAGATCATCTCACGGAAAGACGCGATTCTGTCGCCTTCAAAGAACATATGCTCGGTACGGCACAGACCGATACCTTCAGCGCCCAGCTCTCTTGCTTTTTTAGCATCTTCCGGTGTATCTGCATTGGTTCTTACTTTCAGTCTTCTGTATTTGTCAGCCCAGCCCATGATACGGCCAAATTCTCCGGCGATCGTTGCATCTACGGTAGGCATCTTGCCTTCATAGATCTTACCGGTAGAACCATCAAGGGAGATCCAGTCTCCTTCGGTAAATTCTTTTCCGTCCAGGGTGAACTTTTTGTTAGCTTCGTCCATTGCGATCTCGGAACAACCGGATACGCAGCAGGTTCCCATACCACGAGCAACTACTGCTGCGTGAGAAGTCATACCGCCGCGGACAGTCAGGATACCCTGAGCAGCTTTCATTCCTTCGATATCTTCCGGAGAAGTCTCCAGACGAACCAGGATGACTTTCTCGCCTTTATCATTCCATGCTTTTGCATCTTCAGCAGTGAAGACAACTTTTCCACATGCTGCACCTGGTGAAGCTGCGAGAGCTTTCGCCATTGGAGTTGCGGCTTTCAGAGCTACTGCGTCAAACTGTGGATGAAGCAGGGTGTCCAGATTACGAGGATCAATCATGGTTACTGCTTTTTCTTCGCTGATCATGCCTTCATCAACCAGATCGCAGGCAATCTTCAGAGCTGCCTGTGCAGTCCTCTTACCATTACGGGTCTGCAGCATGTAGAGTTTCTTGTCTTCGATTGTGAACTCCATATCCTGCATGTCTTTGTAGTGATTCTCAAGCTTGGAGCAGATCTCCATGAACTGAGCGTATACTTCAGGCATAACTTCCTGCAGCTGAGCAATCTTCTGAGGAGTACGTACACCGGCAACAACGTCTTCGCCCTGTGCATTAATAAGGAATTCACCCATCAGGTGATTATCACCGTTACCAGGATCGCGGGTAAATGCTACACCGGTACCGGAGGTATCGCCCATATTACCGAATGCCATCATCTGTACGTTTACAGCAGTTCCCCATGAATAAGGGATATCATTATCACGACGATAAATGTTGGCTCTTGGGTTGTCCCATGAACGGAAAACAGCTTTTACTGCGGCCATCAGCTGATCTTTTGGATCAGATGGGAAGTCACTGCCGATTTTAGTTTTATATTCAGCTTTGAACTGGTCAGCCAGTTCTTTCAGATCTTCTGCAGTCAGGTCAACGTCCTGGGTAATGCCTTTTTCTTCTTTCATTTTATCGATGAGCTCTTCGAAGTATTTCTTTCCTACTTCCATAACTACATCGGAGAACATCTGGATAAATCTTCTGTAGCAGTCATATGCCCAACGAGGATTACCGGACTTTGCTGCCAGAACTTCAACTACTTCTTCGTTCAGGCCGAGGTTCAGGATGGTGTCCATCATACCAGGCATGGATGCTCTGGAACCGGAACGAACAGAAACCAGAAGAGGATTCTCTTTGTCACCGAATTTCTTGCCAGTGATCTCCTCCATCTTTGTAATATGTTCCATGATCTGACCCATAACTTCTTCGTTAATCTTCTCGCCATCATCGTAATACTGCGTACATGCCTCTGTGGTAATAGTAAATCCCTGTGGAACCGGCAGTCCGAGATTGGTCATTTCTGCAAGGTTGGCACCTTTGCCGCCCAACAGATTTTTCATGCTGGCATTGCCTTCAGTGAACAAATAAACCCATTTGTTTGCCATAAATATGTTTCCTCCTCAACGTGCGTAGATTGACCTCTACTTGGTTTTTCCATCTTTCGGCAGCAGTTTTCCTGCATTTTTACGCAAAGAAAAAGCCCTCAGACGGTCTGCTAATAGTATATCATATTTTTTTTTCTAGTAAAGGTTTTTCTTTAAAAATTACCTAAAATTTGGTCTTTTTACAGCACAATTAAATGAAATTACATCCGATTTCTGTCATTTTCGTATATGTGTTTTTAATTCGTATTTACGATTTATAAGTTTGATATAACAAAGAAAAGATGACATCTGTATGCCACCCTTCCTGAAATAATTGAAATTTATAGGTTTATGGACACTGCATCCTTTGTCTCAACTCCCGGGCTGCGTCTCTGCCAAAATATAAGGCGGCCAGTTCCAGCCCCAGATCAATGGCAACTCCCACGCCTTTTGCTGTTGTGATATTGCCGTCGGTTACAACCCCCTGACTGCTGTACTCTGCCTCGATCAGTTCATCTTCAAACCCCGGAAAACAAGTCGCTTTTTTGCCTTTTAAAAACCCGTGCCGCCCTAATACAACACCCGGTGCCGCACAGATCGCTGCTACTCTCCGTCCACTATCCAATTGCGCCTGTATTGCGGTAATCAGGGCCGGGCAAGATGACAAATGCTCTGATCCCGGCATGCCTCCCGGAATAAAGATCAGATCGGCATCCGACATGTCTGTTTCTGCGACTGTGGCATCTGCTTCAATTCTGATCTGATGTGCAGTTAACACCTGCCGTGTCTCTCCTACTGAAACTAAAACCACATCCATACCGCTGCGTTTCAAAACATCTACAACCGCCAGGCATTCCACTTCTTCCGTACCGTCTGCTATCATTGCATAGACTTTTACCATATCATATCCTCTCTTTCCGCTGTAATCTGCTCATGTTGTTGTATCTGATGCTAGTACTGCGTTGCATAAGTTTCGGTCAACGCAGTACCAGTATTGTAACATATCTGAGGCATTCTATCCAGACATCATTCTGACGATGCTCTCGTTTGGGGGGATTTTTCTCTTGTGATTGTTTTTATTCTGATTTTTCAGTATAATGAAACAAACCACCTGGAGGATTAATCTATCATGAAGAAAATCACTATTATCGATGGTCAGGGCGGCCGGATGGGAAAAGCCATTGTCGAACAATTAAAAAAGCAGTTCCCCAATCAGGAACTGCTGGTCATCGGAACAAACAGCATCGCTACCGCTGCTATGATGAAAGCTGGTGCCGATCACGGTGCTACCGGAGAGAATCCGGTTCTGGTAGCGGCCAGAGATTCCGATATTATTATTGGCCCAATCGGCATTGTCATCGCCGACTCCCTTTATGGCGAAGTTACTGCAGCAATGGCTGCTGCCGTAGGCCGCAGTACGGCAAAGCATATCCTGATGCCGGTCAACCGCTGCAACCACCATGTTGTTGGCTGTGAAAACTTGTCGCTGAATGCGATTATCCCGCTCGTGATTGATAAGGTAGCTGAATATCTGAATTAAAGTATCGCAATCCCAAACTTTTTTAAATATGCATTTTCCATCGGAATCCATTCTGATTCAAAACGCCGGAGCATGTCTGCCCCGTTGCGGTTCAGAATACGGCTCCTTTGTTCTTCCTGATCGATTGTCAGGCAATATTTCAACTGATAGCAAAACCCAAAAAAAGGATGGCAGCTATAAGTTCCTTCCACAATATTCAGCCGTTTCACAGGCACTTCGCCCACTCCGGCAAGAGTCTGGGTACGGCAATCATAGATCTGATACGCAAATGGCCTGCCGCTGCGGAGCGGAATTAATACCTCTTCCTGAAAGCGTTCATAATCAACATTCCCGCCGATCTCAGATAATCGCTGCGGCGTCCGCTGCTCAGGCCTCAGGAAAAAATCGTCCATATGAAAGATATTGCAGTCATAAACCTGCCCAAGCATCAGCGCCAGCGTGCTTTTTCCACTGGCACACTGCCCGTCAATCGCAACCACAACCGGCGCCTCGTCCGATCCAGTTAAGACCCGGTCGATATCAGCAAAGATTGACCCCGCATAATCCATGGAAATAAACCCTTCAATTATTTTTTTCATATTCTCACTTAATCGTCTCCACTTCCCACAGCGGCAGATTCAGCAGCCAACCCTCTCTCTTATAATCGGTCATAGACGTGCGTATCGCCATCTTTGGGTTATACTTCTCGCAGAATGTCTTTAGGCTTTTCGCCTTAAGATTTGTTTCCGCCTTGACTTCAACAGGAACAACCTCACTGCCTGTATCAATCAAGAAATCAACCTCCGCATTGCCCCTGTCATTTGTCCAGTAGTAGGTTTCCACGCCTTTAAGGGTTTTAAGCTGTTGCAGTACATACTGCTCCGTCAATGCCCCTTTAAATTCCTTGAACAACTCATTCCCTTCCAAAAGAACAGACTGATTGAGCCGTACCATGCAGCCAAGTAATCCCACATCCACCAGAAATAGTTTAAAAGCTTTTAAATCCTCATATGCTTTTAGCGGAATATTGGTAGCGGTCACGCGATGTACCTTATGGACCAACCCGCAGTCAGCGAGCCACATAAGTGCCATCTCATAATCCTTTGCCCGTGCGCCCTCTTTGATTATGCCGTAGATGAACTTCTTGTTTTCCTTCGTAAGCTGTGCCGGAATACTGTTCCACAGCATCCGGATGCGAGGCACGACCTCATAAGGTGCATGCTTTGAGAAGTCCTGTTCAT
The DNA here is from genome assembly GCA_051654925.1 of Lachnospiraceae bacterium. Lineage (GTDB taxonomy): Bacteria > Bacillota > Clostridia > Lachnospirales > Lachnospiraceae > Brotaphodocola. Next base: position 10,840 of record JBOFYZ010000081.1, on the reverse strand, counting down.
ATGCAGAAAGAATACGCCCTTGTATTTCTCTCACTTCGTTGAAATCCCGATTGTCAGCAAAGCTTTGTACCACTTCCGGCATTCCGCCGACATAGTAATAGTACTTGAGCAAGTCAACATAATCCTGCCTAAATGTGGCAGCCATCTCGAAATCGCCCTTAGCAAGCAGGTCAACAAACTGATCCTTGCCCATCGCCCGCATAAACTCAGTAAAAGACAGCGGGTACAAATCCATAAACTCCACCTTGCCCACAGGAAACGATGTACCCTGGTGCAGAGCCACGCCTAAAAGCGAACCTGCACAGATAATTTGATACTGTGGCGCAGTTTCATTAAAATATTTCAGTGAAGAAAGAGCTTCTGGTACCTCCTGAATCTCGTCAAAAATAAGCAGGGTACTTTCGGCATCGATTTTGTGCCCGACATATAGCTCAAGTCCTGTTATGATGCGCTCAATACGCATATCCGCAGAAAAAAGACCTCTCATCTGCGGATTGTTATCAAAATTGATATAGGCTGTTTTTCTATAGGCAGTCTTGCCAAACTCTTGCATTAGCCACGTTTTCCCCACCTGACGGGCGCCACGAATGATGAGGGGCTTTTTAATACGTTTTAGCTTCCAATTATTCAAATACTCCATTGCTCTACGATACATAAGGCATCACCTCAATTTCCATCTATTATGTGCATTATATCACCGCGAAACAGTTTTCTCAACGAAAAACGTTAATATAATACACAAATTACAACGAAAATATCGCAGGATCATGCATTTAGCGGCATTGCTCTGCTCTCAAAGACAATTATGGTTCGAAACCGATTACTTGATATATTTTGCTTTTTTAAATATCACAACCAGCAACGGAACCAATACAAGCTGAATAATAATCGCCGGTATCGCTCTGATAAAAGCCCCCGTTAAAAACTGTTCCATTGTATAAGTCCCGCCTTTGATTCCGTACAGTACAATACTGGCCAATCCCCATGCAATCCGCCCTAACAGCATCGCCAGCACCAGTGACACATAAATGTAACCATTTCTCTTAGGCAGCACCTGATACATAATCCCGGTTACCGCACCATATACCGCCATTTCGACCGCCATCGCCGCTGCCGTCGGAAAAAGCGGCGGCATCCCAAAAGTCAGACTGCGGATCAGCGGCAGCAAAAAGCCGACTGCCAGGCCATACTTCCAGCCACATACATAGCCACAGATCAGTACCGGTAAATGCATTGGTGAAATCATGCTGCCAATCTCAGGAATCTGGCCGGTGAAAAAGGGAAGTATCATGCCCACTGCCATCAGTACCGCTGAAATCACCAAATTTGTAGTTTTCGTTTTTTTCATTGTGTTAAGTCCTTTCATAATAAATGAAATAAAAAATACCAGAAAAAACGGTCTCCATGCCGGATTCCATTACCTTCCTGGTAACTCACTTCATTTCGTGTATATTGCCTGTTAATACTAAGAATGGACTTGATCCACACACTGTCAGCTTCTGCCAACTATTACCATTATTATAAAAAACTATTGCGCAAAGTTCAAGCAGAATTTGCGCAATCGTTTGAATCGGATTGTCTTTATTTTGTTGCACACAACAGGAATAGCCGTTGGGTATCATTTTTTGGTATCCCTTTATAAATTTCTTCCTCAGAACTGCCCCGGAAAAGAGACCGCATTACTACCAAGCGGCACTTCATGCGATCACTTTAATTTCATACGTTTCAGGTTCAGACCAATCAGACAGAAAAAAACCAGCAGAAACAGGAAGAACAATACCGGACCACAAGAAAAATACCGGTGCAGCCACTGTATTTTGCTCTGAAAAACACCGCCCGGCAGGTAATTGAATGCTTTCAGCAGCGCTTTCCAGGGTAAGATCATGAATAAGATCCTTCCGGCCAGCAAGCATATGGCAGACAAGGATGATATCAGCAAAACCAGCTGATATATTATTCCGGGCAGATCGTTTCGGCTTTCTTTGACCAGTTTGGACAGGTACATAATTTTATGCCGGAGTTTTGCTACCTGATAAAATTCGGTTAACCGGTCGGTTCTTCCAGCGGCAAAAGACAGCAAGCAAAGGATCAGATACATGCTGACTCCAACGAAAAATAACTGTTCATAAACCGCTGCCATTTTGGCAAGATTCAAGAGCCTGGTGTTATCTTCATAGATACCCAGCCGGATCAGCCGATTGCGTATTTCTCCGGTTCCGGCGCTGGTTCTGAGCATCAATACCTGTACCGTACCGGCAAGCAGGCCGGATGGAATATAGAAGGCGGCTTCTTTTTTCACTTGATCTTTGACAACCCCGGTCACAAGAAAGCTTTCTCCGCCCAGCATGACAGTACTGCCGATGATATCATAGCTGCCGAACAAATGAAACGCGGCAGACTCACTCAGTACGGCATGATGACTGCCCATCCTCCAGGCCGCTTCGCTGAAAAAGCTTCCTGTCGTAAGTCTCAGATTAAGCACCCGGCGGTAAGCCGGATTGGTTCCGATCAGGGTAACCGGATGATTGGAACCAGCCGCCTGTGCCAAGGCTGATTCTTTCATTTCATAGGTTATGTCGAAACCATCCCGGCAGAGTTCTTCAATTTCCTGAAGGTCATAATCTGAGATCCCAAATTCATAAGGAACCACCAACATTAAGTCTTGGTATCCTTTTAATTTTGCTGCTGCAGACAGAAAGGCCAGCATGGATAACAAAAATATTCCGGCCAGTACAAACGGCAGCAGTTTTCTATTTTTCAAAGAAATCACCTGCATTCTTCAGAATTACCGTATCACCGGTATCAGCGGTCTTATCACTGGACAGAAGGACAGGCTCAAAGAACGTGATGCCCTGGATAACGGCAGTATTCTGGGCATCAGAATCCCCGATATAGATATCCAGACGATCCAGATAATATTCTTTCCCCATCATTCCATCCCTCCTTTTTATCTGCTTCAGGTAATACCCATTATTATCTTTATTAATGGCGGCATTCGGCACCAGGGTATAACCGGCCTCACCCTGCTTTCGGAACAGTACCTCAAACGTTTCACCTGCTGTCACGTTGTCGGCGGTAAACCGGATTCTGACCAGCTTCTGCTGCTGTGTGGGCTGCACGGCCGAAACGACTCCTTTCACCTGATGGGATGAATTACTCAGATTGCAGGTATCACCCGGAACCACAAAATCATTTTCTAGTGATACCGAACATTCCAAAATATATTCATTTCCGGTTCCAATCTCAGCCGCCAGGGTGTCCTTATCCACCTTCTGTCCGACAGCGACCGGCAGCGAGATCAACATCCCATCGGCCGGTGCTGTCAGAATCACCTGATTATCATGGGCATTCCGGGCTTTTTTATAGGGTTCTTCCTGAAGTGCCAGATTTTCCAGTTCCAGCTCCTTTGCTTCCAGTTCCAGGCGCAGCAATTCTTGTTGCTCTGCCGCTTCCCGGGTCATATTTTCCAGCTTAAGCTGCAGATAATTCAGCTCGTTCCCTGCCTCCCGCAGTTCCTGTTCACTGATGCCCCCGACAGCATAGATAATTTGTGCTGCATTTAGATTTTTTTCTGCTTCTGATGCTGATTGACGGACATTTAACAGCTCTGCATCAGGACGCTTGGCTGCGGCTATTTTTATTTGAATATTCTGGATTTCGTTTTGGATTGCAGCCCGGCTATTCTCCAGTTCTCCTAGTTTCCAGTCATTTTCTTCACGGTCATACACCATCGAAAGCAATGGCTGACCGACCTTTACATATTCACCTTCCAGGACATGCAGTTCACCGACTGTCCCTTTGGCCGGAATATAAATGGAATCTGCGGCGGCCCATGTAACCGTACCATATCCTGTCTCCACCTTACTGAGCAGCCCCTGCGCCGGCAATACCGCCGTTACTTCAGGCAGATGGTAGGTGTAAATAGTTTTTGAAAAAAACGTTAGCAGCAAAATTGCTGCCAGGAAGATAATACCGATTTTTTGTTTATTAATCCAGTTCTTCATATTTTTCTCTCACTCAACCTTTCACACCTGATAATTCAATTCCCTTTTCCAGGTTCTTCTGGCCGGTAGCCAGAAACCAGAGCGGCAGAAACATATAAATACAGGAGGCGGCAAAGACCAGACCGGTCTTTCCGTCAGCAATCCGCGACAGATATACAGACAGCGGTTCTTTGGTATAATCACTGATAAAAACTACGGCCTGTTCCACCACATTCCAGTATTCAATAAAAGTCAGCATGCACAACGCGGCAGCTGAAGACCTGACCTGAGGTACTATGATGTAAAAAAAGATGTATAAATCACCAGCTCCATCCATTTTAGCCGCTTCAAAAGAAGCTTCCGGAATGGCTGCCATCCCCTGACGCATCAGGAACACCCCAAACGGCGCAAAAATGCCCGGCAGGATGATCGCCAGATAACTGTCTTTGATATGGAGAATATCTGCAATAATATAGTTGGGCACCAGTACTGCCTGAAGCGGCATCAGCATGACAACAATATAGATCCGGAATAAAAGCTCTTTGTAACGCCATTGCCAGACGGTAAAACCATAAGCACTCAGTAACGATATGACCAGGCTTCCGGCTGTCACCGGAACAGCAATCTTCAATGAGTTCATCATCAATTGCAGAAAGGCCGGCTGCTTCAGCAGAATTTCATAATATTGTCTGAAGGTGACCTGTGTGGGAATCAGACGAAACTGCCTGAACCGATCTTTAATCCCGGCCACCAGATCGAAGGTATCCGGCCTAGTAGAATAATTCTGCAAAATCTCTGCTTCTGACATAAATGAACTGCTGATGGTAATAACCAACGGCAGGAGAAACAGCATCCCCCCGCAGACAAGGATAGCAACTGATAAGATCTGACTGTTTTCCTTCATTCACCGGCCCTCCCTTCCAGCTTCAGCAGCACCTGTGCCGCCAGGGTCATCACTGTCACCAGGATAATCGTTGCTGTGGTGAGCTTAGGATAGCTCAGTGAGGCAAACATGTTGTTCATGAAATGCTGCAGCGTGTAAATACTGTCATGCGGATAACCGCCTGTTATCATATAGATCTCTTTAAATACTTTAAATGAATTAATCAGCGACATAATCAAGACCAGAATGGATACCGGAAAAAGAAGCGGTAAGGTGATCCGGCCGAATATCTGCAGCGGCTTCCCGCCATCCATCCATGCTGCTTCATAATAATCCCGGGGAATCCGGCTCAGTCCGTCGAGGTATAAAACCATCAGGTAACCAAGATTTTTCCATGTAAATATCAGCACCATAACGGCAAAGGCAAGCCGGGAATCGAGCCATCGTACCTTGGCGATTCCCAGTTGTCCCAGCCAACCGTTTAATACACCGTTGTAAGAGAACAGGCTGCTCCAGAAAAATGCCATGGAGCCGGATGGAATCACCAGCGGAATCAGAAATACCAGCGTAAACAGGTCCTTACGCTTCCCGATATATTTTGCCAGCAGGGATATCCCCAGTGCCGCCCCCATATTCAGCGGGACGGACACGGCGATAAATCTGACCGTATTATACAATCCTTTCTGATAGGCTTTATTGCCAATAAGTTCAGTGAAATTTTTTAATCCCTGAAACGTGCCGTTGACAGCTTTATCGGTAAATGCATAGCCCAATGACAAAATAAACGGCCAGATATAAAATACGGAAAATCCCAAAAGCCCCGGCAGCAAAAACAGCAAACCAACATGTGTTCCTTTCTTCTTCACAACCGGTTCTCCTTATTCGTTCAGATATAAATCCACCTTATTTTGCAGAACATCACTTACTTCTTCGGCGGTTTTGGTTCCTTCAAAGAAATAGACGATTTCCTGTTTCACCATATCCTCAATAACTGTATCCTGAATCGTATAGCTGCTGATCTGATCGGCCATATCCTCTGTCACTGCCAGATAATCCTTCAGCGCTTTTTGCTGTACCTCGTCCAGCTTCCCCCCTTCCGTAAACAGCATCTGATAAAGATTTTCAGCCTGAAGCATCCGAGCCTCATTATGAACAGCGAAGGAACCGATCGGCATCCCCGGTGAGGACTGAATCTCATCACTAAGCAAAAACTTCAGAAAGGCCCAGGCCGTTGCCTTATTTAAGCTATTGGCGTTCAGGCCGTATGCCTGCTGATATGTAAACGGGACAGTACCATTTTCTCCAGCCCCGATTCCGGCAATTTCATCATCCGTTTCAATCCCATTCTCAATCCCGGAGGTTGAAATCATCAGACCCTGTTCGGAATCAGGCCAGGTCTGCTGAATTAACGAAAAATTATTTTTAGTCTTAAACAGAAAGCGGTCCGTAGGATTCTCTCCCGCCCGTGCAAGCAGCTGAGACACATCCGCTGTATCACTGAGCCCTTTTGGAATATACCCCCGCGCAGCCATCTCCTGCAAACCGTCCAGCAGACCGGCAAACTGTCCGTCTGAAAAATTCGCCTGGCTCCGGCCAATATCTACAAAATCACTGTATTTCTCCCGGAACTGCTGCGTAAACAGATCCTCATTGCTTTCCTTCATGTAAGCCGGTGATGACAGTACTTTGCTGCTGCCGTCATAGACCGGTTTTCCCATCTCTAACAGCTGATTCGTGGTAAACGCCTGCGCCTGGCCGAAACCACCCGACTGGCCATCAATCAGGGTACTGTCATAAGTAAAATACTGGAAACTGTAATCTAGCGGCAGAAACCAGGTGCCATCCAGAAATTCCACGGCATCCAGAACATTCTCCCGATAATCGGACTTCACAAAATCAGGATCCTGATCCATGTATGACGTTAAGTTCTCCAGTTGTCCCGCCTTTACATACCGATAGACAGGCAGGACATCCATCGCCAGCAGGTCGGCTCCTTTTCCGCCCATCAGGGCGGTACTGGTTTTGCTGATATAATCAGCCCGTCCCTGTGGATCGTCCTCCTGGTTGACTACCGTAATATAGGTTCCGTCTTCCTCATAACTCTGAATTTCCGGCATCTCCGAAAAACAGTCGATATGAACCCTGGTGCCCGGGTATTTTTGCTCAAACTGCTTTGCTGCATCCTCCAGAAAGGTCCGGTAAACCGTAGCATCATAACACCCAACTGTAATTTCCCCGGTAACCTCTCCAGCAATTTCTCGGGCCGCTGATGTTGCCGCATCGCTACTTTTTTCAGCCGTATCCGATGCCGCCGGGGGGACTTCGCCCGCACACCCCGTCAGCAGTCCCGCCGCCAGCATCATGGCTGTTATTTGCATCTTTCTCATAATTTATTTCCTCCTCATATTGATTGACTTAATCTTAGCGCTCCAATATGAAGACTATATGTAGAACAGATATAAACTGTATGTAGTCTGAACTGCCGGGGGCACTTTCTAGTACAGTGTCAGAGTTACTTTGAATCCTGATGCTGTATTCTCAACCCGGTATGCGATCGACAATTGCTCCAGATTGCGTTTCACAATATACAGACCCAGCCCCGTGCCACTGACGGATTTGTCCCGGCTGTCACTTCTGGTATAAAACGGTTCAAACAGCTTATCCAGTTCCGCTTCCGGTATCGGTTCGGTTTCGTTTTCAATCTCCAGATAGTCTGCCCGCAGAGAGATTGTGATTATCCCCTGCTCCGGTGTATACAGCACCGCATTCCCCAGCAGATTCACAATCGCTCCATATAGGGTTTGAGCGTCGGTATGGAAGACGACCGAATCCAGATCAGCATGAACCTGAAGCTTTTTTTCCCGGATCTGGTATTCGTGTTCTTTCAGAATATGAGCAACCATTACATCGACTTCGATATCAGCCTGACGTTCTTTATGGATACCGCTGTCAGTCCGGGAAGCCTCCAGGATTTCCTGCACCAGAAATGAAAGCTTATCTACCTGATCTTTACACTTGATCAGGTATTTATCTTTTTCCTTATACACACCGACATTGTCTATCATACCATCCAGCATGCCGCTCAGGGCCGCAACCGGTGTCTTTAGTTCATGGCTGGCACTCTGCATCATCGCTGTTTTGGATTGCTCCAGTCGATTTACTTTTTCCATCTGATTCTTCAGATCACCAATCGTTTCGATCAGGGTGCGGTATAGGGCATCCATATTCTCCGATAATAATCCTAATTCATCCCTGGTTCTGATTCCTGACATAACATCAGGCTCCATATTCTGCATCCTGGCCGCAGTGGCAGACAGCTTCAGAATCGGCCGTGTCAGCTGTTTTACATAAAACCAGGCCAGAACCGCCCCAATGGCACATCCTGCTGCCAGAACATAGGGAATGAGAGACAGTATTACCCCTCTGGCTTCGCCAATCGGCTGCAGGGTGCCCTGGATCTGAATCCGTGATATCAAAGTGGTTTGGATCTCCTCTTCAAAAAAAAGCCCGTTCCCCAGATCACTTGCATATACAACATAAGATTCCAGTTCCACCACACCCTCTTCTGCCTGGTCGATTTCCTGCTGAGCCGTCTGATATAAATCGGTCATGATCGACAGATAAGTATCCTCGCCATACTGCTCCAGGTTCACAAAAAACTGACCGCCCATCTCTTCCTGATAGTTCAGTGACACAAAGGGCGTGGACAGCTGCAGAATCATATTGCCTTTCGGATCTAACGCCACCACAGTAGCATTATATTTCTCTGTAAATTCATAGATAATGGCGGCACAGGACTCCGAATCCACAGTACTTACCAGATCTTCCCGGAGGCTTACAATTGCTGATTTCAGGTTATGCACTTTTTTATAAGAGTAATAGGGGGGCATGGCAAAATACAGGATGGTAAAGGATACGAATGTCACCGAGACAATCAGCAGGGCAACAAAAAGAAAGGTTTTTTGGGTAATACCTGTTTTTCTGGTCATTTGCCTCCCCCTTCCAGCTTATAACCAACTCCTTTTACGGTAATAATGGCATCACTATGAAGTTTCTTGCGCAGATTCTTGATATGAACATCCACAATCCGCTCATCACCAAAATATTCATATCCCCAGGCGTGATTCAACAGCTGCTGCCGATTCAATACCTTTCCGGCATGAGTCATCAGCGTTCCCAAAAGTTCAAATTCCCGGAAGGTCAGGGGAATTTTCTCCTGCCGGTCATATACCTCGAAACTGTCATAATCAATGATCAGGCTGCCGCACTGCATTCTTTTGGCTCCGCCATTCCTGCTTCGAAGCAGCTTCTCCACCCGCTTGACCAGAACCTTTGGCGAAAACGGCTTGACCACATAATCATCTGCCAGCTCATCGAAACTCAGAATCTGAGTCGCTTCATCGCCCAGTGCCGTCAGCATCAAGACCGGCTTCTCACGGTGGTATCCAGCGACCCTGATCAGCTTCAGAAGTTCCAGCCCATTAACCCCGGGAAGCATAATGTCAAGAATAAACAAATCAATATCCGGGGTCCTGCTCAGCACATCCCGGGCATTTGGCCCATCCACGCAGGATATTACCACATATCCGGCATCTTTCATATATTCTGAAACAACCTCATTGATATCATGATCATCCTCAACTACCATAATTGTCTGAGCCATATCAACTTCCCTCCTGCCAGATCATATATCCTGTCATCTATCATACCTGATCGTGGTTTTGAAGTCCATGAAGTTTATATGAAGATTAATGGGAGCCAAACAGCTCACTTTCAATTTCTATAATATTGTCTATATCTATCTTCCTTCCATTTTCCATAATAACCCGGCGTCCATAATCATCGATCTTCTTAATGCAGCCGGTAGTGGTCTCATAAGAGCCGCCAGCCTTTGCTTGATCCGCTTCAAAATAAGTAACGGATACCTTCGGATGATCACCCTTCCACTCAGCCACCATACGCAGTTTCAAGTCCAGCGCGGTTTTCGAATCCTCATCCAATTCAATCCTTCGTTCGGTCAGCCGTGCGGTTTCCCGGATCGCCGCATCGTGGCCGGTCAATGCCGCAAATGGTGAAAACTGTGCCGCGCGGTCTGGAATAGCCATCTGAGGATGCCTGGTGGAAGTGGGGTGCGGCAGATTAATGATGTCATCATATGGGGTTTTCATTCTTTATGTCCTCCAATCTGCTTATTCCGATCTATAGTGGTCGCTCCCTCCACAAGATTCATCCCCTTCAGAACGGCATTCTTGCCAAACTTCTTTTTAATCTCCAGCATAGCCTCCTGCATCTTTTTTTCGCGGGCAAGCTCGGCTTCCTCTTTTGCCTGTTTTGCCTGAACAGCCTCGTAATCTGTGAAAAGATTCAATTGCTCAAATGATTCTTTTTTTGTGATAGACGTTGCATCAACAACATGATTTGCTGTAACATAAACCCTTCTCACCAGCAGGTTCTTGTCTACGGTCCGGTCAAACAGCTCCATGACCGCCTGCATGATACGTTTCGTCGATGAGGTATACTGCTTCAGATTAGCTGTACCATGGGCATGCTTCGGAACCGAACGGCCATAGTGATCTGTGGTTACCTCACCATGATAGTTTTTTCTGATTTCAGGGTCTTTCAGATTCTCAATATCATACCCCACAGTCAAAACCAACTGATCCGTCACAAGACCCTTGTCCACCAGATTCAGGGCCAGCAGGTCCGTCATTTCCTGAACAATCAGTCTTGCTTTTGTAAAATCATAGGGACACTGCAAAACCTGTCCTGAGCCCAGACTATTGGTACTGGGTTTATATGCCTTGATGTCTGCCATCGTACATGGTTCCCAGCCCCATGCATGATCAATCAACAGCTCTGCATTAATTCCGAAAAGTTTATATAACAAATCTTCATTATGAAAATCGGTGGGCTTTCCGATCGAGCATCTGGCGACATCCCCCATCGTATAAAGTCCATTCTGTTCCAGCTTCTT
>JBOFYZ010000080.1:0-126022 GCA_051654925.1 Lachnospiraceae bacterium | reverse complement strand
GGAAATTATAAAGGTTATCGTTGGTGATATAAAGTTTGTAGTTGGTATAGTCGTTCCAGTAAGATACGGCAAACATCAGGCCGATAGCTGTCAGCGCTGCCTTTGATAATGGCAGTACAATGGTAAAGAAAATCTTCATTGGTGAACATCCGTCAATCTCAGCCGATTCAAACAGACTGACCGGTATTCCCTCAAAGAAGTTCCGCATCAGTACCAGATTATACACATTGATAGCCGGAAGCAGGATAACAACCCAGATGGTATTGGTCAGATGAAGACTTTTCATCACCAGGTAGGTCGGAATCATCCCGCCGCTGAATATCATCGTAAATAATAAAATATTAGCAAACAAGGTTCTCCCCGGCATTTTCCACTGGATCAGTACATAGGCACCTAATGTGGAAATTGCCAATCCCATAACTGTTCCCACTACCGTTGTAAAGCAGGACACCATAAACGGGTGGAAGAGCGTGGGGTTTGAAAATATCGATATGTAGCCGTCCAGGCCAAACTGTTCCGGAAGCAGCTTCATACCATATGCAGTTTTCAGGTCCAGCGAATCAATCAGTACCTTGTAGATCGGAATAATCATAACCAAGCTGACAAGAATGAAAAACGCTGCCATTATTACATCAAAAGCTGTCAGTTTCTTTTTTTGCATCTTCTCCCCCTCCTACACAATGCCGCGTCCGCGAACCTTATAGCTGGCCTTATTACACAGCAGCACCAGGACACAGCCCACAACAGAAGAGGCCAGGCCTACTGCTGTCGTATATCCATAATCCGGCAATGCTCCGGAGTTAAAGGTCTGGGTGTAGATGTAAGTCTGCAGAACATCAGCTTTCTGGATTACTGCCGCATTCTGCAAGACAAACACCGACTCAAACAGGTTCATAATCTTGGCCAGATTCAGGATCAATACGGTAATAATCGTATTGTTGAGTGCCGGCAGCGTAATGTAACGCATCTTGTTCCAGCGCCCGGCACCGTCCATCGATGAAGCTTCATAAAGCTCCGGATTGATTCCCGATAAAGTCGCCATAAAGATGATGGTGCCCCACCCGGTATCCTTCCAGGCATTGATGATAAAGAATATCGTCCGCCACCACTTCTGATCGCCCAGGAAATATATCTCTTCCTTCACGACCCCCAGACTGGTCAGAATGGAATTGACCAGACCGGCTCCGGTCGGTGACAGAATCAAGGTAAATACCGAGGCCGTTACTACCCAGGACATGAAGTGAGGCAGATAGATAATCGTCTGGGTTATCTTCTTGAAATTTTTAGACCACATCTCATTCAGCAGAAGCGAAATCGCAACTGCCATAAAGGTATTAAACAGCAGTTTGGTAGTACTTAGCAGGATCGTATTCCCGAAAGCACGCCAGAATCCCGGCATACTGACCATTTTTTCAAAATTAGCCAGACCAACGAAAACAGGCTCCTTGATTCCTTTGTAAGAAAAGAATGCATAGCGGATTCCCAGCATCGGCAGATAGTGAAACAAAATTGCAAAAATCAGTACCGGTAAAAACATCAGGTAAAATCCCCGATAATATTTAATCTGCCCCAGCAGAGGTTTTTTGTTGCCACCCACCACCGGGGTTGACACAGCTGCTTTTTTCATCATAGTTCATTCCTTTCCCTGACGAACGGCTTTTATTTATTCATGGAGTCGACAATCATTCTGGACCACTCCGTTCCGCCGTCTTTCTCAAACCGGGCATAAGCCTCTTCTATGGAAACCCCCTGCACAATGACATCCGCCACGATGGACCGTTTCAATGTAATCAGATCACCATTATAGGAAGCCATTTCTTCCGTCGATGGAGCCAGTTTGATCTGATGACAATTCTCATTAAAAATAGTCTGTGATTCCCATGCTTCCGGTGCTGCCGTGTCTTTGCCAGGATCATTGTCCCACTCAACTAAGGAAAGCATCGGATCCAGATGCTGCTTGGTATACTGTGTCCCCGGCTTTTCCAGACTCTCGGCAAGATGAAATTCACCTTCTGCATAGGTGTTTTCTAAAACGGTCTCAGCCTTGCTCGACCAGTGAACATCTTCCGCCCCGTAACTCCACAGCGTCTGCATATCACCGCCGTCCATCATCGATTCAATCAGATATTTATAAACCCCTTCCGGATTTTCACAGGTAGCAGTAATTGCCCATACCGGTGAATTGCGTTCGATATAAGATCCCACTTCCTTAATTGGTGGCAACGCAATCAGTTCCCCATCATGACCGTTCGCTACCAGATTGTTCTTCAGGTTGGAATTCCAGGTTCCTGCCCAGTAAGTAAAGACACCGAATTTATCTTCGTAAAACTTGTTGCGGCAGTCGTTGGTTCCGTTGGTCAGGGTTTCCTTATCAATATAACCGGCCACATATGCTTCACGCAGACGAACGAGCGCCTCTTTAAAATCATCCTTGGCGAAACCGTCATACCACAAGCCGTCATCCCCCATCACGAAAGATGGGTAAGATCCCTGATAGAATTCCTGCAGATATATGGTATACGGGGCTTCTTTGCCCATGAATTCTGGTGCCGAAACACCATAAGTATCACCATCTATGCCGTTGCCGTCAGGATCACCATTGGTAAACGCATCCAGCATTGCAATATATTCCTCATAAGTAGTCGGCGCTTCAAGTCCGCAGTTGTCCAGCCAGGCTTTCTTTACATATGTAATACAACCATTGCCGCGGTTAACCGGTAAGCCATACAGTTTGCCGTTTAACTTCATGTTTTCAACCACATCATCACCGATTACTCTTCCGGAGGCTTTCAGGTCAGAATTCTCCCAGGTCTCGGTCATATCCCATAAAGCACCTTCTTCCGCATAGCCACTATAATAAGTGGAAGAAAGGATAATCGCATCCGGCCAGTTCTCAGTTCCTGATGCGAATGTCTGCCCTAATACGTCATAATAAGCATCGTGGTCCGGCTGGATAATCTCCAGCTCAATCCCGGTCAGTTCTTCCCACCGTTTCTCAAAAGCATCTCGATCATTTTGCTTAGTCATTAAGGTTCCGTCAACCATAATTTTGATTTTCTCTGGTTTCACGATCTCACCGTCAGCAACGGCCGTACCATTTCCCTGGGCATTTTCTACATTTGATAATGCCCCCGATTGTGCTCCGCTTCCACCGCAGCCACCCAGCAGAGATGCTGTCATTGCCGCAGCCAAACCTGCTGCAGCCAGTCTTTTGATTCGCATAGTTGTTACCTCCCAATTTAATTTTTTGTATAAATCGTAGTTTCACCTTATCAGATAATATATACAACAACAAGGCACAATATTTCCGATTTTTGTTAATTTTTACTTTTTATCCCTGTACAATAGTGCGAGCACTTTTTACGATAACAGCACAACATCTACGATTTTCTCCGTCGTTGAGTCAAATTTTATGATATAATCGACATAGATAAAATTCCAAAAGAAAGAATGTGTATATTAATGAAAAAGTTCAAGAAATTCGCCCAGTCGGCCAGTCTCTCGTTTCAGAACCGCCTGATTCTCTCTTATACCTTTATTCTGGTTCTGATCCTGGTTGTCGGGAGCTTTTTGTATCAGTTCTCCTTTCAACAGGTAAAAAACGGCATCAATGCCCAGGATGCCACGATGCTCTCTTCCTCGGTCCGGAGACTGGATTATACGATATCAACTATCAGCACCGTTGCCCAGCAGATATCCGCCAACTCCACCTTCGCAACCCTCGCCGGTTATGACTCATCAAATTATGAGTTTCAATATCAGGCTTATTTAACAAAGCAGGATTTAAAACCAATCCTGCCGCAGGCACATGTCCTCAGCGTAACGGATGCTTTCATTTATATGAAGAATTCAGGATACATTATTTCCTCCTCAGAATTTCTCACTTTCGAGTCTTATGCCAGATACAAGCTTTTTTGTACCCCGGAAATGGCCCGGAACTTTGAAGAGGCACTAAATATTGAATCGTATCGCAACCGTTTCATATCATTGCATGAATTCGACAGCCGCCGGAACGGATATCTTTATTTTTATCCGATCGCCATCGGCAACGTATTTTCGGAAAAATATATCCAGGCATATCTGTGCTGCATGCTGGATCAGGATCTGTTGGAAGATTATTTTCCCGGTCTGCTGCAGGCAGACAGTACCATTATCGCCCACGACTCCGGGGGGAATGAGAAGTTTCGCTTATCCAAGGGTGATCCTGAAGGAAACCGTTCAAAACTGCTGGCTACAATCTGGCAGTCTGATTATAACAACTGGCAATATACCCTTTTGCAGCCGGAAGAACAGACATACTATTCTATCAACAACTACCGCAACCTGTTTATTGCCATCACCGTGTTGGCGCTCCTGCTGGAAGGCATGATGGTATATTATTTCTCTATCATTAACAGCAAACCGGTCATCAGGCTTTCCAACGAACTGGTGGTGACGGAGAAACTGGCTTCTTCCTTAAGTGATCTGATAGAAAAACACCAGCCGCTCGTAACCGAGTCCTATATGAGGCGTATTATGGAGGGAAATGTCACCACCGATGACGAAATGAATTATATTATAGAAGAACTGCATCTGAATCGTGTCGGTATCAAATACCAGGTACTTTATGTTGAGGTATATCCTTCCGAAGACTTTAACGTTCAGCTTGATGATATGGCGCTCTGCCTGCAGAACTTTGATGTTCTGGTCCGCGATGGTCTGAAGCGTCATTTTCCCGATACCGGATACATATACAAACCCTCTGACCGGATCTTTGCCGTTTTGCTGGCTTCGCCTGAATCAATGACCTATGACCAGATTATGCTTGGTAACAGAGAGGCTTTTACCGCTCTCCACACTGAACTGCTGAGTCAGTTCGGCATCTGGAGCCGCGGCGGTTTCGGCGGCCTCAATACCAGACCGGCCAACACCTGGAAGTCATACCAGCAGGCCAAAGATGCCAAATCGATTACAAATGCCGAGCACTATATCCAGAGCTACCACGACTTTATTTCCTCCAATGATGTTTACTACTATCCGGAAATCATGTCCGTGCAGCTGACCGGAGCCATTTCTGCCGGCAATAAAGATCTGGTTGCAGAGCTGTTCCGGCTGATCAAAAAAGAAAATACCGTCGTTCGGATCCTCACGCCCACTCAGATGCAGCAGCTTGTGTTTGATGTCCGCAGCACTTTATTTAAAAAACGCCACAGCATTCCACCTGCCGGTAGTGAACGAAATTCAGCCGACCCAGATGACCGGCAGAAAAAACATTTGGATATGATTGATCGTCAATTTGAAGGCGAGCTGAACCTGGTAACACTGAACAATATCGCGATCGAACTTTGCAATTTCTTCGTCCAAAAAAGCAGCTCCAACGAACTGGTGGTAAAAATCCAGAATTATATTACAGAGAATTACCATGATCCAAGTTTGTGCCTGACCAAAATCTCCGATGAATTCAATATATCTGAGAATTATTTTAGTTTTTTATTTAAGAAGGAAGTGCATGAGAATTTTTCCAGTTATCTTGAAAAGCTGCGCATGGCAAAAGCGAAGGAACTGGTACTTCATTCTGATACCGGCCTGTCCAATCTGTACCAGTATCTGGGGTACAGCAATGTCTCATCCTTCCGCCGTGTATTCAAAAAAACCTTCGGAGTCTCCCCGAAAGAAATGAGGGAACATAAAAATGCCTGACCAGACACGCTTCTCCCGGCCTCTTGCCGCATTATGGAAACGCTTTGATACATGGGAAATTCCGGTTCACAGCCTGCTTGTCTCCCAGCATGGCAAGCTGCTGTGGGAAACCTACCGGCCGCCTTATCAGACCGATACCCTGCACCGTATGTTTTCCATTACTAAAAGCTATTGTGCCCTCGCCGTTGGTGCGCTGGCAGCGGAAGGAAAACTAGCGCTTCATGATCCGATCATCCGGTTCTTTCCGGAGTATCAGCCCGCTGATGGTTCCCTGCATCCTGATCTTACCGAAATGACGATCCGTGACTTGCTTACTATGCAGACATGCCATTCCGCCACTACCTATAAGCTGGATCCGAACCGCAACTGGGTTGAAAGTTTTTTTATAACACCGCCAACACATAAAAGCGGCCGTATTTTTATGTATGATACTTCTGCCAGTCATACGATGGCTGCACTTGTAAAAAAACTGACCGGTCTCGGTGTTCTTGATTATCTGCGCCCACGATATTTAGACCGAATCGGCTTTTCCGCCGATGCCTATATTATCCGGGACCCCTTCGGCACTGAAATGGGCGGCTCCGGCCTGATGGCCCGGCCAATGGATCTGCTGAAGACAGCCCGTTCTATTCTGGATCAGATTCAGCAGGGAACCGATGCCTATGCTGATTATCTGCGGGATGCCGTCCGCTGCCAGGTACCGACCCGGCACTACGGCCAAACCCTGGATGAACAGCAGGGTTATGGATATCAATTCTGGCGCATCCGCGGCGGCTTTGCCATGTATGGGATGGGCAGTCAGTATGTCCTGTTTTATCCGGATTCCGATCTTATTATTGTAATCACTGCAGACTCCCAGAATATTAAGGGCGGCAGCCAGAAAATCCTGGATGCAGTTTATGACACGATTGCACCGTTTCTATGCTGCACTCCCCATAACGGCAGCACTTCCGCCAATACTGAAGCGGGAACTGCTATTAGCTCTGCTGCAGCCCATACTTATCAGCTCCGCCCCAATAAAGGGGGCTTTACCAACCTGGCGGTGACTGTTAATACCGACGGCGGCATTCTGTCCCTGAAACATCCTGATGCTGTCTACGAGATTCCCTTCGGTTGGAATACGGTGCTGCATCATTCCGTAATCGCCAAATATAATCAGCCGATTGCTTCTTCCGGACAATGGCTGGATCGGCATTCGTTGCTTGTTTCTACACAAATTGCCGGGGAATGTGTTGGTTCACTCACATTTATGATGTGCTTTGCATCTGATGGGGTGACCCTTTGGATGAAGAAGATTGAGGAAAGTTTGTTTCATGAGTTCTGTGATTTTGCTGAAGGGGTTTCGACGACACATTCCTAAGCCCATAGAAAGGAATTTGCAGCGGAGGTTTTCTGATCGTAATTCAGAAAACCCCCGCTGCAAATTCCTTGCGTATTAATCCTGATTAATCGGTATAGTTATCAAAATAACCCTGCACCAGTACAATCGGAGTTCCCTTGTCACCGGAACCGCTGGTCAGGTCACACAGCGACCCGATAAGATCTGTGATCCGTCTTGGTGTCGTTCCCTGTGATGACATGTCGCCTACCAGGTCAGACGATTTTTCCTTAATGCGTTTGCAAATGGCATCGTTTAATTCTGCTCCGCTTAGTTCTTTGTAGTCATTATCCGCCAGATATTTCAGCTTCACTTCATTCGGAGTTCCTTCCAGACCTTCCGTATAAGATGGGGATACACATGGATCTGCCAGCTCCCAGATCTTGCCGGCGGGATCTTTGAAGGCACCATCGCCGTATACCATTACTTCCACATGGGCTCCGGTTCTTTCCAGGATCTGCTTCTGCACGTCTTTGACCAGATCAATACAGTCATGCGGAAATAATTTCACCACGGCTTCGGTTGATTTATTGGAACCTAACAAGCCATATTTCTCGTTATAGCCGCTTCCGTCTACCGGCTGGTTCAAAATCTCATCCATGCTGCAGACGATCTTGGCACCATTGGCCTTGAGGATGCGTTTTGTCCTTTCACGGCTGTGGATATCGCAGTTTAGTACTTTCTTGGTATATGATAAGATGTCTTTAGGATTATTGCCAAAGACAACCTCTACATTCGCTCCGGCATCCTTAATGATGTCGCTGTAATACTCTACATAATCGACACCGGTAAAAGCATGCTTATTTTTGCCGAATAATTCCCGGTAGCGTTCCAGGGTCAGTACGTCTCTGTAGGGATCAATTCCGGCTTCATCCAACTGGTCTAAAGAAATCAGTTCATTCCCTACTTCATCGCTTGGATATGACAGCATCAGCACAACCTTATCAGCACCCATTGCCATTCCCTTTAAACATATCGAAAAACGGTTGCGTGACAGGATCGGGAAAATGATGCCGATCGTTCCGCCCCCGAACTTTGTTCTCACATCCTGTGCAATTGCATCAATTGATGCATAATTCCCCTGTGCTCTGGCCACAATCGACTCAGTCATGGCAATGACATCCCTGTCTCTTAACTGAAAGTCCTCTTCTTCTGCAGCATCTAACACACTTGTCACAACGATATCCGCCAGGTCATCACCCTCTCTGATAATCGGACATCTGATTCCTCTTGACACCGTACCTACTTTTCTTTTCATATGCATCACTCATCTTTCCTGGTATTTTGTAAGTCCATAATGGTTATTATAATGGAAACAGCATTATTTTACCATAAATCTCGCATTATTTCAGCAAAACTTAAAAACTATTGATTCGAAAATCGAAATCGCATAAAGCAGCAGCTGGTCTATACCATCTGCTGCTTTGTGCGATTTATAACGCCTTGCGAACAAAATACCTTCCACAATTCAACCTTCTTCATGCTTCTTACAACGCATCCGATACTCTTCCATAATCTCTCCAAAGATCTTACCATTTGTCGGCGGCGTATATGTTATAGCATTCGCCCCTGCTTCTATTACCTCCTCAATCGTCTCCCTGGTAGGCCCGCCGGTGGCTATAATCGGAAAGGTCTCATCAATCTTACGCAATGCTTTAATAATCTCGACGGTATTCTTACCGCCGGAGACATTAATAATGTCAGCTCCTGAATGCAGCATTCGCTCTTCTAAATTCTCATCAATAGATATAATAGATAACACAATTGGGATGTCAACATGTTCTGCCAGTTCTTTGACAAAATCAGTTTTCGTTGGCGCATTCAGCACCACTGCTGTTGCACCCTGAAGTTCAGCATCCAGAGCAATATCACGAACCCTTGCCCCGGCCGTTGTTCCGCCGCCGACACCGACCAGCACCGGCTTTTGAGATACATCAATAATCGCCTTGGTTATCTGTATGGTAGGAGTGAACGGGTATACCGCAATGACTGCATTGGCATTACAATTTGCAATAATCGCAACGTCTGTGGAAAATAATATTGATTTAATCCGATGACCATTGATAATAATTCCGGTGGCCCTGTTAATATTATCTGGCACAATCACTGTATGGCTGCGTAATTTTGTATTGAGTCTCGGTGCAACTCTATCTTTCATATGCCTCTCCCTTACTTTTTATATATAGCATTTTCATAAAATGAATGTATCACAATTACGATCTGCTGTCGATATCAAAATTATCCAATTTATTGTCATATAGAAAACCAGAGTATGGAGTCCAATTCAGACTTCACACTCTGTTTTTCTTGCCTGCGTTTATTTATTACTTCGTTTGGCCTTCCACCTTATATTCCCAGCATCGGAACCACAGCTCCAACACTACTTTCTGTTCTTTAATTCTGATGAATTTGGCTTCCGCCAGTAGAAGGATTGCATTCAGATATAGCAGATATTCACTAATACATAATTCATCAAATATGAGCCTCATTGTAACAGAATCGTTGTTATCTTCTATCTCGATTTCGACCCCGTCTTCAGCATCAAATTCAGCTAATAAGCCATTATACAACATCATGATAAGCTCTTTTTTATCTGCATTCACTTCCTTGACACTTCCCGCAAGAACCAATCTCAATTTTTCTATAATATCCCCCATAAGCCCCTCCATCTAACTCTAAAAACAAACCATAATCGCTACTTTGCCAATTTTGTCTGTAGCATGATGTATAAAGTATAGCGTTCTTGCTCCTCCGTTATTCTCAGTTTACCATCATATTTTCGAACAATCGCTTTCATATTCTCAATACCAAGACCCGATCCTTTGTATCTGTCATTTGGCAAGTATTTATTTTTGATTGTCACAAACAATGAATATCCATCAAAATTTAAGGAAATTTCAATTCGCCTGTTTTCTGGCTCTAAACATCGAACTGCGTTAATTGAATTTTCTAAACCGTTACCAAAAAGTGCAACCATATCACTCTCTTTGAGATTTGGGATTACCTGCGGCAGCGTACCAGTAATTTCAAATTCTGCACCTGATAGCATTGTACTGGCTTCTTGAATAACCTGGTCAAATATAAAATTCCCCGTTGCTGTTTTGCGATCTGTAATATGACTATATAGTTCCTCAGCATAATTTTCGTTGATATGTTTAATATGCCTGATGTGATGTCGCAAATCATGATTTGCACTGGCAAATTTAGCATATTCCTCTTCCATCCGTCTGTGCATTTCATTGTTAACTCTTTCGTATTCCAACAATCTTTGATTTTCTATTATTTTTCTGATTAATAACGATATATATCCTAAAGATAACAATAGGCTAAGAAAGCACAACCAAAATAAGATTGATACTGTAATCTGTACATATGGGGAATACCTCAAAGTTATAAAACATATTAGCACCGGCACTGGAATTAATATAAATAACCGATAAAAATTAGATTCTGTACCAATTTTATGGTACCCCCTCCGGTTTATAATACAGGCTCCCATAATCAAAAATATACTTATCAAACGGGATATCAGGCTCATCATAATATAAATACCGGCTAACGTATATGTAAGTTCAATTCCAACCAATTTAAATATCCCGTAGGTTAAAACCTCTCCTATGAACAAAAAGCTGTATAGCAGCACAATAAGAAATAATCCTTCTAAAATTCTTCCACTAAATAATAATAAAGTGGCAAATACTGTAATTAAAAAACAGAAAAATATACCGTACTGAGCCTGTACTACAAAACACCTGCCGATGCCCACCTGAATCAGCCATACTACAACAACGACTAACGGCTTTAAACGTTGGAGCTGCGGCGATCGAGGTAATAGATACAGTGAAAGGAATGAATAAAAAATAATTGTATCAACACCATATAGTAATAAGCTAACTATGACTTCACTACTCATCTAAACTTCTCTTTTCAAAAAATATGTCGTATACTTGCCTGATTTTACTTATAGACACATGCAAGATGGTTCCACCTCTAATTTCCAGAATACAATTTGTCCTGTCAACAGCAACCACATGTAACATATTTACAATGTAAGCTCTGTGTATTCGAATAAACCCCTTATTATTGAGCATAGATTCCACATCATTAATTTTCATATAGCTTTCATATTTTTCCTTGGAATAGTGGATCCTTACTTTTTTACCGTCACTTTCAATGTAAGAAATTCCATTTAGCGGTAAACTTACCACCTTCCCACGAACCCGAACAAAAAATATCTCCTGCTTGTTTACTTGGCAGCGAACCTCTTCGATAATCTGATACAATTCATCTGCAAAATTGTCTGATTTGAGTAAATAAGCCAATGGTCTGGTGGCAATCGCTTCCAAAGAATATTCTTTATAATCGGTTACATATACGATTGCAGCTCCAGGTGCATACTCCTTGATAATACTACCTACTTTGACACCATTAATATGCGGCATCTTAATATCAAGCAGTACCAGATCAAAAGGGCATAGGCCTCTTTCATCTTCAATGTAATTCAAAAGCCTTATCCCGTCTGAAAAAAGGATAAGGCTGTCTTCATTCTTGAGAATAATGTTTAACATTTTGGTAATCTGTTCCAAATCTTTTGCATCATCCTCAACAACTGCTATAACCATAAAATTCCTCTCTATGCAATCATAACTTAATTTATGACAAACGTTTCACTAATGCCACGAAATGGAGGATTTTTTCCAAAAAAGGTAAAAAAAATCTCCAGCGATAAAGCACACTCAGCCAAAGATGAGTGTGAATTTATTATAGCAATGACTTATATTTAAGTCAATTCTTAATTGACTTTTGATTGCGTCAATTTGTTTTCGGAAACAATGGATCTGTAAGTAGCATTTTCTAAAGTCCTAGAAATGGGCATAGAAAAACCGCCCTTGAAACTTTGGTCGAGTTGAAGGCGGTATTCTATCGTTTTAATTTGGTCAATCCCTCATGCTGCTTTATGAGACTATTCTTAAATTATTTCTTTTCCCAAGTACTTTTCTTATGGTATAATTCTTTAGAAAAGTAACACCCATCTTTTATAATTATTTAGTTCTAAAATGTAGGAGTAAACCAGGAGGGAAATAATGCAAAATTTCACACAATACAATCCAACCGAGATCATTTTCGGTAAAAACACAGAAAACGAATCAGGAAAAGCAGTAAAAAAATGGGGAGGAAGCCGGGTGCTGCTTGTATACGGACAAGGAAGTGCTGTAAAAAGCGGACTCGTAGAACGTGTTAAGAAAATCCTGCTGGAAGAAGGCATCGCATGTGCAGAGATTGGCGGTGTTCAACCCAACCCACGGTTAAAGCTGGCGGAGGAAGGTGTGGAAAAGGCACTGGAATTTGGTGCCGATTTTATCCTTGCAATTGGCGGCGGAAGCGTGATCGACACGGCCAAAGCAATTGCCCATGGCACTGCGAATCCCGGTGTGAAGCTGTGGGATATCTGGACCGGAAAAGTCACACTTACCAAAACAACATTAACAGGATCCATATTGACAATTTCTGCAGCCGGCAGCGAAACCAGCGACTCCGCAGTGATTACCAACGAAGAGCTGGGCAAGAAAGCAGGACTCAATACTTCACTGAATCGCCCGGTATTTGCCATTATGAATCCTGAATTGACCTATACCCTTCCACAATATCAGGTGGCATGTGGTGTGGTAGACATTATGATGCATACACTGGAGCGGTACTTCCTGCCAAACCAGAGCAACGAAATGACGGACGAAATTGCCGAAGGTCTGCTTCATACTACCATAAACAATGGTACCGTGGCTTATGAAACCCCGACTGACTATCATGCCATGAGTGAGCTGATGTGGTGTGGCAGCCTGTCACATAACGGAATTACCGGTTTGGGACGCCCCAGGGATTTCTGTGTCCACAAATTCGGTCATGCCCTGGGGGCAAAATTTGATAAAACACATGGCGCAACACTTTCGGCCACCTGGGGAGCATGGGCAAACTATGTATACCAAAACGATCCAGCCCGCTTTAAACATTATGGCGAACGGGTATGGAATTTAACAATTGATAACGAAGAAGAAGCTGCTCTTGCTGCGATAGAAAGTACCGTAAATTATTTCAAATCTCTCAATATGCCTGTTAATCTGCCGGAATTACTGGGAGAAGCACCGACAGATGAAGTCCTTTGGGAGCTTTCTCTGGATGCAACCATGAATAATACGGTAAGGCTATCTATAATTAAGGAGCTGGATGCCAACGATGTTTTTGCCATTTACAAGGCTGCAAATATGACGGCTGCGACGTCATCCGTGGTCAGTTCTACAGGTGACACGCCACCTGGTGATGATCCGAAATCTGTCTAAGTACCGGTACTTCATTCCGGCATCGCTCCATGCACTCCGGACAGCGGGTATGAAACGGACAGCCAGGGAGCCGGTCAAGGGGACTTGGTTATCTCCCCAAACCACGCCGTGCATACAACCCTTTTAGCCATCGATGTTCCTGGCTGTCACATTCCACACTGCCTACCTCAATAGTCGGTTTGGTCTTGCCATGAAAGTCACTTCCACAGGTGACGGCAAGATCCATCCGGTCCGCCTGATCCCGATAAAAAGCAGTTTGTTCAGCGCTGTGATAACTGCTGAACACTTCAATACCGCATACACCAGCATCTACAATACCACGCAGCAGAGCCTCATCCTCGTGTATATTGTTGCCGGGATGCGCCAGTACCGCAATACCTCCGGCCTTGTGGATATGCTCTACCGCCTGCTGCAGCGTGATGAATTTGAGCGTAACATAGGCAGGCTTGCCCTTGGCGCACAGGTTCCAGTAAAAATGGATGAGAGGGCTGTCAGCAAAAGCCCCGCCCGGCAGATAAGGTGCCATGTGGGGATTAGCGTGGTTGCGCTCATCCTCAAGGGCAACTTCGGCAATCAGTTCACCCGGTACGACACCATTAATAGCCCGGCGCATCACCTTGTCCTCATCTACATATATTCCAGTCTCCTTTACCCGCCGAATCCGCTCGGAGGCCGCCTTCTGCTCCTGCGCCAGAATATCCGCTCCGATTTCCTCAAAAGGTGCGTATTCCGGATCAATGAAATACCCCAGTACATGCAGGTTTACCTCACCAAAGGTGCAGTCCAGCTCAATACCCGGAATCAACGTTATCCCGTTGCGGACAGCATGTATTTGTGCTTGCCGGACACCAGCAGTGGTGTTGTGGTCCGCCAGCGCGACAGTACGTACCGCCGCTTTCCGGCAGCGTTCTATCAATTCCAGCGGTGTGAATTCTCCATCGTCACTATAACAACTATGTAAATGCAGATCAATCCAGCTCATGTATCCCAACCTCTCTTTTCAGACACTTTTAAAAGATACTTTTTTCCTACAGTACTATTGTCAGTCTGGCAGATTGACCGCGACCATATCTTGTTCGCAGTTCCCAAGCAGGATCAGGTTCCCCGACTCTACCGTTTCTTTTGGCACACGGAAGTAAATATAGCCTTCTATACTTTCTCCCGGAGCAACAGTCTTTCCGTAGAGGTCATTGGTTCCCAGGTTGACCACGTCAACTGCCTGGAACAGGTTGGCCTCCGGATCTGAGATGATGGCCGTAATGGATTCACTGCTGGCTACCATCCAGGGGAAGAGGCTGCGCTCCTTTTGACCGGTATTCCTGATGCTAAGCTTTGTACATATCCATATCCGATCTTGTCCTGCCGCCATGGAATTGTAGCTGCCGGTCAGGGTTTGTGTGGTTTCCATCTCCATGAGAGTAAATTCCACATCACTTATCACCGCCACTGCACCCAGAGAAACCGCCGTCTCGTAGGCCTCCTCAATCATCGGCAGGCGGTTTAGACGTTCCGCCTCGTCATTCCTAGCCATCTTTTCCGGTGTAGTATATTCAAAACTTTTATCAGTTAGCAGGGTCAATACATCATAGATCTCATCACCAATCCGTGCATCAAACAACTCTTCACCTTCCAGGATTTCGAATTCCGCCTTTGCCTCATCCTCATCAATTACTCTATAGATCATAACGGTCATCCCATTACCGGAAGCTGTGAAACGATCTTCCTCCACCCCGGTCACCAGTCCTTCCGTATTAAATATCTGATAGGCATTACCAAAGCTGAATCCACCGCTCTTCTTATCTACATAATCATATACGGTAATACTCCCATCATCCGCCTTCCCCATCGAACCAGTACACATCTCCAGATACCGGTCAACAATCTCCGGTGAATACTGATCACTATCCTGAGGTATCGACCAGTTATAGGCATGATAAATATGGTAAAACTTCAGCTCTTCTGTCAGTGCATCAAGCGTCAGATCCTCCGCTTCAACACCAAATTCCTGTATTTCAGCGAAAGAATATCTGGTTTTAATCCGTATCTTATAGCCCGGATATAGCGGATCTGCCGGTTCCTCCGGCTTGATCGTCAGCAGGCAGGCAGATCTCATCTTATCAAAAACCTTCCGCTCCGTACACTCAGCCACCAGATCCATCACCTGTCGCGCCACCTCATCCAATGAATTATAATCCTTATAAATTATAAAGGTATTATACTCATCACCGCTCTTTTCATAACTGAGCCCCCGCCGCTCAGCCCCATCATAAAGCACCCGCGCCGCATAATCATCATGATACTGCCAGTCCTGACTCTCATCAATCTTACCCTTTTCAACCGTGAACACCAGCTCCGGATTGTCATTCGGACTCACCTTATAAGAAACATTCTCCCCTTCCCCAACCACTTCAATCTGAAACTCTTCAGAACCATATCGTGAATTCAGATATTTAAAAATCTCCTCATTCTTTTTCCCACCAATAGCCGAGCAGCCACTTAAAATCAAAGTCGCAGTCAGCAGCACCAGTCCAATCCCATTACAAAACCTCATCATATTCCTCCATATAACCTATTTAATGTAATTATTAATAATTTGCTTTATGCGTTATTATCTCATAAAAATATTACGAGATCAATTTGTTTTTTATCCATAAGAGCCAATCTGGTTGCTGGGGAACGTGGGACAATCGTGCCGGAATCGCCGACTTTGAGAGAGATTGTAAACCGACCGCAGGATAAGAAAAAGTACCATTGATTTTATCGCAGAATTGTACTGAAATAGTGTATCAAGTTTTTAAAATGATTAAAATCAACACATTCAGCAGATACTTATAGATAAACCATGGCTGGAAATCAATATGGCCGGAAAGGATAATGAATTATGTCAGATACCAATAAAGATATGAATCCAGATGCTTTATATGCAGAGATTGAATCTCACCTGCTTTATGATGCCAAACCATCCATCTATCTGGAAATCATCTACCATTACCGTTGTTTTCAGCAATTTCCTTTCACAATGCTCCACAATCTGAAGCAGGTGAAACAGTCTGCCCAATATCACCCGGAAGGAAACGTCTGGAATCATACCATGCTGGTAGTCGATGAAGCTGCCAAAAGAAGGGACAAAAGTATTCATCCAGCCGCATTTATGTGGGCAGCATTGCTCCATGATATTGGAAAAGCACCGGCTACCAAAGTCAGAAAAGGCAAAATCACCGCATATAACCACGACAAAATAGGTTCTGAACTGGCCAGAGAATTTTTAGAATGCTTCACCTCAGATGATACTATTATTTCTGAAATCTGCAGCCTGATCCGCTATCATATGCAGATCCTTTATGTTTCCAAAAACCCGCATATGGCAGATATTAAGGCAATGAAACAGGCCGTTGATATTCAAGAGGTTGCCCTGCTTGGCCTGTGTGACCGGTTAGGCCGGGCACACAGTGATTACGAACAGGAGCAGGAAAACATCCGACGCTTTCTGCGGCAGGTAACTTCATGAAGCTCCTGTAACAAGCCCGCATTCGGTTAAGTATCCCCCTGCGGTCTGACATCTGCATAGCTTAGCGCGTAGTGCGCAACCTCAGCTCATATTAAAAAGACAAAGCTGACCAAAGTCAACTTTGCCTTTTCCTTACCCACATCAAACTTTAATTTTTACAACTACCTTTTTTACTTCGCATGCAGTTCCTGCCATTACCCGGGGCTTGTGTGCATCTTCCGGCGCAACTGTCGCAAAATCGCCTGCTTCCAGCACAATAACGCTGCTATTTAATGGTTCCTGATAAAACGTAATATCACCGGCTTCATTATATGAGTCCAGTACTGTCAGACCATCTCTTTTGACATACCCGAAAGATTCTCTGCCTGATATGATATACTGGATATCAAAGTATTTATCATGGGTTTCAAAACGCAAATCTACCGGATCCACGGTAGTATAGTGCTGAATATAGGCAACTACCTGCTCGTCATCAATCGGATATTTCCCCGGTTCCAGCTCACCCAACTTCTCCTGTTCCAGAAATTCAAAGGCTTTCTTAAAAGAATCACTCAGGTAATCATATTTTAACGCATATTTTTTATTCGTTGTCAGCATCTTTTCTCCTGCTTTCCATCCTTTTTATTCATCAAACACAATTACCATCTTTTTAATATCCTGTGGCGGATTCTTCATATTTTCAAAGACCTGGTCAATCTGACTGAAGGGTATGTAGTGGCTTACGATTCCACCTAATTGATAGGTATTAGCTTCCATCTTCTTAATGGTTGGTTCAAATTGGCCGGTAGACATCCGGGAACCCACAATGGTCAATTCTCTGCCGTTAATCATTGCCTGTGTAATCTTTTCAAATTCGGTGCAGAATCCCAGCGGAACCAGTCTGGCACCGTTGGCCAGAATCCCCAGCTGCATAAGCATTGTTACTGATCCTGGGAAGCATGCGGTATCAAAGATCACATCCGCCCCTGCCCCTTCCGTAATATCCTGAATTGCGGTTTTTAAGTCTTTCTGTCTGGTATTGATAATATAATCGGCACCGAAACCTTCTGCCCGCCCCAGGCAACTTTCATTCACGTCTGCACAAATCACCTTACATCCGATCTGCTTGCAGGCCTGCAAGATAATTGCCCCGATACTGCCGGTTCCAAAGACAAGGACAACGTCATCAGATTCAACACCAGCCCTTTTCGTACAATGCCCGCCGATCGCAAAAGGCTCAACCAATGCGGCATCCCGGAATGGAATATCTTTAGAAATTTTATATACTTCATGTTCCGGAACTACAAAGTATTCTCTCCATCCGCCGTCTACCGCAGCTCCTCTGGCTTTGACCGTCCGGCATACATTTCGACGGCCTTTCTTACATTGAGGACAGGTTCCACACGCAACGACCAGATCAACAACGACATGATCCCCTTCAGCCACGCCGATAACCCCCGCTCCTATCTCAGCAATAACGCCAGCATTCTCGTGTCCCGGTATTCTCGGGTAAACTGCCTGGGGATTCTCACCTAAAAACAAATGGATATCGGAACCGCAGACGCCCGCCGCCTTCATTTGTACCAGAACCTCTCCCTTCCCCGGCTTCGGAACCGGAACCTCGGTTACTTCATACTGGTAAGGAGCAATAATACTTACCTGTTTCATAGTATCTCCCCATTTCTCTATTTATTTACGAGTTTCATGATGTCTTGATAGATACTGCCTGCAATTTCCTCACTATACTGAAGCGATAGTAAAACATCAAGTATAAATGGGGAAACTGTTGTCTGATTCAAGGTTTGGGAAAAATACATTGCGGCAATTTCACTCAACGCCCTGACCGTAGACTTGTTCTCATATTTCCACAGCTTCCATAAGGTAATTTTCTCATTTCTGGTATAAATCGTATCCTCATGCCTGTCTTCCATTGCATGAAACAATTCATGACCAAGCATCCAATCGTATATCTGTGATGTAGGGGGAAGAGTCCCTTCCACCCCCTGTTCCCTGAGTGCCGCTTCATATTTTTTCAGCGGCTCTCCCATAATAACAATGTCATCCGGGGGATTGTATTGTGCGAACAGAATC
Source organism: Lachnospiraceae bacterium (assembly GCA_051654925.1). Classification (GTDB taxonomy): domain Bacteria; phylum Bacillota; class Clostridia; order Lachnospirales; family Lachnospiraceae; genus Brotaphodocola. Next base: position 107,052 of record JBOFYZ010000080.1, on the reverse strand, counting down.
CGCTCACCAATGATTGACTCATGTTCAACTTCCAGTTTCAGGTTGTGAGCGTTGACTATTTCTGATATGGACGCCCCGTCAAACGCTGACCGCAGCTGTTCAGCCAGCTCTCTTCCACATCGGGCTGCCTGCTGTATCATTTCCTTTTTTTTCTGAATTTGGATCCGGTTAACCAGGATATCACGGGAAAAGGCGTATTCTCCCCAGATACTTTCGTCGGTAATCAGCGAAACCGAATCAAATACTTCCCGTAATAACATCAAAACCACTCCTTTGACTTTAATGCTGGTTAATATTAGCTGCGACCACAATCACTTCTGAATCCGGATCGGCATTGGAAAGCTCAATACTCATCAACAGTTCCAACTGCTCAAAATCAATTGCACTGAAGTCCATAACTCTGGCCCCCATACAGACATAGAAATCCGGTCTGGCAATCAGCTCACTCTGGTAAACAGCCATATCTTCCCATAATTCTTTTACTGCATCCAGGTAATCCTTAGCAAGCATCTTCACAGCCATTCCGTTAGCACGCTGTACTTTGATGAAGCCCTTCTTATCCAGGATACGAACCGGTATCGCTCCGTCCCTTGGCTGCTCTGTACCAAATACATAGAAATACTCTGTGCTCTCCAGCAATATGGTTTCGCTGATGGCCGTACGCATATCATCAGCGGCAAGTTTCTGCGCCTCTTCTACCGTACATTCCTTTAACAAATCCATGCTCTTAACTTCGGTAGAACCGCTCGCAATCGCTGTAACCTTAGATGTCTGGGCATCAATTTCAATATGTACCTCCACCGTATCGGCGCTGGCACCGCTGCCTATTGCCTTATTGACAGCCTCCTGTTTAATCGAACGAATGTCATCCGGGGTAGGGGAAGGGATAATCCTCTCTACAACATCACGGACCATGGCCAGAGCGACACCGATTGAAGAAATTACCTCTGCATTTTCCGGAATGTCATATTTGACACCGGCTTTATCAGAATAGTAGATAATCAACGATGCTGCTCCGCCGCCAACACCGACAAGAGAAATCTGATCTTTCTCCAGTTTGTATTTTTCTGCCAGTTCATCAATTACCGGAGCAATCTTACCATAAGCTTTCTCCATAATCTGGTTGGCAATATCTTCAACGGTTGTACCGCAATAATCAGCCAGAATTTTGATTGCCCGTCTTGCCGCCTCTTCATCACCATGAGAAAAATGTTCTTCTTTTACCAGGCCCAGAACATTGGCGGCACAAGAATTGGTAATCGTAATCCTCTCACCACTTTCCAGGCGAATTGCCACATAATCATCCGGATCACCAGGTTTCGGTGAGAAAAATTCCACCTGCGCACCTTTTATCTTCTCCCGGTCTGTATATACCGCATAATCAAGCCCGGCAATATGAGCAGACCGCGGACCGACATCGACAATCCCCTGTTTATTTGCCCGTACCATGGAACCGCCTGCCACACCTAATACCCGCACATCCAGAGAACTGATATAGGTTGCATGACCTCCGACAATGGAATAATCGATGGCCGGACGCCCATTCTTAATTACGCCGATATTGGTAGTGGTACCACCAACTTCAAAATACACACCGTTCGATGCTCTTAAATACATCAGCGACCCCATAACAGATGCTGCCGGACCGGAAAGCATGGTTAATACCGGACGTTTTTTCATTTCGGTAATCTCCATGACACCGCCGTCACCTCTCATGATCATCAGTGGTACGGTTACGCCTGCCTGTCGTACCGAACCTTCCGTAGATTCTGCCGTATTCAGCATTTTCGGAAGAATGCTGGCGTTAATCGCCGCGGTTCTGGTTCTTCGTGTCAATCCATACAATTTGGTAATGTCTGATGCCATCGTTGCGGGAAATCCTTTTTTCCCTGCCGCTTCATAGACCAGCTGTTCCGGCTCTCCATCATCAACACCAAATGCCATAGATGCTACCATGACCTGCGCTCCATCTGCCGCCAACGCATCCATTGATTTTTCGACCGACTGCTCAGTAAGATCTTTTATCCGGATAAAATCATTACTGATCTTAATTTCTTTTCCATTGCCAAGATCGATATTGCTGATTTTGAGCTGCCGTTTGGCCAGCCATCCCTCAACACCACCTTTTGACATTCCTATCACACCAACTCTTGCAACATCACCCTCAATCAATGCATTGGTTGCCTGAGTGGTACTGTGAGCAACAAATATAACTTCTTCCGGTTTTATATTATTTTCATTCAGGCAATTTTCAAATGCCAGAACAACTCCGGCCGCAACTCCGCCGTCTTCATCATGAGTGGTTTTCACCGAAGATTTTCCGATAATCTCATGAGTTGTGTTGTCAATGGCAACTGCCTTGGTATGTGTGCCTCCGACATCAATACCCATACGTACTCGTCTGTTCATAATAAACTCCCATCTGCGCGTCATGACAACGCATATTCATCCATCTTTAACCTACAAGACCGCCATACATCATAAACACGGCAACACAGAGAATAATACATACGATCCAGGATGTTGGAATCGCCATTTTCATATATTCTTTTGAGTTTACTTTGGTATATCCCAATCCCCAGGCTACCCAGGACTGGGTAATATCCAGATGCTGCGGGGTAATTGTGGTAATTGCAAACAACGGATATAAAAACTCGATCGGCCAGTTAGCAACAGCCACAATTACAGGCAGAATCGCTGCACCGCAGCCAACTAAATTCATCGGACCGCGAAAATGTCCCAATGCTGCCAGCACTGCAAACATTGCGCAAAGCATTAACGGTGAGGTTGGAATAAAACCGCCGATAATCGTTCCAAAGTAAGGAGCGGCAAAGTTAGCTGCATTACTGAACATGGAAAGAGTCAGCAGGAAACCAACCATCGGTGCCACATCAATGGCTCCATCTGAGAACATTTTGGCAAGCATTCTGCAGATTGCGGTGAATCCTCCGGTTAATTTTCTGCATGTGATCAGAGCATATAAACTTGCTACGATAAATGCCAGAATAATCGGCAGCTTAACCGCTAAAACCAAAACGACCGGAAGAATAACTGATAACCATGAAATGGCCGGAGCATCTTCTGTTGTTTTTTTAGCCGTTGCAGCCCAGGCATGGGAAGCCTTCTTCTTGCCAGCACATAAGTTGGCAACAATCAGCACCGCCAGCAATGCCACTCCGCTTGCGACGACAGCAAATGGAAAATATTCATTATATGTATAATCCGCATAATTACTGTTCGCGGTTGCTACAATGGCAAGATACTGTTTTAAATTGACGACATTAACATATACACCTGCCATAATTGATCCCATAAAAGCGAACAGGGCAACCGCCGGCTTGATGCCAAGTGAAAGCATGATCGGCAGGATAATGACCGCAATAGAAATAACCGGTCCGATTCCTGTCATCGATGTGAAAATAACTGCGGTAACAATACATAACAAGGACATGGTTATTCTTGGTCTGTCCCCGCCCAGTTCAACGGTCTTCCTGATCAGTGTTGCGGCAATACCGGTATCCATCAGAACCCGGCCAAAGAAAGCACCAAAGAAAATATTAACCAGAATTGCTTTACCATAATTCTCAGGTCCTGCCTGGAATACGTTTGACAGAACATCAACCCACGTAATCCCTTCCATTGAAGCACTTGGTTCTACCGCATTGCCGATAAAAGCCAGACCAACCCACAGAACTGACATAATAAAGAAACCAACCATCAGGTTATGTCCTTTTACGCAGTAGTAAATCATTCCAAAAAATGACAAGATCATAATAATACCAATAATTGTTGTAATCATGTGTACCCCTCCTAAATATTACTTTATTTTATAACGATTTGATTTCTTCCCAGACTGAATCGTCAACAAAAACACCTTTTTCATTATTTTCCGCTCTGAAGATGGTATAATCTTCACCCGGATACCAGATAGCTTTTGAATGCTCATCCAGCGCCGATGTCTTAATATAATCCTTGGCTTTCTGAATCACTTCATTCATATGATCTTCTGCGGACAATTTCTTCGGATCAATAATCAAGAAAATCTGAGAGCTTCCGCCACAGCTTCCTTTTCCGATCTTATCAATATCAGCGGCTCCTACACCATCCGATAATACTGCACCGAGAATATCCAACATGAACGAGAATGAAGAACCTTTCCAATATCCCATAGGAAGAATACGCATACTTTCCTCAATCGGGCCTGGTTCGTCAGTTAAAACGCCATTTTTATCAAACCCGCCAGGGAATGGCAGCTTCTTACCGGCCAGACGTGTTACCTGCAGCTTTCCATATGCATACTGACTCATTGCCATATCGATCATAACCGGATCCGTATCGGTCGGTGCCGCCATTACAAACGGGTTGTTGCCAAGACGACACTCGCTTCCTCCCCACGGCGGCATACAGGATTCCGTATTGGTCCATGAAATCGCTACATAACCTTTATTCGCAGCATACAAACCATAAGTACCGCCCCGCATCCAGTGGGTCGTATTCTTCAATCCCACCAGACCAATTCCGAACTTGTCTGCCAGTTCAATGGCTCTGTCCGTAGCATAAAGAGCATTTGTGATACCCGGGCCCATATTACCATTATAAACAGCAATGGCTCCAAAATCCTTCTCCAGGGTTGGCTCTGCTTCTAAATTAACCCAGCCCTTTTTGACATAGTCAATAAAGCGCGCCACCCTGTTTGTACCGTGAGAATAGATTCCATCACGACTGGATTCGGTGTGAATCCGGGCGCATGTTTCAGCCTTCTCTTCACTCATACCATACTTGATCAATACCTCTTTGATCTCAGTTTTCATTGCTTCAAACTCAATTCTCATGATTACCACCCTTTCAATTTGTTTGTCAAGCATTCTAGCATGCCAGTTGTTGTTATGGTAGCACCTTTTGTAAGATAAGTCAATAGATTCGTCTCGTTACATAATTAACAATTAATAATTGTATGAAATATCTAATTTTCTATCTAATTTTTATATATTTTTTATAACAATCCACTTCTCATAAATAAACCACATATTAACTTTGATATTTTCTTCTATTATGGTACACTTTAATCTTGAATCCACAATTATAACATGCTAGTATTATAGTATCATTTTATAACTACTAAGATATTTTTGAGAAAGGAAAGTTTTATGATTATATACCCTCATGAATCAAACGAATCCGCTACCGAATATGCCTATAAAGTATTACACAAAAATATAGTCCGCATGGAACTCTCACCCGGAACAGCAATTGCCCCCCTGGAAGTAGCCGCCGAACTGAAAATAAGCCGTACCCCGCTTCAGTCAGCCTGTGCCCGGCTTGCCTCAGAAGGTCTGCTCTCTGTTGTACCCCAAAAAGGTTCCTACGTATCCCTGATTGATCTGCAGCGAGTCAATGAATCCGTATTCATGCGGAATATCCTGGATCAGGCCGCAGTCCGTCATCTCTGCGGCAGTCCCCGGCGTGAAGAAGCGATCCGTTCACTGGAAGCCAATATGAATCAGCAGGAATTTGCCTTAAAAATTGGTACTGGAGAAGAAATTATTGAATTAGATAATAAATACCACCGCATTATTTATGAAATGGGTGGTATGAATAACATTCAAATGGCGGTATCCAGTATATCTGTGGATCAGGACCGGGTCCGATACATGAAGATGAATTCTCAGCTCCGCATGAATGAAACGGTGAAAGAACACAACGATCTGCTGAATGCAATCAAAAGACAGGATGGTGACCTGGCATCCTTACTGAGCTATGAACATATTTCTAAATTTGGAGTTGATATTGATTTCATCTACAGTCAGCATCCTGATTACTTCTCCAACTACGATGACACGCTTCTTTCTCACTTTGTCTGTAAAAAGGAACTGTTTTACAACATGATAAAAAAATAATTATATACGTTTGTATGATTACCATGCCCCTATCTGACGATAGAACGTAGTTCACTTTCTAAGGAATTGGGGAAGATGGCTCCTGCCAAATCATTCCCCTATCCGCATTAGAAACAGAACCCGCTGCCAAAAAATTTGTTTCTTACAGCCCCGATCCATTCGGATTCTGATATGTCCGAATCGCTTTAGCTTCCAGTTTTTTCCGGTCCAGAATACGATATCCGCTTTCTTTCTTTTCCAGTATTCCTTCCCCGCAAAGATCTGAAAGCAAACGAAACATATGGCGGTAGCTGATTCCCACCGAACAGGATGTATCCGCCAGAACATCGGTAAACAGATCTTTATGGGTACTTTGCAGAATGTATCTGCAGAGCCGTTCCTCCCCGGAGCATAAAGCCGCCGATATATAGTTGGCTGAGCTGTTGATCAGCTTTTCAGCCATTCCCGTCGCCAGTTTGTTAAGAAAAACCGTATTTTCTTTTAACTGTGCCTCAAAACCACGGTAAGGAATCGCCAAATACGTAAATTCTGTAATTGCTGTAATTGTTGCAATATATGTTTCAAGGTTCGCAACAAACTCCACATCTCCAAGCATCCCATCTGAGATATAATGAGACAGTACCAAATGATTACCGTTGGGGGCAGTAGAACAGATTTTGGCACGCCCGTCCAAAACTATCCCCAGCCACAGAATCGGCTGCCCCTCCTGGACAACTGTCTCTCCAGCCTGAAAATGCAGGCACAGACAGGAATCCAGAATCATATCCTGCAATCCATAATTCATTACTTTATCAAGATACTTTTTATCGATTGACCGTTTTTCCATTTTCATCCCCCGCTGATACTATACCAGATATAACCAGCTAACAGTAGGACAAATGTCCTATGCTGTCAGCTTTCAGATCACTTATAATACACCCATAAAACAAAGAGGTGAAAAATATGTATCAACTATTCAGTGTCCTTACCGGACTGATACTCGCTGTCATGATCTCCATTAATGGTAATCTGTCCGAACAATATGGTGTGTACACCGCCGCTGTGATTATTCATATTGTCGGCGTGGTATTCGCTTTCTTCCTATGCACACTGAGGAAAGAAAAATATCCTTTTCATACGCGGATTCCGGTCTGGGTCTATTCAGGCGGTGCCATTGGTGTATTCACAACCATATCTAATAATCTTGCCTTTGGACATATCAGTATGACCAGCATCGTCGCTTTGGGACTCTTTGGTCAACTGACGACATCTCTGTTCATTGATTGCCTGGGACTTTTTGGTATGAAAAAACACCCGTTCCGAAAAGCATCACTGGCAGCATTTCTTTTCGCTATAGCCGGAATTCTCGTTATGCTGGATTCTACCGTTACCACCAGGCTTTATGCCGTACTCTTTTCGCTCGGTTCCGGCATCTCCGTTGTATTATCAAGAACCGTCAATGCCCGCCTGTCACAAAAAATCGGCGCCTTACAAGGCTCCTTTATCAATCACCTCGTCGGTCTGCCGATTACTGTTATTATCGCATTACTGGCCGCCGGCAGCCATGCCGCCGCAACCCCCGTCATGTCAATTCGCCCATGGATTTACCTAGGCGGAACCCTTGGCGTTATCGTTGTCCTGCTCTGCAACATCACCGTACCAAAAGTTCCCGCCTTCCGCCTGACCGTACTAACCTTCATCGGCCAGATTTTCACCGGTATCATTCTTGACATCATCACCGGAAACAGCCACTCCGACACCTCCTTTACCGGAGGCATAATCATTGCCCTCGGCATTGCAGCTAATATGGCACTAGAACACCGCGCTGCATCCTGAGCGGCAAATCATTTCATTCGGTTAATTATCTCATTAGCCTTCCGATAAACCTCAGAACCTTCCACCCCAATGGAAAAAGCCCCATCCTCATATAAAACCCGTCCATTTATCATAGTCAGCTTTACATTCTGCTTACTGCCGCTGTAAACCAGATTTTTAACCGGATTATTTTCCGGCTGCATATTCGGCTGCTGCAGATCAATCATAATCAGATCCGCCAACTTGCCTGGTGCCAGACTATCGCAGTCTGTCAGGCCCATCGCCCTGGCACCGCCGACACTGGCCATCTGCAGGACCCGGTCAGCCGCAACCGCCGCTGCATCCCGTTCTCTCAGCTTAGCCAGTCCGGACACCAGAAACATCTCCTTAAACATATCCAGGCAATTGTTGCTGGCCGGACCATCCGTACCGATTGCCAGATTAATGCCGCTCTCCATCATCTCAGAGATCCGTGCCGTTCCGCTGGCCAGCTTAATATTGGATCCGGGATTGGTAACCACACTCAGCCCCCGGCGGGCAAAAATATCCAGATCCTCGTCAGACATATGAACACAGTGATAACCGCCGCCGCCGAAATCATAGACTCCCAGAGAATCCAGATATACGGTCGGGGTCATGCCATAACGGCCGATACACTGCTCCACCTCTGCCGCCGTTTCCGAATTGTGAGTAAATACCGGCGCCTGATACTTCTTCGCCAGTTCCGCCACTCCCTTCAATAGTTCCGGAGCTGTCGTATATTCAGCATGAAAACCGAGGAAATAGCTGATCAGTTCATGATAATCATTATAAAGCAGGTAATTTTCCTCTAACTCTGCAATAGACATTGTAAAGTTATTCAGCCCGCTGACCAGTACCGTACGGAAACCACACTCCACCGATGCTTTGGCAATCATCTCCGGATGGAAATACATATCAAAGTTAGCCGTGATCCCGCTGGTCAGATACTCCATTATCGCCAGCTTGGACAGCCAATAGATATCCTCTCCGTTGAGCTTTGCCTCCATCGGAAATACCTGCTCATTCAGCCACTCCAGCAGCGGCAGATCATCAGCATAGGATCTTAGAAATGTCATTGCCGAGTGGGTATGGGCATTTTTAAATCCCGGCAGCAGCATATTACCGCCAGCATCAATCTCCCGGTCCCAGGCGGGCATTTCCGCTTTCGCTGCACCAACATGACTGATCCGGTTCCCTTCCACCCAGACCTCCCCATGAAGCAGTTCCATGGAACCGGCCATAGTCAGGATTTTGGCATTGTAAAATCTTGTATTCATATTATGTCCTCCTTACTCGTCCCGGACACCAGCCAGGGACTTACCTTAGCGTTTCCCCTTATCATATATTTCTCCCAACGCCCGCGGTGCGTGATTGTATTTAGAAAAGAAAATAAGCAGCAGCAAGGTTACCACATAAGGCAGCGTCATTACCAGATCCGAATAGCTGCTGGGCATCTTTAACAACTGCACCAGATAATATCCACCGGACTTGGCAAAACCAAACAGCAGGCAGGAGCCCAATGTCGGCAGAATCGCCCAGTTGCCGAATATCAAGGCGGCAATCGCCAGATAACCATAACCCACATATATACTGGAAGAAAAGTTGGCGGAAATCGAATATGCAAAGCTGATACCGGCCAGTCCCGACAACCCGCCGGATACCATGACCGCAATCAGGCGTACTTTCCCGACATTGACACCGGCTGCATCCACCGCATGAGGATTATCACCGCAAGCCCGCAGATTCATCCCATATTCGGTCTTATATAAGATATACCAGGCAATCACCGCAACCACCACAATGATCAGTTCAAACGGATAAATATCCTTAAAGACTGCGCCCAGCACCGGAATCTGGGAAAGCACCGGAATGGTAATACGGGCCGACACACCCAGTACAAACTTGTCCGAAGCCGCCCCAAATATCGCCCTGTTTAAGTATTTTGTTAAAAAAGCCGTCAATGCCGAAGCCAGAATATTGATTACCACACCGCTGATGACCTGATTCGCCTTGAAACGAATACAAAGCAGGGCATGCAACAGGGAATACAAAGTTCCGCCAATAACTGCAAACAGAATCGCGAGATAATAGGGAACCTGCGAGCCGCTGTCGAACTGGCCGGCTACCAGCACTGCTATCAGTGCTCCGGTAAAAGCACCAAAGCCCTGCAGGCCTTCCAGTGCCAGATTGGTGACGCCGCTCTTCTCACAATAGATACCGCCGATTGCCATAATAAACAACGGCAGCGAAAACGATAAGCCGTCAATGATAATCCGTTCCATCAGTCATTCCCCCTTTCATCCGCTTCTTTTAACTCATCCTTCCAGCTTTTAATAATATGCCGGATAAATACCCCGCAGGCACTGAACAACAAAATCATTCCGGTGATTACTGAAGAAATCTCCGACTCCAGTCCTGATGCAGAGTTCATATACGTACTGCCCTTGCTGATAACCGTTACCAGAAAGGACGAGAATATAATACCCAACGGATTATTATTGGCCAGCAATGCCACCGCGATGGAATCAAAGCCAGTACTGGCCAGTACCTTAGGCTGAATGGAACCGAAATATCCCAGATAATAGGTAACGCCTGCCAATCCGGCCAGTGCCCCGGAAAAAACCATCGCCAGAACCACGTTCTTGCCGACTTTAATCCCCGCATATCGGGCTGCATTCCGGCTGGTTCCAACACATTTCAGTTCATAACCGAAGGTGGTTCTGTCGAGCACAAATTTTATCACAAAGGCCGTAATCACTGCCAGAATAATGCCCAGCGGAATATCCATCTTCAAATCCCCGGCCAGTGTATCCATCAGCGTCAGCCGGGCTTCCTTTGAGACCGGATTCGACTGACGGGAAACCGGATTGACATAGTAAGTATTGATAAAAAAGCTAATAACATACTGGGCAATATAATTGATCATAATGGAGGAAACCACTTCATTGATATTAAACCGGTATTTCAGCCACCCAATCAGACCGCCGACCATTGCCCCGATCACAATCCCCAACAGCAGCACCAGCGGCTTGGCCAGCGGCGCACTGAGCGAACTGTATCCAACGGTAATGGAGGCAATGAAACCGGCCGTCAGCATCTGTCCGGAAATACCGATATTAAAAAGTCCTGCCCGCATCGCAACCGCCACTGCCAGTGAGGCAAACAGCATCGGTGTCCAGGCATTCATAAAGCTGGTAAAGTCCGTCAGGATACTCTTATATCCGGCATAGGACGGTTTCGGCAGCAGACCGGAGCCCTGCAGCAGATTCTGATAAGCAATCAGCGGATTTTTTCCCAGGAACAAAATCACTGCGGCTCCGGCAATCAGGCTGAGCAATATTGCAAACAACGGGATTGTGACTGCATGATAGCGTTCATTGCCCAGCACCCGGACAGCAGCCCGTTTAATTGTATGCCTATTCTTTCGCATCTGACTTCACCCCCATCATAAATTCTCCGACCTGATTCGTTGTCAGGGATTTAGCGTCAGCAATCTTCTGGATGCTGCCGCTGTAGATAACCCCGATCGTATCCGCACAATTCATAATCTCATCCAGTTCCAGCGAAATCAGCAGAATCGCTTTTCCGGCATCCCGTTCTGCAATAATCTGCTTACGGATATTTTCAATGGCACCGATATCCAGTCCTCTGGTGGGCTGGACAAAGATAATCAGCTGGGAATCCAGTTCCACCTCTCTGCCGATAATCGCTTTCTGCTGGTTGCCGCCGCTCATCGAGCGAACCACCGTCTTGATCCCCTGTCCACTTCTGATATCGTACTGGTCAATCAGCTTTTCACCATACTGATCAAACGCTTCCTGCTTTAATATTCCTTTATGGGAAAATGGCTCCCGGAAATAACTCTTCAGCGCCAGGTTATCCTCCAGCGAAAAATCCATCACCAGCCCATACTCCTGCCGGTCTTCCGGTATATAAGAGATACCGGCCAGACTCCGCTCCCGGATCGAGCTTTTGGTGATATCATTTCCAGCCAGGATAATCTGCCCTGCTGCCGCCTTTTTGAGCCCGGTAATGGCATCAGCGATCTCGACCTGACCATTGCCGGACACGCCGGCAATCGCAAAGATCTCACCGCTGCGAATCGAAAAGGAAACATCCTTCACTACATCAAAATTATCCTGATTTTTGACGGTCAGATGCTTCACTTCCAGAACCGTCTCACCGTATTCCGATTCCTGTTTCTCCACCTCAAAGGAGACCTCTCGCCCGACCATCAGATTAGCCATGGTTTTGGTCGAGGTCGGTGCAACATCCAATACTTCGATCAGCTTACCCCGGTTCAAAATGGCACACCGGTCTGCAACCTGCTTAATCTCTTCCAGCTTATGAGTGATCAGGATAATCGTCTTGCCCTTATCCCGCAGTCCCCTGATAATATCCAGCAAGTAGGTGATCTCCTGCGGTGTCAGCACTGCTGTCGGTTCATCAAATATCAGAATCTCCGCTTCGCGGTAAAGCATCTTCAGGATTTCCACCCGCTGCTGAGTCGAAACTGTAATATGTTCAATCAGATCCGTCGGATTCACTTCCAGGCCGTAAGTCTTGGACAATTCAGCAATCTCCCGGTCAGCCTTTTTTATATCTACAAAGGGCAGCACACCGCCCAGCCTTGATTTCTTTTTCAACCCCATAATGATATTTTCAGTAATCGTATAATTCTGTACCAGTTTAAAATGCTGGTGCACCATTCCGATATTCAGCTTTGTGGCATAACTGGGAGAAGTGATATTCTCTTTTTTGCCACGGACATAAATCTCGCCTTCATCAGGCTCATACATACCAAACAGCATACTCATAAGCGTTGACTTGCCGGCACCGTTTTCACCAAGCAAGGCAAATATTTCGCCTTTCTTTATCTGAATGGTAACATCGTCATTTGCCACAATACCGGGGAAGCGTTTTGTGATATTTTTCATCTCAATAATATAATCCGACATGCCAGGCCTCCTTTTGATTCTTTCGTTTATCTAAAAAGGGCAATGCAGAAGATCATGATCGTATTCTGCATTGCCCCCTTTGTTTGGTGTTACACTATTGTTTCATTTAGTTCAGCCCTGGGAAATCATCTGACTGAATATCGTTGAAATTTGCAGCCGGAACAATGGTTCCATCTTTTAATAACTGATATGTCTCTTCCACTTTTTCAATCGTTTCTGCTGACATCTGATGTCTGCCGTCAGTCTTTACATATCCGGTGGAATCACTGTCAGCACCAAGCACGACATTCTCGCCTTTGAAACTGCCGTCGGCAATTGCATTCAGCTGCTTCTCTACGTTCATGCCCATAACCTTTAAACCAGAAGTCAGGATGATGTTGTCAGCACCGTTGGCACCATCATCATACTGGTCTACGTCACAGCCGATCACTTTAATACCAGCTTCCTTGGCAGCGGTAAAGACACCGTTACCGGAACCGCCTGCTGCTACAAAAAGAATGTCACAGCCCTGATCAATCAAAGCCTTTCCTACCACTTTACCAGTTGCCTCATCAGCAAAGCTGCCGACATAGTTGCCGCCAACATCAGCACCGGTTACATCGATTCCGGCATAGGAAGCAATTTCGATGTATTCCACACCGGCATCATAATGCTTGTTGGCATAGTTTACACCAGACTCAAAGCCATACTGATAGTTAACGTTAGACGGGTAAGCAATACCGTTAACTACAGCAACCTTCTTGGTCTCAGACTCAAGCGCTGCAGCCACACCGGCAAAGAATCCGCTTTCCTGCTCTTTAAAGGTCATCGCATAAACATTGTCAACGGTTACGGTATTGCCTTCCGCATCGGTTGGATCAGAATCCACCAGAATAAAATCTACACCAGGGTTGTCCGATGCAATGCTGCCGATCGCTGCAAACTGGAAACCGCAGCATACGATCACGTCATAGTCAGCAACAATATCTGCCACTGCCTGAATCGCTGCTGCCGTATCACCGCTCTCTTCTCTGACCGAAGTTACGGTTGAATCCGGATTGGCATCGATAAAGCTGAGGATACCATTATAATTATCCTGATTAAAGGAACCGTCATCAACTCCTGAAGGACTGCTGACAATAGCAATCTTTAAAGCGTTTCCGGCTGCTTCGCCGGCTGTTTCGCCACCATCTGCCTGAGTATCGGCATCTGCCTGCCCTGCCTCAGCTGCAGGAGCTGCTGCTGTAGTATCCTGAGTGTTGCCGCTGTTGCCACTGCCGCCGCAGCCGGTCAGTAACATCCCTGCCATTGCTGCGCTTACTAATACGCTTATCATTTTTCTCATAACTTCTTCTCCTTTTATTAATATATATAATATATTTACTACATTTTCACGAGAATAACAACTACATTTTTTCTTAAATTAAGTAAATAACTTTTTCAGGCTCTCTGTATATGGTGCCCGGCAAATCCCATGTTCCGTTACAATGCCGCTGATTAGGGTATGATCCGTCACATCGAAGGCCGGATTATAGCATTTGACATTGTCCGGTGCCATCGGCTGCTCATAAAACTTTTTCTTGATCTCATCCGGATTGCGCAGCTCAATCACAATATCATCTCCGGTCTCGCAATCCAAATCAATCGTTGAAGTAGGGCCGAGAACATAAAATGGAATCCCGTAATGCTTTGCCAGAATTGCCACACCGCTGGTACCAATCTTATTGGCGGCATCGCCATTGGCCGCAATCCGGTCGCAGCCGACAAAGCAGGCCTGGATCCAGCCATTCTTCATCACCAGGCTGGCCATATTATCGCAGATCAGGGTTACATCAATTCCGGCCTTATCAAGTTCATAAGAAGTCAGTCTGGCACCCTGCAAAAGCGGCCGGGTCTCATCTGCAAATACCTTGAAATCCAGACCCTGCTCTTTGCCTAAAAACAATGGTCCCAATGCGGTACCATACTGGGATGTAGCCAGCGGTCCGGCATTGCAGTGGGTCAGAATTCCATCGCCATCCTCGATTAATGACAGCCCATATTCTGATATCGCCCGGCACATCCGCCGGTCCTCATCCTGAATTGCCTGGCACTCCGCTTCCAGCAACCCAAGAATTGCGGTAATCGTCTGATCCTTTGCACCGGTCACTACCTGCTCCATCCGGTTCAACGCCCAGCTCAGATTCACCGCTGTCGGCCGGGAGGAATCCAGATAATCCTTATATGCCTTAAACTGCTGATAGAATTCCTGATAGTCCTTAGTGTCAATCGTCTGCGCCAGGCAGCAGATTCCGAATCCGGCACAGATGCCGATCGCCGGTGCACCGCGCACTTTTAGTTCAAAAATAGCATCATAGATATCCTCAGCCGTTTCCAGCGTCAGATATTCGGTCTTATTCGGCAATTTTGTCTGGTCAATAATGATCACTGCCCGTTTATCATCACTGAGTCTCACATTATCAATATGTGTTACCTGTTTCAATTCATCCATATGCTTCTCTCCTTACTCTTTACTGATCAAAAAGCCTGCCTTAAAGGCTCCCGATGCAAATGCCTGCGCCACTTCATCCAGCCGGTAGAATTCCACCTCCGGAAGACGGACCAGTCCTTTTTCCAGCAGCCGCAGAGCCGGTGGAAAGGGGCCGCAGCGGCTTCCCACCAGAGTGATTTCATGCACTGCGAAAAAACTCATATTTACCGATATTTCCCCGGCATAGGTGCTTTTCAAAACAATTGTCCCCTGTCGGCGCACCAGCTTTATAGCCGTTTTCAGGCCGGACGGGGAACCGGTTGCTTCAATTACTACATCATAACGTTCTGTCGTTTCCGTAACCACTCTGCCAAACGGCCGAAACTGTTCCAGCTTGTCCGGATGCTTGCCCAGAATCGTCAGACCCGCGCCATGCAAATGCAGCACTCCGGCAATCATATAGGCCAGACGGCCGTCACCGATAATCACCACTTCCATATCCGGAGCGATATGGACCTGTTTCGGTATCTCCAGCGCCGCTGCCAGCGGTTCCGTCAGCAATGCCGTTTCAAATGACAAACCATCCGGTATCTCATGGAGCAGATGGGTTTCTAATGTCATATATTCGGCAAAGCATCCGTCTTTCCCTTCCATCCCGATGACCCGGCGGCTTTCGCAATGCTTTTCCCGCCCGGTCCGGCAGTAAACACAAGTTCCACAGCCGGCATTTAATTCTCCGACCACCCGCTTGCCAATCCATTGCGGGTCCGGCGACTGCTCAACCACGCCGGTAAATTCATGTCCCATAATACCGTGAAAATCCGGACGGTATCCCCCCAGCACTTCCCGGTCAGTATTGCAGATACCGGCCCTGGTCACCCGGATCAGGCTTTCGGTTGGAGACGGCATGGGCCGCTCCATATCCTCACGGTATCTGGCCTGCTTTCCATCAAAATAAATTGCTTTCATCATTGGATTCCATCTCCCATCCGGATAATGGATCCGGTGATCAGCTGTTTGAATAATGGTGCCACCCGGTCAGCGGTTTCCTGAACCTCCTGATGGCTGAGCGGCTGGTCAGACATCCCGCAGCCCAGATTGGAGATGCAGGAAATACCGCAAATCTTCATCCCCATATGGTTCGCCGCGATTGCTTCGCAGGCAGTACTCATGCCGACTGCATCACCACCTAAGATCCGGCACATCCGCACCTCAGCCGGGCTTTCAAAGTTTGGCCCGGTCAGCTGGATATAGGTTCCCTCCTGCAGCGGAATCTGAAGCTCCGTTGCCGTCTGGCGGATGCACTCACACAGCTGACGGTTATAAATTTCACTCATATCACTAAACCTTAGTCCCAGTTCCTCAATATTGGGTCCAATCAGAGGTGATGGTACAAAGTCAGATATCTGGTCTGTAATCATCATAAAATCTCCGGCCTGATAGTCAAAATTCACCCCACCGGCAGCATTGGTCAAAAACAGGATTTCAGCCCCCATCATCTTCATCAGGCGGGCCGGCAGTACGACATCCTCCATCGGGTACCCTTCATAGTAGTGCACTCTGCCCTGCATAATGACCACCGGC
The DNA here is from genome assembly GCA_051654925.1 of Lachnospiraceae bacterium. GTDB lineage: Bacteria > Bacillota > Clostridia > Lachnospirales > Lachnospiraceae > Brotaphodocola. The sequence continues at coordinate 90,349 of JBOFYZ010000080.1, read as the reverse complement.
ACTTCACCGACATAGCCAAACACAAACCGGCCTTTGTGACCACTTACGGTAGATACCGGAAAACCCTTGATATCGTGGTAATCAAGCACTTCCTCAATCTGAATCGATTCCGCATAATCACCCAGACCAGAACCAAGTACCAAGGCTACCCTCGGTTTAAAATGAATCTTCTCCTGTACACACTGATAACACTCTAATAACCGTTCATATGCTTTTGTCATCATTACCTCCATTTATTCGTGTTAATATACTGTACTACTCTTCTGCGCCGATCACAACCGGTGTCCCTGCGGAAAGTGCCATATGGTAAATCTTGGCGGTATCTTCTACATAAACACTGTTGATATACGCCTGTTCAATCGTCTCACCGACAGCCACCACGCCATGATTTGCCATCAGGCAGGCATTCTTCCGTTCCAGGATCGGTACTGCATTCATACCTACCTCAGCACTTCCCTGTTCGGCATAAGCACTGACTTCCAGCTTACCCTTTAAAAACGGAATCATCTCAATGAGTACGACCGGAATCTCCTGGTGATTCACCGCAAAACTGGTGGCATATGGCGAGTGGGTATGGACCACGGATTTTACATGGGGCAGATGCTTATAGATCTCCGCATGCATTTTCCATTCTGAGGATGGTTTCAGCCATCCTTCCATCACATTTCCTGCCAAATCGATTACTACAATATCCTGTTCTTCCATTTTATTATAGTCATAGGAACTGGGCGTAATCGCCATCAGCTTGCGTTCCGGGCAATAGACACTCATATTCCCGCTGGTACCGGCCATCAGTTTCTCCTGATAGGCCTTTTTCGCAGTTTCCAAAACCTGCTGCTTCCACTGTTTCATGCTGTCCTAATCCCCCAGTCTCTTACTTTTTCTTTTTCTCTTTCTTTTTTGCTTCACTGCCATCCAATATAACCGCAGGAAGATTCCTCAGCTGTCTGGTTATCGCCTTATCTACCTGCTCAAGTGGCCGGTCAGTAACCAGATAGTCTATATCCTGCAATGCTCCAACCACATACACCGCATTTTTTCCGATCTTTGTTGCATCAGCTGCTAGAATGCAGGTTTTGGCCTGGCTGATGATCTGGCGGCGGATCTCTGCCTCCGTCCTGGTCGAATCGGTAATTCCAGCCTCAACACTTACCCCGGCACTGCTGATGAATGCCTTGTCAATATGGCAGGTCTGCAGACCGCCCTGAACAGCCTGTCCCTCAAAGCTCTCGGTATTCCGGTTGTATTCTCCGCCAAATAAGATCAGGCGGATCACCGGGTTCACTGCCACCTCGCCGGCAACCGGCAGGGAATTGGTCATAACGGTCAGTTTCTTATCAATAACCGCCAACTCTTTGGCCAGATAAAGCATGGTCGTACTGCAGTCAAGATAGATCGCTTCTTTTTCCCGGATCAGCTCCAGACAACGCTTCGCCAGAATCATCTTTTCCTGCTGCATGATCTTGCTGCGCACGGTAACCGGAGTCTCGGTGCCAAATCCCTCATTCAGATAAGCACCGCCGTGAACCCGGTTTAATTTCTGCTGTGCTTCCAGTTTCTCCAGATCCTTTCGGACCGTCTCCTCTGTCACCCCTAGTTCCCGGCTTAATTCAACTACCATCACAACTTTATTTTCCTTCAGCGTTGCCATAATCCAGTTGGCACGTTCAATCGCATGCATAAATTACCTCTTATTGATAGTCTGCCCCGGACAGATAATTATAAAATGCACTGTTACAGAATCTTTCTACCGGTGTTACGACAGCGTCATCTCCTGCCATCTCTGTTAATGCATCAACAACAGTATCCTTGTTCTCCGGTAACGCAAACGGATGAATCGAATAGATACCATTTTGTACTACACAGTCATACATCTGCTCATAGCCATCCGGCATATCGGATCTGGTCGTGCTGTAAAGCGGCTGCCACCAGGAATTGTAAATCAGGCCGACGGCGTCTTCATTACCCTCGTTTTTCTTGGCATAATCAAGAATCACCTGGTCAAACTTCATCATATCTTCAGAATTGTTGAATTCCAGCTGCAGATCATATTCTACCGCATAAACCAGATATAACTCATCAAACTGCTTCACTTCATAGGTCGGTGTCGGTTCGGGAACCGGTCCCCATTCCAGCAGATACTGGTAAATGCTGATTTTCGGTTCCAGCTGCACTTTCGCCTCAATATTCTCACTGGAAAGCAATCCCAGCAGCTGATGCGCATGCTTGATATTATCATGACCATACTGCAGGGTCAGTTCCGGCAAAAACCGGGCTTCATATGCCGCTGATTTGATGCCGTATCCGGTTGAAATCTGCTGCAGCACGGCATTTTTTCCGATTTGACTTAAAATCGGATCGTCGAACAGCAGGAAGGAATTCCACATCTGATCGACTTTACCATAGATATCCGGATCATTGGACATCCCCAGATAATTCCTGGCATCGCCATTGGCATCGGCAATTGCCATCAGCAGAGCCGTCCCGTCGGTAACGGTAAATGCTTCTCCGGCAACAGCTTTCCCTGCCGCATCCACATGAATCAGTCCGGTATCCAGAGCCGTCGCCATATTTGCCATGGAAACCGGGTCAAGTTCCGCCGCAATGCCATAAAAAGACAGTCGCTGCTGCACCTTATCTTCGGGATAGCTCAGTGCCAGTTCCTCAAAGTCGGCTGCCGCTACCGCCGCATCAATGGCCGCGATCCAGTTCAACTCACCGGTCACCTCCGGCACCTCTTCTCCGGCCACCTGCTTCAGGCTCTGTGAAAATGAGGCGGCATCCCATGTGTTTGCTGTTAACTCCACCCTAAAACAAGTCTTCAGATAGTCGGCATCGGTCGTCTCCAGATGCTTCTCGAACGAGACTTCTGTGCCTTCCGCAGGTGCTGTGGTTTCTGCTTCGGTCCCGACTGGCGCCGGCACTGTCTCCTGGATTGTTTCGTCAATAGCAGCCGTTGTATTGTCCTGTCCCGAACCACCGCAGCCGCCAGCTGATAAGACTGCCATTGATGCTGCCGCCACCCATATTGCTGTTCTCAGATTCTTTTTCATTATGTACCCTTCCATTCTTAAAAACTATATAATTTCATTATATATAACCAACAAAAAAAAGCAAGAAAAAAATCTTGTTTTTTCTGCTATTTTTTGTATTTATTTGGTTTTATTTATTTTGTATATTTTTTCCCAACCATAAGTAACGTTTATCTTCACTAAAGCTCCTTTTTGCTCATTATGCTGAGCCAACCGAATAAGATGATATCCTACAATGCAATCATATCTATAAAACAATTAATTGGGGTAAACATATGCAAAAACTGAAAGCAGATATGAATATTGGTTGCAATCTCAGATCAATCCGCAATCACCATCATTATACCCAAGATCAGATTGTTGCAAAATTAGGAATCTTGGATATCCAGATTATTCGCAGCACCTATGCTCGGTATGAAACAGGAGAACTAAATATACCAATCAGTGTTTTAGTTGGGCTTCAAAAAATCTACAAATGCACTTATGACGATTTCTTTCAAGGGTTAAATCTATAGAAAACTGCAGCTATAAAGATTTTTTTGATGGTTTAGAAATACTGTAATAAGAAAGGATCAATAATGAACTATGTTAATAGAATAAGAAAAAAAATAGGACATGATTTATTGATTTTGATAGGATCTAACGTGATCATTTTAGATGATGATAATCGTATTCTACTGCAAAAAAGGAAATCTGGCTCTTGGGGATTATTGGGTGGGTTACTAGAAGTTGGCGAAACCTTAGAAGAAACCGCTATACGTGAAGTTTATGAAGAAGCTAATTTAAAAATTAGTAATTTACAATTAGTTCATGTATTTTCTGGTCCTAAATACTATTTTGAACTTGACAATTTAGATAAAGTATATGTAATTACATCTGTATATTATACTAGAGAATTTGCAGGTGAAATGATTGCTGATAATGATGAAAGCCTTGAATTGAAATACTTTAAGATTCATGAATTACCTAATAATTTAGAAGAAGAGTATAGAGATTATATTGATTATTTTATTAACTGTACTAATATGTGAGAACATAGAATTGTTCACTTCAACCGAACCCTTGTTTCGCATCAGCGGCGTGAGGGGTTCGGTTGAAACATGTTCTTACCGTTCATTTCAAGACGTTAAAAGTTATTGAGAAACACCCCGATCTTATTATCATCTCCCTTATCCTCTCTAATATTACGATCACAAATGTGTTTTCTTCTGTTGCTGAACCAGCCATGCCAGATGGGTCTATCCCACAGGCTTTCTCATTTTGAACCACCATTACTGTTGCCCGATTCCCAGTGCATTTGTCACTTGTTCACCGATGACTCCATCTGCAGTCAAACCATTGTCTTCCTGAAATTTCATCAATGCACTTTTTGTCTTGCTTCCCATAATGCCATCCGGCGTTCCACAATCATATCCCCTATCATTAAGAGCTTGCTGTACCGCTTTTACCATATCTGCATCCTTTGATACGGTTGATGTTGATGATGTTGATGATGTCTTATAAGGGCAAACACCACCACTATGTAAATGGGGTGGATTTCCGCCGCAGTGATAGTGGTAACTTCCCAGTCCGCTCTTGTTTTTATTATCCTTGTGTCCGCCATTGGAATCCGTTCTTCCCGAATGAGCCTCCACGGTAAACACAACGGGGTTTTCAAATGCAGATACAGCAGGCATCACCGTTATAACTAATGCCAATAAAACAGTTAATAATAATTGATAACACTTTTTCATACAATTAAGCCTCCCTTTTGGTTATTTTATACAATTATACAATGGATCATATGTTTGTACAATGGTTTTTGCACATCACGTTCGGCACAAAACGTACCAACAGCGCAAAAACCACATAACCCAGCATAACCCCCGCCACATTCAAGATTATATCGTCTATATCCACAGAACGGCCAACAAAGAGCTGTACCGTTTCTATCCCTGCTGAAAAGGCCGTACCAATGCAAAGAAGCTTCCACCATTTTTGAAATCGCCGCCAGAAGAGCGGCAGGCAAAGACCCATTGGAGAGAACATCAGTACGTTCGCCACAATGTTAATTATAAACCGAGTGCCAACGCTGTCAGTAAAATAGCTGCGAATAGTGTACAGTGGCACAAGATTCATACCGCTGCCAGTGCGTAATCGTTCCAATACTCGTAAAAAATGATTTGCACTTTGCCCAGTCAGGTTGCCCGGCCAAAGGACAAGAACAAACAGACCGCCCATAAACAGAACAAAGAAGCATAACAAAATTTCACGCAAAACCTCTGGCTTCGCCCTTTTTCGCTGTAGATACAATAGCCGCAGAACTATGTAAAAGGGGAATACTATGGCGGCTCCCAAACCCAATCTTATAAACATGACTCTCATTATCCATCTCCAATACAGTTTTTATGGTAAGGTTTCAGCTCGGCTGCCTTAGTCATTCATTTCCCTCAACCGTTGCCAGATATAATCCTCATACTGTTCTTTTTTAGGCAATTCAGATACCACACACAGCTCTTTTCTGGTACATATCACTTCTTCCTGGTTTTTGGGATTGACCCCGATCTTTTCGACATTCTTCCAGCTAAGACCTACTCCTCTTTTCTGCCATGATGCCACATCATTATAGTTAATTCCTTTCTGGAACAGATATTCATTTTTCTCTGCAACAGATTTTCCGCTAAAATACCTGGTCGCCTCAGTCGCTGTCGCTCCCTCTTTTCGCATCGTCCAGTAACAATAACCATTTAATGCATTTCGGTTGGCATCTTCATTTCGCCAGCGGAAATAGTCCACAACCAGTTTTTCACTTGGCAGTACTGAGATACGACAGTCAAAACAGGCCGCATCTTTTAACAGCAATGAAAATGTCGAACTGGCTTCACCTGCCAGAATAGATATGTACTTACGCATTTTTCGCCCAAATGACCCTTCATCGATATGGAACAATAAAGATATCTCATCACTCTCCGTATAGGCATAATGGACTCTGAAACCGCAATTCATCAGGTGTTTGGTGGTCTCTATCATCATATCCCGGAACTTAATATCAAATGGTGCTTCAAATTTATGAGTTTCTTTTGTCAGCCGAGAAAAGTTACGGCCATCAATCCGGGCAATCATAAAATTACCTTCCGGTATCGATAAATCAGTATAGGTTTCGTAAACCCGCATTTTTTGATCCAGTTCATCAAATTTCATGTCGATATTCCTCCACTATAAATTTGCCATTCTGAAGCGATACATAATACAGATGATCATATCCTTCCGCAAAACCAGGCAGTTCCATCTTTTTATGAGTACCCAGAATAGCAATATCCGGTACCTGGCTCTTGCCAATACGTTCTTTGTTGCGTGCCAGACAGTCATTCAGATTAGACTGAAAATAATATCCGGTTATTTCAAAATCATGTTGCCTAATCTGGTCAATATACTTTTTCCTATCACTTCGTAAGGGATTGGTATTATCTATCACAAAGTTTTGCTTGGCACACAGGCAGGCATCCAAAAGCAGTTTCTCACGATGCCTTGTTTTAAGCATATCCATATTTAAACGAATATGGGTAGAATAAAACCGTTCCAGATAGAACGAACTCTTACCGGTCGCCTGAATTCCTGTAAAAATTACCGCTTCCATATTTCTCTCCCCTGGGCTGCTTCATTGGATAACTCTTATTGTTGAATCGCCCCAACAAACCTGATATCAATTATAAGACAAAATGTTATTATTTACAATGACCGGTAGACTCAAGTCCCAGTACGATCTGATTCTTACCATTACTCTTATAAACGTTTCTGTTTAAAACGCCAATAGGTTTATTTAAATATTTTCATTTAATTTAAATTTATTTTTATTGATTTTATAAATCTATTCGTTTATAATATAGGTAGAGAACAATAAAGGAGTTGATAATATGGCAGTATCCGAACAAATAAAAATACTATGTGTCAAATTAGGTATCAGTGTCTCAGAACTTGCACGTCTAAACAACACAAGCCCTCAAGCCCTCAGTCAAAAGATGAAACGTGAGGGATTTACACCAGAAGAACTGAAAAAACTCGCTGAAGCTGCCGGATGCAAATATGAAGGTGTCTTTATATTGCCTGATGGTGACAGGGTAATCGATTAAGTAAAACCCGATTGTATTCTATCTTTTCCGGAATGAAGCAACGCTGTTATAACAAAAACAATTCACATATCCGCTGCCCGGCCGTTGGCCAAATGTGACCATCAGGGAATTAAAACCAAACCAGCAACCCATACTTAAAACGAAAGGAGTTTAACCATGTCATTACCAAGAGAACAACAATACACTATTGACGATATCTACAACTTGCCGGACGGGCAAAGAGCAGAACTGATTGACGGCCAGATGTATATGATGGCTCCACCAAATACAAATCATCAGAGAATATCCGGCTGGCTCTTTAAAAAGATTGCAAATCACATTGACACACATAATGGTGACTGTGAAGTATTTACGGCTCCATTCGCCGTACATCTTGTAAAGGATGATAAGGTATATGTGGAACCAGATATTTCTGTTATCTGCGATAAGGACAAAATCAATGACCAGGGGTGTAATGGTGCACCTGACTTCATAATCGAAATCGTATCCCCCAGTAATGCCGGCCATGATTATCTCACTAAGCTAAATCTTTATAAGGCTGCCGGGGTTAGGGAATACTGGATTGTAAATCCGTCCAGACAAACTATTCTTGTCTATTATTTTGAAAAGGATGTATGGGCTGATTCTTATACCTTCATTGATAACATTAAAGTCAATATTTATGAGAATCTGTATCTGGACTTCTCCGAACTAAACCTTTAACGATTAACCGCTCCTTTCGGGGCGGTTTTCTTTTTCCCTGACGATTCATATTGTTGCCACTGTGCCAATTCAAAGCTGCAAAGGTAAAATCCAAACAGTACGATAAGGCAGGCCTTACCATGTATATATAAGTTCCCGTTGTAGCAGTAAAAAGTGCAAAAACCAAGAGAGCCCATTTATGGACTCCCCTTGGTATCTTTATATGTTTCCACCCATCAACTCCCGTAACTGCTCCAGCAAGGCACCACTGCCGGCCACATTGATATTACCCACCTGCATACAGATTCGCTCCAGGCACTCCAGTTCTTTTAATTTATACAGCGTTTTATTCTCATCCATTAACTTGGCCGTATTCAGCAGTGAACGGGTCGAAGCCACTTCCTCTCTCCTGGTTATGACATTGGCCTGAGCCTTCCGCTCGGCAATCAGTACGGTATTCATAATATCCCGGATTTCGCCCGGCAAGATAATATCCTTAATACCAGCAGTCAGAAACTCAATACAGTATTCATCCTGCACTTCTTTCAGTCGTGCCCAGATAAAACCGGAGATCTCTTCTTTTTGCTCCAGAATCTCATCCAACCGATATTTGCCGATGTATTCTCTGACCACCAGCTGGACACAGGCATAGATTTGTGTTTCCAGATTCTTGATGGTCTCAAGCATTCTTTTCACCTGAGTGATCCGGTAGTTACATAACAGATTGACTCTGATACCGATCCGGTCGGCAGTCAGAATTTCCTGACCGTTAATCTCGATGGATCTGGTTTTCAGATCAACCACCTGACATTCTACATCTTTGGCATAAGTCCAATAAAAGTAAGTGCCGACTGCCAATTCATCCACCATCTGATTGTTAAAATACAAAATACCTGTTTCACCCGGTTTAATCTGAACTTTCTTGTAATATTTCAGAGGAATATGTGCCAGGCTGGATTTCGTAATTTCGGCCTTCATTTCCGGCTCTCTCATATCCAGCAGCTCATACTCAAACCGGTTCCAGTTGTTCCAATATAAGTACACTGGCTCAGTCAGTACTTGCTGTACCATACCATTTAACCACAAAATTCCGATGTAACCCTCCGGAACCCGAATATGTAATACTTTGCCGGCAAATGTCTGATCCTGCAATAATACCTCAGCCGGTAATTTGTGAAAATCAACAGAGCCTTCCATCTCTTCAATTACAACCTGATAGCCGGCCATCTTCGGATAACGATATTTACCGCAGTATAAGGTTTTGATAAAAATACCTTCCTTCATCAGAAAACCACATTGATTCTGATTGATTATATATTTCATAGCTTTCACCTCTTATTTATGTATTGCTTATTAATAGTTATGTTTGGGAATGTAAACCTGATATCTGCCACAGAGATGCTGCGGACCAACCGGCTCCAGTCTGGTTTCCAATCTGGTTCCCGGTCGCCCGCAAAACCTTCTTCTGGTATTGCCTCTGGCCGGGCATGAAATCGTAAACTGCACTGCAGCGAATGATTGGTGCAAAGCTGCTTCCCTGCTGCCATAGCAGCACGACGAATCGATACCGGCAAGCTCCGGATTACCGGAACATGACAGTTATCTGATACCGGCAGCTGACAAGCCGGCAGATATCATTTTTACATTTTAAAGTGGGACACTTGACAGGTGTCTTTTGATTTCTCTACCAATTGAGATACGGTTTCCACAACCGACAGGACTTGAACCTGTAACACATCAATTTGAGCGATCTCGTGGGCATCTCTCCCACCTCGCATTTATATAATTCCCGCGGCATACCGTACTGCATTGCAGCCGGCACCACCCAGCCCTGAACACTGGTATATAGCAGGTAATTATCCTTTTACTACCGCAACGGTTTTCAGTTGAGTGACTATCTCAACCAAATCAGCTTGATTTTTCATTACGGCTTGAATATCTTTGTAGGCAAAACGGCTCTCCTCTGCTATATCGGCCTTTTTGGTTTTACCCAGAACAATGCCCTGTTCTTTCAGGTCATTGATGACCTCTTCACAGCTAAAGGCGGCCATTGCCCCTTTACGGGAATAGGCCCGGCCGGCACCGTGGGATGAAGTGCAAAAGCTCTCTTCATTGCCCTTGCCTCTAACCACATAGCTATAAGAACCCATTGCACCAGGGATTACTGCCAGCTCACCATCACGGGCTCTGGTGGCACCTTTACGGTGTACCCAGACATCTTTATCATAATGATGTTCCAAAGCTGCATAATTATGATGGCAGTTAATCTCCTGGCTGAATGAAACCTCCCGGTTAAGATGCTTTTGAACCTTTACAGCAACCAGTTCTTTCACCCGCTCCATCATCCGGGTTCGGTTTTCAAAAGCATAATCCATCGCCAGATTCATCCAGGTAATATAATGGCGGCCTTCCCTTGAATTAATTGGCAGAAATGACAGCCGATACTCATCCGGCACCTGAGAATGCCACAGATTATTTAAGTCTCTGGCCTTCTTATGGTAAGCATCACAGATACTTTTACCAAAACGGCGGCTGCCGGAATGAAGCATAATTCCGAGATATCCGTCCTGATCTTCCTGTAATTCGATAAAATGGTTGCCGCCGCCCAAGGTACCGACCTGGTAATAAGCGCCTTCAATCAGCGGAAACAATTCCGGATTGCTCTGGTAACGATCCGCCTGAGAAAGAGCCTGATCCAGTACCATTGAAGGCTGCTTTTCTTTATGGGAATTAAAACCTACCGGGACATTCCTCATAATATCCGCAACGATAGTCTGCACCAATGTACCATTACCAGTCATCACTTCCTTAAGCTCATTGGCCTTGATATCAGTAGCGACGAAATTCATTCCGCAGCCAATATCCACGCCAACAGCATTCGGTATGATGACTCCATCAGTGGCAATTACACCACCGATCGGCATTCCCATTCCGGTATGTGTATCGGGCATCAGACATACCCACTTATGTATAAATGGCAGATCAGCCAGATGATACGCCTGCTCCAGGCAGCTTTCTTCAATCTGATCTATATTTTCCAGCCAAACTTTGATTGGTTTTCTTGTTCTATCATTATAAATAACAAACATTTTTTCTTTCCTCCATTTTCATTTTTAACCATGAATGTATCATAACACCAGAATTTCCATTTATCATTTAAAAAAAGTTGCGAACTTAACCATTACTCTTATATAATAGATTTAATATTGGTTTAAACAATACAATACATTTCAAATTAACAGGAGTGAGGAATCATGGCGGAATTCAACGAACTGATCAAGCATTTTAATAAAGTACGCACTTATGTCCGGGATTTCTACGTCTATGGTTTTAAATCACGGATGGATTATCCGGAAACCGGCAGGCGTTCTTACGACAATGAACGGCGGCGGATTGAAAGCTGGTTTACTGATTATATCCAGTACGACTATGACCCCAACCGCAAAAAATCGGTTGCCATCACGCTGGACAGCAACCGGATCGACAGTAACCCACTCTATAATGTATGGAAAACTAAAAGCTTTACAAACAATGATATTATGCTGCACTTTTTTCTTCTGGATCTGCTGCAGGATGGAGAATCCCGCAATGTGGAGACCATTACCGATGAACTCCTGGAACATTATCAGGTTTTGTTTGAGACACAAACAGTTCGCAAAAAACTGAATGAATATGGGCAGCATGAACTGATTGCCATAAAAAAGGAAGGCCGTCAGCATATATATTCGGCTTACCCGGATTGGCTGGCCAGTCATCCGGAATTATACACCGGTCTGAAAGAGGCGGTTTCTTATTTTCAGACTGCTGCCCCCTTCGGTTTTATCGGCAGCACAATCCTGGATTCACTGCGATGCCGGAATGATCATTTTCGATTCCGCCACGATTTTCTGGCCCATACTCTGGAGGACGAAATGCTGCTGCCGATACTGACAGCGATTAAGGAAAAACAACAGCTTTTATTACAGATCAAGAGCAACAAAGACGGTAATTTAAAAGAATTTGAATGTGTTCCGTTAAAAATCCGGGTCAGCACCCAGACGGGCCGCCGCTATGTGTGTGTCCGGCGGCTGATCGGCGGGCGGCTTGCGACTTACCGGCTGGACAACATCCAGAAAGTTACCCCACTTAAAGCAGAACCGGATTATGACCGGTATCTGGCCGGCTTCGAAAAAAACAGCAGCTATGCCTGGGGTGTTTCCTTCGGCAGCCGCCGGGAACCGGAACAGGTTTGCCTGCACTTAAGCCTTGATGAAATGACGGAAGGATATCTGATTGACCGGATTAATCGGGAAGGCCGCGGCGGGCAGTTGAAACGGATCCAGCCAGATATCTATGAATATACGATTGATTGCTGGGACAGTGCCGAGATGATTCCCTGGATCAGAACCTTTACCGGCCGGATTCTTAATTTCACCTGTTCGAATAAGCAGGTCGAGCAGCGATTCTGGCACGATATACGATTAATGCAGAAGATATATGCTGACGAAACAAACGAGACTATGTCAACAGGAGGACAGTAAGATGGAACTCTTCTCAGAAATATATAATTGTTATTATCAGGTTGTTGCCCGGATTCTGGAAGAAGCTGCCCAGGCACCAGTCAGTCCGGTCAAAATGACCAGGATTGCCGAAAAATATGGTTACGGCGAAAGTGTACTGGCCATCATCCCGCAGCTGCTTGACGGCGATTGGGCTCTGCTGACACCGGATGACAGCGGCAAGAATTTTACTTCCCGCTTGTCACATCCTATTTGTGTTCCGCTTACGTCGCTGCAAAAATCCTGGCTGAAGACACTGCTTCAAGATGAACGGATCGGGCTGTTTTTCACTGACGAGCAGCTTAAACGGCTTGAGCTGCTGCTGGCGGGGACTCCTTCACTGTATGATCCGTCAGCCTTCCAGCACTTTGATCAATATCGGGATAAGGATGTGATAACCGCCTCTTTTCGTCGGCATTTCCATCTGGTTCTAAAAGCTATCGAACAACACCAGACGCTTAAAATCTCCTATTACTCAGTTAAGGGACGGCTGATGGAATTTACTTATCTGCCCTGCCGGATTGAATATTCCACCAAAGATGGTAAGTTCCGGCTCTATGCCCTTTACAGACGGAAACATGGATGGCGGATGGATATTTTACATATTGCACGTATTTTAAAAATAGAAGAAACAGGATTTTGCATTGAAAAACCAGTCGAAATCGACCGGTTTATGGATGATGCTCTTTGTGAGGATCCGATTGTGATAGAGATTTCCGACAAACGTAATGCTCTGGAACGAACGATGCTCCATTTCTCCTGTTATCAGAAAAAGGTCGAACGAATCGAGGAAACAGGTACGTTCCGCTGTTCATCTACTATGATAAGACCAGAGAAACTGAGCTGTTAATTCAGGTATTGGCATTTGGCCCGGTGGTACGGGTGCTGGAACCGGATTCCTTTCTGAAGCAGGTTAAGGAGCGGGTTGGGCGGCAGCAAAGGCTTACTCATGCTTTAGAATAAGCAGGACCCGGATATACACAACGAATCGCATAAACTCGATTATTATACTTGGACAAAGGGAGCAACTCTTCATTCGGATTCATTGGATCTATGCAATAGAACCTGCCATTTTGCGATGTAACTATTAAAACATAATGAAAGCTGCCATATCCATTCATCCGTACTCTTACAATAGGATACCTTCCCACTTGCAGATACTCCTGTATGATTTGTGCAGAAACCTCCTGATTGACGTCAACATGAAAATATTCCAACTCTTCAAGCTGTTTCCATTGCAGGTTTCCTTGTGAATCATAAACATGATTCTGGCTGAAATATTGGTTAAGTGCCCCCGGATCTTTCATCCAATCCATACTTTCATCTCCACCGGTGATATTATCTGACATCTGCATAGCGGCAGCAATACAGGTAACCAGACAACCGGAAGATTCCATGGTATAACCCGAATCTCCCAGATAATCCTTGGCCCATTGTATATCCTTTTGACTGAAGAAAACCGGCTCGGCTCCAGCCATATCCTCGCCGGGTATTACCTTAACACTACCCCGAAACTGATACCATATCATCAGTGCTATAAAACATGTAACGATTATACCAAATATCAGACCTAAAAATAAATGCTTCCTTTTATGATTCATAAAACTCCTTTCTAATCAGTACACTAAAAGATATAAGAAGTTTATACTATTCTTGCATCATATTTGCATCTTGCTCGTTGATTGATGTCTAACTTGTTAAAGCAGCACGTATTTTTCAACTACATTATTATTGTTTTCCCAATGTGAAAATAGCACTTTCATAATTCTGAACATAATATCTAATATTCTTCCTGCCCTTTTGAATTATCGTATGCCCCTCAGCTTGCAACTTTTCTTTTTGAGCTTCAACGCCACGTGGATATTTGGGGTTTAACTCCCCATTTACTTTTAGGGTTCTCCAATACGGTGTTTCATTATCTGTTCGCTGAAAACTTGCCCACGCTGCAATAGAAACAAATATACCTGCTGTTATTGGGTCAGTAAAGTCAGCATTATTTTCCTTTGCAAGAAATTCACGAATTGTTCCTACTGTAATGACCTTTCCATAAGGTACTATTTTCATGATTTCATCATAAGCAGTAGGAGGAGCAAAAAACATTTTTTCTCCACCATATTTTTTGATTGTGGCTTCATCTGTAACAATCTGTATTTTTGGCATACCAGTGTTTTTATGTAGCATTGCATTAAAATCTTTCTTATCTTCATTAGCCATATACAACACCTCCTTTTGAACTTAGATTGTCAATTTATATATCGGATCACACCGAATCAATATAGCCGACACTAATTCCTTCTACCTAATTGAAACAGGAGCTAAGAAGCGGACTACATCTTATCTACTGCCTGCATAAACGACGTTCTTTTTACTTTCTGACGTACACCATGCCATCCATAATCCGTCTGGCAGTTCTTTGCACAGCCACACCCGGGAGTACCAGCTTTCCGTCTTCTTCCCGCAAATCAGGAACCATCGTCATGATACCACTTGGATGACCGATTCTGACAAGCCCTTTGCGGCAATCTCCGCCCAGCACCTTTTGAACCACAGAACCATCCATCGCCGCCGCAACACTGATAGCACTGGCAGAAGTAAGGGGACAAGCTTTATGACATTTGAACACCGAGATTACTCTCGCACAGACATCCATCTGATGCTCTAAGACCTGCTCTCCGGCAATATCGATATATGATTTCGGTGTGGTGACAAAGCCAACTTTCGGTACTGCCGGACTGTTTTTAACAGCATCATCCAAATCCCTGGCAAACCCCATCAAACAAGCTGCCGTACCGCGGATTTTTTCTAGCAGGACGCTGATTTCCTGGTTATTGTTAATCTCCTCCGGAAGCTCCATGCCGGTCATCCCGATATCCTCCGCCTTAACCAGCACCATCGGATTGGAAACATCCAGAATCGATGCCTCAACTGTACCAAACCCGGGAATCTCAAGAATATCAGCAACCTTTCCGGTTGGCAGCAATTGCCCTGTTTTTGCTCCGGCCGGATTTAAAAAGTTTACATTTAGCTCTGCCGCAGTGCCGTCAACTCCAGCTATCGCACAGTCGCCATTCTGGGCAAAGGTTTTAGTCTCCGGATCGATGGGAACGGTGACATTGATGTACTTATCGGTATTGATATTTTTCATTCTGACCGTCGTCACCGGCTCGGTGAGTTCGAGCATCCCCTCTTCCACCGCAAACGGTCCCACAGCGGCGGTCATATTGCCGCAGTTTGACTTATAATCAATCTGCTCTTTGCCGACGATAACCTGACCAACCAGATACTCCACATCGACATCCGCTTCTTCACTTTTCCAGACAATTACAATCTTGTTGTTTGAGGACACAGTTCCACCCAAACCGTCAATCTGTTTTGGATCAGGACTGCCCATCGCCTGCAGAAAGATTCCGTCCCATTGCCCGCGATCCTCTGGCAGATCTTCCTTGTGAAACATACACCCCTTGCTTGTACCGCCCCTCATGAATACAGTTTTAAATTTTCTCATGCCCTTATACCATTTCCTTTTTATTTAATCATAACAAATGTCTGAACTGTCCCCGACGCTGGAATGTAAACTAATCAGCTTTGATGAACAGTCTGGAGAATTGCGCCCCATTACCTTTGATACTGTAAACCATACCCGGTTCCCTAAATGAATAGAAAAAGACACCCACCATTCTCGACAAGTGCCCTTTCTGACAAAAGCTATTAGACCGCAATGTGCTGATATGCAAATTCTACTGCTACACAAGTAAATTCTTCACACATATGTGGAGGATCATTCTCCGTAAAGCCAGTTGGTCTTAAATCAAAACACTTTAATGAACCAAATTTCTCCTCAAAAGCAGATGCATAGTTATAACAAGCTAATACAGTTTCTTTTTCTGTTTTTCCTAATGAATTATAATAAATCCCGATAAACAGAAGTGCTCCTTCAACTAATCCACACTGTGCCCTGTACCCTCCAGCTCCGTGTAATCCAACCGCAGCATGTATAGTTTGCTGTCCAAGTGGTATCTTGAATAATTCACTCAAACAAATAAGCATTGTTCTGGCACAATTTATATCATCTTTCCAATATAAATCGTGTATCCTGTTTGTTATATATTTCATGATATCGTCAATCCTTATCGGCAATCTGCCATTATAATCAATTCTAAGATAATCCTGCCGGATCATCCAATCTACCCTATGTGAAATTTCTTCCATAGTCAATTCATGATAAAAACCATACGCCGGACACTCCTGTAAACCGTATTCAAGCACCTTTTTATCTTTAGAACCTTTTAGTATCTTCACCAGCATACTTCTTCCGCCGGTTGAAATCAATTCATCTGCCGCCCGAAGAATGGCTCTGATCTCATCTTTGCTTAACATTTTGATATTTCCCGAATCCATACAATTTGTCCCTTTTCATATTTAAAAATTCTTGTAAGGTGCTTCAGCTTAATACCAGTTTTTGTTGTCCGCTCAACCACTCTTAAATAATATTTCTCTTTTATCCCATTATAATCTTCTCTTCTAAATGACGTTAAGACTAACTCATCTGCTTTCAATGTTCTAAGCCATTCTGAATAGTTTCCTATGTTGACTGACTGTCTATTTTTACTCAATAAAAAAGCTTGCAACTCCTCATATTGAAAATATTTCCACTTAACCATCTTACCACCACAACAACTACATTCCATAATAAACGACCCCTCATTAATTGCATTTACAACTTTATCCATTTTCCTGGTGCTGTCCTATCCCCAAACCAGACCGCCTCCAAATTCCTCATCTGCACATATCTTTTAATGAAACGTGAAGATATCACCCAGTGACTGTTGTACCAAATCCCTGTTCGCTTTTCAAGATTTGATTTGGATGGGGGAGTCGCAACATTCCATCTTATCAAGCCATACAACATTCTTCTTCGAAACACAAAAATCCGTAATCACAAACTCTATGGTCCTTAGTTTTATACTCCCCAATTCAACATCTCTCAGCTGAGATATAACCTTGTAAAGCGTCGCCATAAGGTCGCGGTCTGAATTGACGATCCGTATAATATTAATATGAATAGGTGATTTATCTTCGTAAGATATTGGATTTTCACCGCTATTTACTAATATGTTAGTCATGGAAGTTCTGAGTTCTTCCCAGTTGCTATTCAAAGGAATTCCTTGAATAAAAATCTGATTTCCTATAATACCTATGCCTCTCAAAATAATTTTAGTCAGTTCTTTCTTTTTGATTTCTTGTATGCATATATCCTTGATTTTATTTATACGATCACTATCAAATATATCCATTTTTTCTTCTCTTTGCGTGCATCCTAGCAAAGAGACATGAAGCGATTCATCTGGATAAACAAATTGCGTATCAGCTAGTTCAAAGAGACTTGATAATGTTCTTCTGATGTCACCAACAATCTCACCACCATTTGGTTGGTGAATCAATCTGGCGATTGTAGATATGCAGTAATCTACGGGACAAATTTCTCCATTTTCCATTGTAGAAGGTATTATGTCAGCATTGAGTAGTTTACTTCCTTCAATTTTCCAGAGTTTATCAAACCGCTTTACTGCCTGATTTTTTGATGTTGACATAGTTATGTGCTACACTTTCTTTCTATCATTTGAGTTCATTATACTACACCTTTTACAGTTGTCAAGAAAACATCTACCGCCCTGTTGAATACCGATTTCTTTGCTGCCTCTAATTTGACCAATACAATACTTCTCCAATACGTGCATCCATTATTACATAAACCATTTGATTATCAATAACATTCCATGCAAGTACCATCTTTTGCGGATTAGAAGGGGAAACTACATACACTGGTTCTATGGATTTCAATTTTAACTCCTCCGGTGCATAGCCATAATTTTCGGCCTGAAGCTGCTTACTGCTTTCAAGCGCCAACGACACTATTTCCTCCTTAGAAATCAAATCCTTCTTGGCAGCCATCTTAGCTCCATCAATATTAATTTCCATCTGGCAGCGGGAAACCAAATCCAGTTCTGCGGATTTTGTACCATCCATGAGCAGATTCAGATACTCCCCTTGCTCTGGATCTACAGATACACGAATGCCATTGATATACCTTGCAAATGTATGTAACGTTGCCACAGGAACCTCATTTTCTCCATCCATATCCGACTCAATAATCGTGTTCGTTCTATGCAATTGAAAATCAGTTGGGGTGCGCTCATCCTTTTCAACTGCTGTAACGGCCTGCGCTTGGGATCCAAGCATATCACCTGGATCTGCTTTTTCTATATCTGTGATCGCAATCGTATTGTCTGCCGTGTCACTCACTTCTATCTCAACAACTACTTCTTCCGGGATATCTGTATTGGGCTGTGTCATCAGGTCTCCTCTGGACATCCACCAGAGTCTGATTCGATTGTCTGTATCTTCACGCCCTGCACCTTGACTGGTCAACGTATCGTTTTGAAATCCATCTCGAAGAGCTACCCTCACCCGAGGAGACAAGGTAGGGGCATATACCTCGTGAGCAGCAAACCAGGCATGAGCAACCCTTTCTTTCCCTGTGCCATTCAGGCATAGAGTAACAAACTTTTTCAAAACTAATTCATCTCTATTACTCCCCTGATAGCTGCCATATCCGAGAACACCTTTTAAGGGACGGTCAGAAGGTTCATTCATTGCATCAAAGACACTTACCCTCGTATCAGCTCTCAGCTGATTACATGCCGATATAACTAACCAATCCGTAATCTGTTTTTGTTGATAGGATACAACGTTACAATATTCTTCCATTTCAGACCAAACAGATTCATTATTATACGAATAATTTTCCGTACTCTCATCAGTCCGAAACACATGCTTATGAATCTCCGAGTCAAGGTTAGAATAATGAAAAAATCCATTTGGATTCCCAACATATCCATGCCCCGATAAAAACACAATTGTCGCCGCTGTTTCAAAGTGATCCCTGGTTCCGATATCACAATAATTTCCAAGACAAGTAACCTGCGGGCTCCATCCGGCATCCTGCATCGCTTCCCCAAATGCTCTTGCGTCCTTGGCATTCAGGCCTGACACTTTTTGTGCGGTAAATGATCTCCTTGGTATTTCTATAACCTCTTCACTTTCGTCTTGGACCTGTTCTTCCACATCCGTACTCACTTTATTGTCTTCTAATGGTTTCGTAGTGCAACTTGTGAATATCAAGTTTATCAATACCATTAACAATACCATCAATAGTAATCGTGATGTCTTCTTCATTCTGCGATTTCTCCTTCCTTTTAATAATTGGCATGTGATAAATGCACTCTGGCATTTTATCCTCCCATTAATTCTATAGATTTAGTCCTTTTATGTTAAAGATATGATACATTACATTTGCATCAAAGTTGTATCATACTCGATGGTATGATTCGGATGACGGAAGGGCATAGTTCTTAAAAAACAAGAAGGCTATGCATTCATATAGCGAAGTGCATACCCTTCTTACAAAAATAAAAAAATATCTGAATTAGCTCTATTTATTGCCTCTTCTCATATTTAAACCTTCTCCTCTGCTCATCCCCATTATTTCCCTGAGTTATTGAAGCGGTTCTATCCTCCGCTCTTCTCCCGGCATCTCACCGCCTTCATTCAGATAATCAAGAAACATCTGATTAACAATCCCCAGTGAACCATCCAAATCTTCCTCAGAGATATACGCATAAGTATAGACCGCATCCGGATTAAATGCTGAGCCATCCGCCATCGTAATCGATACCACCCTCTCCATCGGTTCTTTCTGAGGATCATAGACAATACGCATTCCACTGATATGTAAAAACTCTGGCGACGCATCCGGATAAGAGCTTAACGCACTTTCCATCCGCTCCCATAATTCCTGACCGGAGATTTCCTCAGTGTAAACCGACTGATTGAACGGAAACATAGTCATAAACATCTCATTGGTCAAACCGCCTTTTGGCACCGAACAGCGTAGGAACCAGCCCGGAATAACGGCAACATCCGCCTCAATATAACGCATCATTGCATCAGCTGTCAGGTTGCCGAAATTTGTATCCGCAGTACGCACATCCTGACGCTCACCATCCAAATCAATGGGCAGTTCGGCAATTACCGTTGACAAATACACTTCATTTTCCACATCAATTTCCGCAATCATCTGGCTCAGCGATTCATCCGGCACAATTCCACAAGCATCTTCGTTTCCAACAATCGGAATAATTCCGGCACTGCGTTCCGTTACCACACCATCCTTCATCGTTAATTCGATGATGCCAATATTATTTCCATACTCACCGGTTTCTGCAATCAAAACATCGTTGTGCATCAGCCCGTTTTCATGAACAGTATGGCAGTGACCATCAATAATCACATCCAGCCACGGACAGTGGTCGGCAATATAAGTACTTCTTTTTGTCTTGTCATCCGCATAAATGCCCAGATGAGCCACTGCCACAAACACAGTCGCACCTTCGCTCTCAGCATCTGCTTTCATCTGCTCCGTAAATGCAACCCATTCATCGCCAATTCCCTCAGTGGCATTGTCATCCGTCGTAATACCCAGAAAAGCTACTTTTACCCCATCATATTCCCGAATAACATAATCCTGTATCTGTGGATTGGCATCTAAAATATGCTGCGGGGCATTGCCTCCCAATTGCGGGCAAGCCAGCTCTGCAATTGCTTCTTTTAATTTCTCATTCTCATTTTGTTCATGGTTTCCAAAGACAAACAGCTCATAACCAACATCATTCATAACTTTGGTAATGTTGTGACCATCAGATAACGAAGCAAATGGCGTACCGGTATAGGCATCGCCGGCTGATATTAAAATCACATGCTCCCCATTTTCTCGCAGATCCTGATTCAAAGCCTTCACATATGGCTCAACAGCAACATGAGAATGGACATCGTTGGTGTGAATAATCGTCAGTTTCACCTCCTGACCTGCGGCTCCGGCTGCCAAATCACTCCCGGTTTCCACCGGCTGATCTGCTTCCGATACCGCTGCCGGACTGCCCTGACATCCTGAAATCATCAGCCCCGCCAAAACTGCCGCCGCCATCACAATCATACTTTTTTTTAGCATTTGTTCATTTCTCCTTTATTTTTTCATAATCGCCGTTCTACCATCCGACTATCAAAATCATATCAAAAGGAAAAACATTACCCAAGGTATCATTTGATAGATTTAGTGTAAAATATACAGTTTTTTTATCATTGCACAAACAAAAACCAGCAAATAGTTCAATCTCCTATCTGCCGGTTCCTGTTTCTCTGATTTTTATCCCAATCGTCCTTTGCAAGTATGACAAAGCCCTGCCAACAAAAATTGCTGAAACAATCGTTGCAATACCAAGACCTTTCAAATATCCCAACAGTATGTAGCTCACGATGCAAGAGCTTACCACCATAACGATATCATATGCCAGCTTTACCGTTCCCAGCTCCCTGCCACTCATCCTGCTGATTTGCCTGACCGCACCATCCGGTGGATTTTGTACCAGCTCCATATTTATCATACATACCATACCGAAAGCAGTAAAAAACACGCTGAACACCAATGCGACAATCTGATAAAGCAAAATGCTGTTATCAATCTGCACCACTGCTTTTATCAAATCAATCAGCATCCCTAAAATAATTGCTATCGGCACCTGAAGAAATACTCTGGGATTCATTATCTTTTTTTCAGTGATGTATTGAAAGATAATATTGACAAAATGAAACAGCATTGTCAACGTTCCAAATGTAAGCGGCACTGCCCCTTCCAGCATGTAAGGCCAGCAGCTAACCGGCGAAATCCCTAATCCACATTTTGCACAAAGTACAATTCCAAGGGATACGGTAATCATTCCAATAACATAAATCCCCACTCTTTTTATTCTGATCACTGTGCTTTTATTCCTCAATCCTTTCTCACTTACCAAATGCATGGCAGGCACTTCCGTAAAGTTCCGCCGCACCGCCCAGATGCGATAAAGAAATACTAATATCTGTTACTTTATTCAACCGTTTCATTATCACCGAACCGCCTTCCTCCGAGCTGCTGCAGATAAGTATTTGTTCCAATGGAACGATACATTCAATATCATTAACAGCCTCTGCCATTGCCCGGGTAATACTGTCCAAAACTTTATCAGCAAAAGGATTTTCGTACTGGGATAAATGGAAAAAGTCCCGCAATTCCTGCTTTATATTCTGAAAACCGGACATGTTCCCTAAGTCTCCGCTGAAACCATCTTTATGAAAGATCAGGCGATTATCAATCATCAGGCTTCCCTGAATTGTTTCACCTAACATAAACAATGCCAGATTGGAAGGTGCCGCCTCTTTCATCATCCAATGTTCACCTAAAACAGCCATGTCCCTGCTGCACCCGGTCACAGCAGGGATATCACTCAGCGATTGCAGAATTGCCGATACATTCACAATCCCCCAGCCAAGAGGAATGCTGTAATGAACAATTCCTTCCTGATTCACAGCCCCCGGTACACTGACTCCGATTCCGGAAACTTCAGCGACGGAGATATTCAGCTTAGCCAACATACTATATAGCGAATCGGTAAGCTCCTGCAAAATCCCCTTGCAGCCATTTCCTTTCAAAGTATCAATACTCCAGAACTTTATCACATTTCCTGACGGATCAAAAATCCCCAACTGGATATGATGTACTCCAATCTTTGAGCCAATGCAATACCGTTTCATACTGTTGTCCCCTTCCTAGTACATCGTTGCTTAAGTTTTGGTGCATAGAGTGCCTGATATCCGCATCAAAAGTGTGTCTGCGAATCGACGGCGTAGTGGGCCCTACGGCTAGATTCGCAGGCGCAGTTCTGGTGTGGATAGCGGGTGCTATATGTACCAGAACTTAAGCAACGATGTACTAGCTCATTAGATTACAAACTGTTTCAAATACCGCTGACTTAAAATCAAGGACTCCTCCACCCGCTCTTTGCTGCCTTCAAATGCTTTGTCCTCAATTTCGATGCAGGTATTGCCGTTATAACCGATATCCGTTAATGCACTGACATATTTTCCCCAGTCAACATCTCCCAGCCCCGGTAGCTTCGGCGACATAAACTCTAACGGATAGGCCATAACACCAACATCATTCAAACGATCCTGATATACCTTAATATCTTTGTAATGAACATGGAATATTTTATCCTTAAATTCATACATTGGTTTGATATAGTCAATCATCTGCCATACAAAATGAGATGGGTCATAGTTCAGTCCAAAGTTATCGCTGGGAATCATCGCAAAAACATTTCGCCAGATTGCCGGTGTCGTCATCAGATTTTGCCCGCCCGGCCACTGATCCGCGCCAAACAGCATCGGGCAATTCTCGATTGCAATCTTAACACCTTTCGCTTCTGCCAGAGCAATAATCGGCGGCCAAACTTCCTTTACCAATTGCAGATTCTCTTCTACGGTTCGGGTCTGATCTCTGCCAATAAACGTTGTTACCATATTGACACCCAGTTTTGCACTGACCTTGATCAATTTATTAATATGTTCGATTGCTGCATTTCTTTTTTCCGGATTACTGTCCAGAGTATTGGGATAAAACGCCAACGAAGAAATTTCCACCTTCCTTTCCTTGCAATAATCAAGAATATAGGCAGCTTTTTCATCATCGACTTCATCTGCATTAATATGAGTGACTCCAGCATAACGCCGTTCCGCATTTCCCTTTGGCCAGCAGGCCACTTCCACACATTTAAACCCCTGCTCCGATGCAAAATCAATCATTTCTTCAAATGTATAGGTATCCAAAATCGCACTGACAAAACCTAACTTCATAAAATACCTCCTGAATTATTTATTATTTAACCTTATTGTAGCGGATACCAATCCTTCTTTCTGCTGATTTCTTTATCTGTTATTCGTATTTTTCTGTCTTGTTTTTCTCTCTCTCATTTCGCCCAAAACAAAAAAGGCTAAAATCAGAATATAATTTTAGCCCTTCTCTTATTTGATTTCATTTTTTTCGGTTCTTAGCGGAATTTTGCGATATTCTTTTGAGATGTAAAACACCATCACAGCACAGCTCAGATAACCGCCAGTCATCAGTATATTCTGCATGTCAAAGGCATTATGCAGCATATAATATACGCTGCCAAGCACTGTCAACAGCAAGCATAGCCCACGAATAAACGGAATACAACTCAGAACCCGGTTAATGGCAAAATAGGTCATACGGTTAATCCGCTCCCTTGCAAAGAGAAATTGAACAAGACTGAAAAGTTCCAGCACGTGAGCACATAATGCTAACGTTCCGCCCAGTTCAACAATTCGATAGCGGTTCAAGTCCGAGTCTTGAATTCCGGTCAACACAAAAAGCAGTAAACTGCTGACACTAAGACCGGCCAGCAGCAGCTTTTTTTGTTTCAGCACCGCTGCCGGAAGGTTCCAAAGGTACCACGGAGCACTGTAAACATATTGGATTTTAAAGCCATCCCGGTTATTCGCCGGAATACTGACAGCCATATAGTCATCTTCAAATTGTTCACGCAATGATTTCATGATTTTCACCACACTTATCTACATCTGGTTAATTTCCCGGACCCGGCAACAGGAGCAAAAATGTCCCTTACTAATCTCATGAAGTTCCACCGGCTGGTGACATTTCTCAGCTGCATATGGGCAGCGCAGGGCAAAGCGGCAGCCCGGCTTGGGGTTAATCGGAGAATTAATCTCACCCTTTAACAGAATCCGCTCATTCCGGTTATGGATATCTACGGTCGGAATCGCTGACAGCAGTGCCTTTGTATAGGGATGGAGCGGATGATCAAATAATTCCTGAGTCGGACAGGTTTCCACCATCTGGCCCAGATACATCACACAGCAATGATCAGAAATATGACGCACCACCGACAAATCGTGAGTTACAAACAAATAGGTCAGCTCAAACTCCTCCTGCAGATCCATCAGCAAGTTTAAAATCTGAGCCTGAATGGAAACATCCAGAGCTGAGACCGGTTCATCACAGACAATAAATTTGGGATTCAGGGCAATCGCTCTGGCAATTCCCACACGCTGGCGGCGTCCGCCATCCAGTTCATGAGGATAGGACATCCGAAAACGCTTCTCAATACCAACCATATCCATCAGACGGTCTGTCTCCGCTTCTAGCGATGCCTGATCATACCGACCAGAAAGCTTAAGCGGCTCAATCACCGTATCTCGAATCGTCAGCCGTGGATTCAGGGATGAATACGGATCCTGAAAAATAATCTGCATATCTTCACGTAAACGTTTCAATCCATCCTTTTTCAGATGGGTCACATCGTTTCCTTCAAAACGGATGGTTCCGTCGGTGCTTTCCTGAAGATGAATAATCGTACGCCCAAGGGTTGATTTACCACAGCCAGACTCTCCGACAAGCCCCATTGTCTCCCCCTTATTGATGGAAAAAGACACATCATCAACGGCATGAACCGAACCTCTTGATGTTGAAAAATATTTTTTCAGATGTTCAATTTCTAACAATGCCATATTACTCCTCCTCCCTGCATCTGACACACCGCACATGATGGTCTCCATTCAGCCGGCTCATTTCGACCGGAGCCTGACGGCAGGCATCTGTCGCTCTGATACAACGTGGTGCAAACGAACACCCGGCCGGTAAATCACTGGGGTCTGGCGGCAACCCTTCGACCGGTGAAAGACGTCTGACATCTTTAGACAAATCGGGAAGGGCGTTAAATAATCCAATGGTATAAGGATGGGACGGATGGTCAAAAAGTTCTTCTCTGGTTCCATACTCTACCAGTTCGCCAGCATAAACAACCGCAACCGTATCGCAAACCTCAGCAACCACGCCCAAATCATGGGTAATTAAAATCATCGAGGTCCCCATCTCCTGCTGTAATTTTCTCATCAGATCAAGAACCTGAGCCTGAATCGTAACATCAAGTGCAGTCGTTGGCTCATCGGCAATCAGCAACTCCGGATTACATGCTAGAGCAATCGCAATCACAACACGCTGCTTCATTCCGCCGGAAAACTGATGGGGGTACTCATAAGCACGGTCTTCAGAAATACCAACGGTCTTCAGCATCTTAACCGCAGCCTGAACCGAATCTTGTTTGTTCATGTTTTGATGGATTCGAATGCTCTCGGCAATTTGATCAACAACTGTTTTTACCGGATTCAGAGCCGTCATCGGATCCTGAAATATCATCGAGATGCTTTTCCCCCGCAGCGTCCGCATTTCACTCTCCGGCAATACAAGTAAATCTTTTCCCTTAAAATAAACTTCACCGACAACAGACCGGGTCGCATGATCCGGCAGAATCCGTAAAATTGCCCGGGCAATCGAGGTCTTTCCGGCTCCGGTCTCGCCTACCAGTCCAATCGTTGCTCCGGCGGCCAGATCAAAAGACACCCCGTTTACTGCATAAATGGCCTCGCCACCGGATGTATATTCGACACTGAGATTACGGACTGAAAATAATTCCTGACTTTCGGTCTTACTATTTCCCATAATAAATTTTTTTCCTTTCCTGAAATGTCAGTCTCGCAGCTTAGGATCCAGCGCATCACGAATTGCATCTCCAACCAGATTAAAACTTAAGACTGTCAGCATAATAAACATGCCGGGAATAATAACCATATGCGGATAATCACGCATATAACCGCGGGCCGATGCCAGCATCGCTCCCCATTCCGGAGTCGGAGCCTGAACACCAAAGCCAAGAAAGCTTAAGCTGGAAGCTGCAAGTGCCGCACTGGCAATGCCCATTGCCACTTGAACAATCAAGGGTGAAATCGCATTGGGGATGACATGGCGTACAATAATCCGAATGGTTGAGCAGTTGATTGAAGTGGCAGCCTCGATAAATTCCGAGTTCCGGACTGTCAGAATATTTGCCCGCATCATCCGGGCAAAGCCTGGGATACCGCTGATACCAATGGCATAGATAACCTTGTCAAAACCACTGCCAAGCACGGCCGAAATGGCAATTGCCAGTAAAATGTTCGGAAACGCCTGAAAAACATCCAGACAACGCATAATCAAGGTATCGGTCATACCACCAAAGTAACCGGCAATTGCTCCTAAAATCACCCCCAGAATGCAACTGACAACGACAGAGAGGATGCCGATGCTCAATGTGTATTTTGCACCATAAAGGATTCGTGACAAGATATCACGTCCAACTTCATCACACCCCAGCAGATGTTCCCAGCTTGGGAGACTGAATCGGCTCTTCATGACAAGCTCCTGATAATCATACCTGCAGATATAAGGAGATATAAATGAAATAATAAAAAGTGCCACAACAAATATCATCCCGGACATCGCCAGGGGATTTCTTCTGAGTCTTCGCCATACATAGGATAACGATCCCGGTTTATCCCCTTTTCCCTTCTTATTCCTATTCGTTTTGGACAAAGTCTGATTTTGGGCCATAAGTTTTGTTACACCTCAACTTTCCTGAACGCTGACCTCATGCGGCAGCGGCATCATTCTTCTTAGCGGATTTTTTTACTGATTTCATATACTGTGCCTTAATACGCGGATCAACATATGCATAGATCAGATCCGTAAGCAGCATGATAAAAGCAAAGATAAAAGCAATATAAATGATACTGCCCTGGACAATCGGGTAATCACGGCTATTAATTCCATTCACCATATAGGTGCCGATTCCGGGGATCGAAAATACTGTTTCGATAATAACAGTACCGCCCAGCATGAAACCAAAACGACTGCCGCAAACGGTAATAATCGGAATCAGGGCATTGGGCAGAGCATGCTTCCAGATTACCACCCGCTCTGCAAGCCCCTTGGCACGAGCAGTCACAACATAGTCAGAACGGATTACTTCCAACATACTGGATCGGGTTTGTCTGGCAATATCCGCCAGACTGCCAATGGAGTTTGCCACAACCGGCAGAATATAATATTGAATTCCACCAATGCCATTTGACGGCAGCCAGCCAAGCCTTACGGAAAATAAAAGAACCAAAAGCAGAGCCAGCCAGAATCCCGGCATGGAATTGCCAAGCATCGTCAGAAACATCCAGATTTTATCACTGATCTTGTTCGCCTTAATCGCACATTGAATACCAATCGGAATACCGAATGCGATGGTAAACAAAATACTGAGCGAAGACAGCGTAAAGGTTCTCGGGAATCGCTGGAGCAGCTCCTTTGCCACACTGCTGCCCTGCATGTAGGAAGTTCCAAAATCAAGACGCAGAATGCCAATCAGATAATTCCATAAGCGTACCAGATAAGGCTGGTCAAGCCCCAGATTTTCACGGACAGCCGCATATTGCTCAGGAGTTGCCGAATCGCCCAGCATAATCTGAACCGGATCTCCCGGCACAAAATACATTAAGGTAAAGGTCAGAATTGCCACTGCCACTAAAACAGGAATCATTTGCAGCAGACGTTTTCCAATATAATGTAACATAATTCTCCTCCAGTCTTTATTGGAACAGATATTCAACAGAACGGGCACCGGGCTAAATCCACAGTGCCCATACTAATTGCTTCGTATTGCTATTATTTTGATACTGATTTATAATCCTCGGTAAAAACAAAACCATTCACCCGCGGCATCATGTTGGCATTAACATCCATATCAAGAATACCGTCCTGGCTGACAATCAGATTATAGGTTGTAAATAACCCTTTGGCACAGGCAATTTCTTTCAGATACTCGTGGAATGCCACAACATCTTCATCAGCCCCTGTCGTTGTTACCTGGGTCAGAAGCTCAACTAAGTGATCATCATGGTTAAAGCAGACGCTTCCATTTGCAAATCCAGCCGGATTGAAGTTGTTATCCCAGGCTGACGCAATGTGACCGGTTGCTCCCTTATTATCCAGAATCATATCCCACTGGGTTGAATCCGTTTTATAGGTGTTAAAGAGAGCCTGGTCATAAGCAAGCAATTCTACCTTAAAGCCGACTGCCTCCAGATTTGCTATCATAACCGAATGGATGCCATCGGCAATCGAGGTACGGCTCAGGAGACGAATCGTAACTTCACCGTCAGCCTTTCCCGAGGCCTGATAAAATTCTCTGGCTTTCTCCGGGTTATAAGTAAAATAATCTTCATTTGCCCAACTGTCTTTATATCCGGCCATTACCGAAGTACCAAAGCTGTAGCACACTTCGCCGGTAGCTTCATCATAATCACCGCCGTACAAAATGCTCTCCGAATCAAGAGCATACAAAGCCGCCATCCGCAGATTCAAATCATCGGCCAGTTCTGATTTACCGGCATCCATATTGATGAAAACGGTATTGCAGTATGTACCGCCGGTAATTTCTACATTCCATCCGGACAATGGGCTCGTGCCGTCATAGAAACGCCTTAATTCATTTGCATCAATAACCGTTGCGTCAATCTCACCATTTTCCAAGGCAATACTACGCATGGAGTTTTCTGTAATAACGGTGTATTCAATCGTTTTAACATTCTGGACATCAGCACTGTTACGCAAATTCTCATCCGCCTGCCAATAATTCTCATCTGCCTCTAAGGTTACACCGGCACCGGAGGTATAAGATACGACTTTGTAAGCACCGGTAGTCGCCGGATCGTTTGACCGTTCCTCTTCGGAGGCTCCTTCATACCATTCTTTATTACAAATCGACAGAGTATAGTTTCCGACCAGAAATTCAATTACACCGGGACCGCTCTTATTCAGATGGAAAAGCATATTATAATCGTCAATTACTTCGATTTCTTTCAGATATGTACCGATTCTTGTCTCCTGGCTGTCAACCAGCATACGTTCATAACTAAAAACAATGTCTTCTGAAGTAATGGGATTGCCCTTACTGTCATGAATGTAATCGTACAGTTCAACCGAATAGGTTAAGTCATCCACTTTTTTAACACTCTTTGCCAGCCATGGCTCCATTTCATCCAGTGAAGCGCCATAGAAAGGTGTGCAGTACAGGGAACCATACATATTTTGAACCAGCCAAAAACGTGGAATACTGCTTGACCCAAAGGGGGCAATGTGGAACGAACTTGCTGTTAAAGCAACAACCACCTTGTCCGCCTGTCCACTGGCCGCTGCCGCAGCACGTTCAGCTCCACCGTTACTGCTGCTGTCATCAGTCGTCGCAGCACTTTGAGAATTTTTTGCAGAACTGCCTGAGCTGTCAGAGGAGTTACCGCCCCCGCACCCAGCTAATGAAATCGTCATTGACGCAGCCAGCATTAACGCTAATATGTTTCTCCTTTTTTTCATATTCATCTTCTCCTTTTTTTGTTGGTAAATCGCAATCATTCTGATGATATCAGTATAACATTTTATGCTTTCCGTCCTTTAGGATTATCCAGTCAAAAACTATAAGAATGCAGTCACCATTGTACACTTTGACCATTCTCATCTTTTTCCCAATAAAATAATGCTCATTTCGTCAAACACTGGCACTTGCCTTTTTTATATTCATGTAATATTGCATAATCCGTATCAGTTATTCAAAGCGGCCCATTGATTCAACTGTCTTTGCTTCTCATTAATAACTTCCTGAAGTCCGGCAGCATATAACGTTTGGTTCATTTCATCCAGAGCCGCCGCTGGTTCGACAAGACCGCATTCCAATGCCATCCGGTACTGATCATAAACATTTTGAACGGCTGCTATTTCCATTGATACCGGTGTACTGTCAAAAACAAATCCGAACGCCTTTGATGTGATACCGTTTTTATTCCATTCCCGAGTCTGTTCCCAGATATCCAAATCATTGGTTTCCCATACATGAGCATTAAATTCATTACCAAATGACCATAGCATGCCGGCCATCGAATAGCCCTCCGGACTGGAATCGAGACCCCCCGGATAACCAATCCGGCCATCGGCGTGAACCACATAATCTTCCCCTTCAATGCCATAAGCCAAAAGATTGATAACATCCGGGTCTGTGTAGAGCAGGTTCAAAAATTCCATTGCTTTTTCCGGATTCTTGCTGTTTGCCGGAATTGTCCACTGCCATGCATTTAACGTTCCGTTGATGGATTCCAAAACCTGACAACCAACCATCTCATGGCCGGCAGAAATGCTCTCCTGAGTCAAGCCCCCAGGTTTGTTCGCATGTGCATAGGCAAATAAAGTGCCGTCATTAACCAAAGCTGGTGCACCCTCTGCTGCAATTGTCACACTTGTACTGATAAAACCACGCTGATACCAGTCACGCATAACCGCCAAATACTCTTTGTATGCTTGAGTCTCAAACAGATTCACCACCTCTAAGTCATCCTGACCATAGTTCTCCAAGACACCGAAAAAATCACCCAGTTTATCCCATGAGCAATTATACTCTAAAAAGGACATCCCGGCATTTCGCGGAGCAACAATCGTAAGCTCTGGTTCATTGTCATGGACAATCTGAAATACTTTTGTTAAATCCTCATAAGTTTTGACGGAATCGATATCGATATCATATTTTCGGACAATATCTTTTCTCATTACATAAAACCCCATGCCTACTGCCGTATCCGCCTGAATAGGAATTGTGTATTGAACTCCATCAAACATGCCGCAGCCTAATAACTCCTCCGGCAATTCATTTAGAATCCCCTGGCCGTATGTCTGCAGCAAGACTGTTAAATCAAGGAGCTGTCCGCCAGCTACCGCCGCTGGTGTCATCTGCGGAACGATGCCCATAACATCAAGCTGCTCATTGCCGGAAAGCAACAGTGTCATCTGCTGTTTATAAGAAGCTGACGGGATAATTATCAGTTCTATTTCGGCATTAATCTTTTCCCGTAATATTTCATTCAGTGCGGCTTCTATCCTGTCAATCTGTGCTTCTGCCGGAGCGGTACCATTGATGCGGAAAGACATCACCAGCTTAACCGGCTCCTGTAAGGCTGTCTTCGCGTCCGTGCTATCTTCTGTATTGCCGCCAATCTTACCGCCAAAGTTTTCAAAGCTGCTGCAACCGAAAGCTCCGCTAATCATGCATACTGCTAATATCATTCCTAATAGTCTTTTTTTCATTTGCCTTCCCCGACATTATCTTTTTTCAATTCTCCGGTATTGCGCCGGTGTCATCCCGTTCCGGCTACGGAATACTTTTGAAAAATAAGCCAAATCATTATATCCCGCCTGATATGCAACCTCGCCAACCGGCAAGTTGGAGGTCTCCAGCAGATATCTGGCTTCTTCCATCCGTACTTCAGTAATATATTCAGACATCTGTTTTCCGGATTCCTGCCGAAACAGCCGTGAAACATAATCAGTGCTCATGAAAAATTCAGCCGCAATCTGCCCCCGACTCAGCTCTGTGTCAATATGCGACTTGATATACTTCTTAATGCGGCTAACTGTAGATTCCTCCATATCGCCGGGAACCGCAGGTTCTCTCCGGCGTTTCTCCATCACCGCTTCGACTCCCCGCTTTGAAGTTTCCAGTAACTGCTCTCTTGATACCGGTTTCAGGAGATAATCAAGACACTGGTAGTTAATTGCCTGCTTCGCATAATGAAATTCTGCATAGCTGGTGAGCATAATGGTTACTGGAACGTGCTTTCGCTGGTAAATCCATTGAAGCAAATCAAATCCGGTTCCCTGCGGCATTTCAATATCCGTAATCAGCAAATCAATCTGCTCCCGCTCCACTACATTCTGAGCCTGAGCCATGCTATACGCCGTAAAAATACCGGTAACGCCAATTGACTCCCAGTCAATCGCACATTTGACTCCTTCCGCACTATGTATCTCATCATCAACAATTAAAAGACGAACCATCTGTACTCTCCTCTCCTCCATCAACCGGAAGGGTTATGATAATGTAAGCCCCGCCTGTCCGGTCGTGATTTTTGAACTCCACATGCCCTTCGCCTTTGTAAATCAGATGAATCCGGTTTACCACATTATTGATTCCATAATGTTCTCCCTGCTTATCATAAATCTTTCGGCCTTCCCTCAAGCACGTCAAAATCTCATCCGAATATCCATTGCCACTGTCCCAGATTTCAATCTGCAGATGAGTACCGTCAGCTCCCATACAGCATCCCACATGAATAAAAATATTAATATGACCGCCGGCTGTAACCTGATATTTTACGGTGTTTTCAATAAATGTCTGGATGACTAAAGGTGGTACCATCACACCGGAAGCAGCTTCCTCAACCTCAATGTCGGCAGTAAAACAATCCCCAAAACGAACAGTTTGAATATGGAGATAGTTTTCCACATATTCGATTTCCCGGTAAAGGTAATCCAAAGTATTTCCTTCCATCGTATAACGCAGATGATTTCCCAGATACGTTGACAAATCACAAATCAGTTCATTTTTCTTCATTATTGCAAGGTTATGGATGATATTAATACAATTAATATAAAAATGGGGGTTTATCTGTAGTTTTAAATATTGCAGTTGTGCCACCTGCCGCTGTACCTTTTCTTCATATACATCAATCTTAAGAGAACGGATATTGGTAATCATATTCTGAAAAGTTTCACTCAACAACCGGAATTCCATGCAGAATTTTTCATCCTGAATCAGGATTTCCCCCTGGCCGCTCTGAAACTGATTCATTGCAGAGCACAGTTGATTGACCGGAAACAAAATCCATCTGCGAATCAGAGTGCCAAAGCCAAATAAAAATGCCAGTGAACAAATCACCAGAGCCACAATTACCTTTTGAAATGCAATCAGCCCCTCCATGACACTCTGGTCTTTTATCATCGCAACCAGACTGTATGAGCCGCATCTGGAAGGGCCGGTAATCACCAGATATTTGGTTCCGTTGATTTTTTCACTGAAGGTCTGCGTTTCGCTGCTAATTGACAGTGGCTGTCCCATCTCCGGCAGAGCATCACCCAACTCATATCCATCGTTTGCATAGAAAGACAGGTAATCAACACTGCGAAAACCATCCACCTGCATCGTATGGAGCAAGTTCGAAACATCAACCCAGCCGCCCATATAAATATTACGATACTGAAATATACGTACCAAATAGTAATTTCCATTCTGCTCCAAGAATCCCCATTCACTGCGTTTCATCCCGGTCAGCTTCTGCCTCTCGATTTCTGCAATCACAGCCCGCTCTACTTCTTTGCGTTTACTTGTGCCGATTCCATATTTAGCAGCATCCAGATATTCCTCATTTGTCTCAAAATAGATAAATAAATCGTCTACATAATGATAAGTCTGGATAATTTTTTCCATATCCATCTTAACTCTGGCCTGTGCAGTATAGTAGTCAATTTCCTTCTCTGTCTTTGACAATATCAAAATATCACTGGATAACTGGATACCGGCCCAATAATTTTCCATGACCTCCAAAGACGAATCCACCTGATTCATATAAAGAGACATCAACTCCGAATTTGCTTTAAAAACGTTTTGCTGTACCACACTGATCGCATAGGCATTGTTCCCTATTAAAAATCCAATCAGGGTAAAGGCCGCCAAAAAGATTAAAACCGTCACTCTGATCCGCAGAGAACTCAGCTTTTTTGTAAATTGTGCCTGCATACCTCCGCCTTTCTCATTTCGGAACAATCTGTGTGTATCGCATCTCGTTGGGCTTTAGGGTTAATTCAAATTCCAGCACATGATTCTCAACACAGATCTCCTGTGCTGACAAACGCGGGGTACTAATCCGCTTTAAATAATCCTGCTCCTGCATCGTCAACTGGGTTTCCATATTCAATCGCACCCATTCATCAAGAACACTGCCAAATTCTTGATTGACCAGACTGTTTTTTATCATATAAACACCATTAGCGACGGACTGCAGAGTTACCTTTATCACCAAGGAATCGTGATTTTCAAACATCTGTGGAATATCCTGAATCTGAATTTCACTCTCATCAGTCAAATAATAATTGTAATTTAAGAGTTTGAAATTATGACTTACCATCCGGAAGGCTCCACGGCTGTTACCGGTAAGCACATAATTTTTTTCTTTGGCAAGCAAGTGCTTATAGAGGTGGCTTAAATATTCAAACGCATAAAATCCCGGTTTGGGAACCCCGGTTTTGGTCATAAAACCACAGCCACCAAACAGGAAGCTTTGAGTATCATGAAAATCTGCGTAGGTATCTGCTGCCAGCCAATGCCCCATAACATCCGTGATTCCCATACAGGCAATCGCATTTTGTATCAGAAACGCCCCTTTGGCACAGTGATCATTGATGGCATTGCGGTTAGACAAGGTCAGGCTGTATTCAGAAACATGCACCGGTATGGTTTCCAAGCCATACTCCGCCATTACTTCCGAGGCCAACAAAAGATTATGCTCCACAAAATACATATCTGTTGATTTCTTTTCAAAATAGAGCGTTCCTTCCCGCTCCAATTGATAGGGATAGCAATTAAGGGAAATAAAATCCGGCTGCTCCTGACTCCGCTTCCACTCTTTCAGAATCTTGCCAAACCCCTCCCGACCATAGTGCTGCATCGAAAAACCGCCGCCGCCAAGCTGTACTTCCGGCAAAACCTGACGAAAGGCTCTGGCCAGAAGGTCAAAACGATGAAAATATTCCTGATGAACGTCCTCTGTCATGGGCTGAAACTCATATACTAATTCTGAAAAATGCAAATTTTCTTTTTTCCAGTATTCAAAGTACCAGGTCTGGACTTCTTCCGCTCCGTAACGATGAATAAAGTGTTTGAGCAGTTCCCTGAAGAAACCGCTCATTTCTTCGTCAGAGCAAAACTCCTGTTCCCGCGAAATCTCCAGCAGGGCATTCTGGGTATTTTTAAGCAGCCGCAAGGGTTTAAAGCCCAATTCAAGATAAGGCTTTAGCTTATTTTTCACTAAAAAGTCCAGCACTTCGTCAATCCGGCCAAAATGCAGTTCCGAGCCAGAGGCATGAATATCAAGATACAAATCCGGTGCATAGATATCCCAGAAGCGAACATATTCAACTCCCAACTGCTGTTTTAAATAAAGAACCTGTTCCTGAAATACCGATTTACGTAAATCAGATGCTGTACCAATATTAATCAGACAACTGCTGTTATTCTGCCAACTTTGCTTTGCCACCTGTTCCGGGTTGACGCAAACATAAAGCTCGGCTCCATTTCCATCATCCAGTTCTTCGGTATCATCCTGCAGATAGCTTGCCATTCGCTCCTCAATCAGCAGCTTCTCCTGCTTTGCCGCTTCACTGCTGATCTTTTTTTGATTAACTCCGACCTGTCGGCGGAATTCCGAAGGCGTTGTTTTATATGCCTCCTTAAATGCTTTATTGTATGCAGCCACACTGGCAAAGCCATTGTCCATGGCTATCTTCATAATTGACGAGTCGGTATAAATCAGTTCTTCCATCGCATAGTTAAGCCGCACGGAATTCAGCAGTTCAACAAAGCTGGAATCGCATTGTTTTTTGATGTATTTGGACAAATAAGCTGGTGACAAAAACAACCGTTCTGATAAATCCTGCAATTTAATGCTCTTGCGGTAATGACTGCGGATATATTGATAGATTTCCTGCATCCGGTCATCGGTTCTGGTCTGCTCTGCTTCATACCGCAAATCTTTGCCGGTCAATAAAAAGTTCCCGGTCAGGATATGCAGCATCTGATAATATAAGCTGTTTAAATAAATCTGACGCTTGCTGTCATATTTGATATGCTGATTAAATATCCGGGTAATTACTTTCCGCAGCTCGTCATAAGCTTCATTTTTATCGACAATGGAATTGCACCAGAACAAAACCATATCCTGTCCCAGCAATTCTCTGGTCTTACTATGGGAAATTGAAAAACGGCCGATAAACACATCCTCACTGCCTTCATAGCTGTGTTTCCGCTTGGCGTTTATCAATATCATATCTTTTGGATTCATTAAAAAAGCCTCTTCTTCAACTGTCACTGTTAAATGTCCATGCAAAAGATACAACAGCTCAAAATGCTCATGACTATGTACCTCTGCCGCCGCATGGATTAAAAAATCCAGTTCAACTAAAGAATTCATTCCGATAAAATCTTTCTCCATAGCAATACCAAATGCATATGGTTTCATATCTGTCTACTCCTTCAGTTTAAAAACTCTGGCAAAGTTATCACCCATTATTTTTTTCATTCCCGCCAAATCACCAGTATCTTCTGCTGCCATCCGCTGCTTCTGAATTTCCATTTCAAACTGATAAAAAGGAAAATCACAGCCCATAAATACTTTGTCCGGGCACTGCTCCAGTACGTGAACCACCGCCATAAAAGAGGTGATTGCCGTATCTAAATATACATTAGTAACCCTTTTTGCCACATCAATTGCAAATTCTCCGGCCATTACTTCACCCATATGAGCCATCTGGATGATAACATCGGGAAATTCATTACCCAGCCGTTCGAACATCACCGGATGGACGCGGTAATCTTCAGAAGTACAGTGAATCACGGCATAAAGCTTACGTTCATTTAAAATATCAAAGAGCGGACGCAGCAGTTCAATGTTGGCGACACTGAAATTACTGAACCACGGATGCATTTTCACACCCCAAAAACCCAGCTCATCCAGGCAATATA
Source organism: Lachnospiraceae bacterium (assembly GCA_051654925.1). Taxonomy (GTDB): domain Bacteria; phylum Bacillota; class Clostridia; order Lachnospirales; family Lachnospiraceae; genus Brotaphodocola. Next base: position 52,538 of record JBOFYZ010000080.1, on the reverse strand, counting down.
ATAATTGCTCTCTGGCATCAGCATCATTTGGATTGATAAAAGCCAGCGGAATAAAACGGCCTTCATATGGTGCAATCAGCTCAGCCATCTTCTTTTGCTTTTCTAAGCCAGAAGAAAATGGAAAACAAACTACCTTGTCGATGTTGTTGTTATCCATCTTTGCGATAACGTTTTCCACTCTGGCTCTTTCGTTCTCCTGTTCATTTGTCGCAATATGTACGTGTGCATCAATTATCATCTTTTCTCCTCCAGGCAACTACTCAAAATCTACGCTTCTCATTGTTTTCGCGGACTCCCAGCAAGCCTCTATCACAGCCAGCACGCGTCTGACCTCAGACACCTTTACCAGAAACTCCTCTTCCCCTCTCAGCGCTTTAAAATAATTAACAAAGTAATCGGATTGCTCGCATGTGGCACGAGGAATCTCTTCCGTTACAATCAGCCCCGGCTCCGGAATCCCAAAAGAACGGGTCGGTCCATAGGAAGCCGCTGATTTTTCCTGATCTTCCTTCACATTTTCCAATAACTTCGTTGTTCTGACAACACTTCCCTGCGGATCAAACTTATCCAGATGCATACTGCCTTTGTTTCCACCAACAAACCAGTGCCGCTCAAACCAGTCCTTCTGGTCGGAAAGAAAATAAGTTCCCAATTCAATCTCCGCCGTCACCTGATTCTCAAAACGCAGCAGAATCTTAAAATAATCATCCACCTCTTTGTTAATTACATTGCGGACATCTGCATACACTGACACCAGCCGGCTATCCACCATATACAAAATTTGGTCGATCAGATGTACTCCCCAATCATAAAGCATACCGCCGCCTTCCGCTTTGTATACATGCCAGTCATGCATATTACCATTGTAACCATACAAAGAACTTTTGATGGTATAGATATCCCCCACCAGTCCCTGATCATAACACTCCTTAACACTCCGGAAATCCTTATCGTAGCGTCGCTGTTGATGAACAGTAAATGTCACTCCGGCTTTTTCTGCTTCCGCCGTCATTTCATCCAGGTCCTCAACTGACATCGCCGCTGGTTTTTCACAGATAATATGCAAGCCTGCCTGTGCTGATTTTATCACCAGTTCCTTGTGCTGATTATTATTGGCCGCAATAATCACCCCATCCAATGATACTGCTGCAAGCATATCATCCATCTTATCATAAGTTTCCATCTCCGGATACTTTGCCTTGGCCTCTTCCAGCCGCTGCTTGTTAATATCGCAGACTGCAACGCAATCAGAATCCGTAAATTGCTTTAGAGTATCGACATGACGTCTGCCGATAAATCCATAACCAACAACTGCAAACTTAAACTTCATAATAACCTGCTACCTCCATTTTTCTGTCTTTATTTCCAAAAAGGAACGAAGTGGTTTATTCCGTTCCGTTCCTTTTAATTTGTTATTTACAGTTTGATTGTTTCGTTTTTCTCTGATGCCTGATAAATTGCATCAAGAATCTGGGTTACCCGGAATGCCTCTTCCGGCTTTACACAAGGCTCGGTATCATTCAAAATGGCATTGACCCATTGTTTTACCTCCACTACGCCTGCCGGCTCGTTAACGCCCTCAAAGTAGTCAACCAAAGCCTCTCCTGACAGGGTTTCATGACTCATTTTGCCGTGCCTGGTATGGTTAAACCACAGCTCGGAAACCGGATAGCTGCCGCCATGTTTAATCTCCGCCCCTTCCAAAGTGCCGCAGAGGGTTGTGGATGCTTCACGGGCATCCAGCATATTTAATGCCCAGGAAGCTCGCAGGTTAATAAGGGCACCATTCTTCATTTTAATAAAGCCCATTGCTGAATCTTCCACTTCGAAGGTATCCGTATCCCATGCTCCATATGTATTACCCACAGCTGCCTCTGGCAGATTTCCCAGTTTGTAGAAGACCTGACCGCTGACACTGTCCACATCATAGTTATCCATACACCAAAGTGTAATATCCAGAGCATGAGTGCCGATATCAATCAGCGGCCCGCCGCCCTGCTGCGACTTATCCGGGAACACGCCCCAGGTTGGCACTGCTTTCCGGCGAATGGCATTGGCTTCGCCATAATAAATATCACCAAGTTCGCCTGTTTCACAAGCTTTTTTCAGAACCTGTACATCGTGACGGAATCGATTCTGATAGCCAACGGTGAATTTCTTGCCTGACTGCTTCCACGCGTCTACCATCTTCCGGGCATCTTCCGTGGTTGCTGCCATCGGCTTTTCACAAAGCACATGCTTTCCGGCGGCAAAAGCATCTACTGTAATTGCACAGTGTGATACATTCGGTGTACATACATGAATAAAGTCAATGGCGGGGTCTTTCAGCAATTCTTTGTAATCTGTGTAAATAGCCACATCTGTCAGACCATGCCGCTTAGCTGTTGCTATTGCTTTGGTCTCATCTAAATCACAAAGTGCCACAACCTCCACTTTATCCTGTACTTTCTCTAAGGACGGCAGGTGTTTATTATTGCAGATTCCACCGGTTCCGATAATTCCTAATTTTAATTTAGCCATGATAAAATCCTCCTTTTTATTCTCCGATTAGACGCTTCAGCATTTCCTGATGTTTTCTGACCTGATCCACTTCACTGATTAAATCTTCAATACCTCGATCCTGAAAACGGCGTTGGCCTTCGTATTCAGAATTAATATAGCCGATATATCCGTTTTCCTTCAAAAACCGAATCGGTCCTTCATAGTCAATGGCAATATCCTGATAGGTGCCCGGCTTACCCGGAACTCCGGACATATTATAGAATTTACCATGAATACTTACGATATATGGCATGATTGATTTCAAATCCCAAGCTTTGGTTCTTGACAGCAGCAATGCCTGCCCCATAACTTCAAAGTCAATATCTGTATATCCCGGTACATGCTCACGAATCAGATTCTGCATCTTATTAAAAGCCTGAATCAAGTCAGCCGGAGCCTCACCGTGCTTTAAATATCTGTGGAACATGGATTCTACATTGCCTGCAGTATACATAGATAAATCAATTTGGTTTAATTCATTGCTCTTGCCTGAATAATTATCCATACACAATTCCGTTACCAAATCACAGCTCTCACGTTTTGCTCCCTGACGCACATACCAGTCAAGGGTAACCTCTGACGGACGAAATGCAAAGATACCCCAGTCCGGCACAAGTCCCAAATGCTGACAGCCGGTTTTCTGGCAATAGTCAACGATTTCATTGACATACTGTCCATTAATCGGAATTGGTGCATGAATTTCTTTTCCCAGTTTAATATCGCATTCCTCCGCCACCGGCAATGCCTCAATCATCACCTCTGCCGGCGTAGTTGCCAGCGTGCGGACATTCTTAAAGCCCATTTTCTTAGCCAGACGGATATCACTCTTTAAGCGGTCCGCACATTCTGAATAGCTCATAACATGATTTCTGAATTGCAGCACGTCACAAAACACATCCAGAGTTACTGGTGTGGTATTATATTTTTCCATCCAGCCAAACCATTGACTGAAGAACTCTTCCGGAGGATTAGGATACTGACGCAGTGACATTTCATCCAGAAGCTCAATTCCATCTGCTCCGTAGAGATTCGTTCCGACTTCCCGAATCTGTCCTTCCAAATCTAATTCTTTAAAAAACTGGGTTTGCTGATAACTGTACAGAGAGACACCTCTTTTTATTGTTCCCATCACAACTCCTCCTCTACGCCTGTAATTCCAATACATATGTTACGATGTTTTTAGTTTTATCTGAACCGGCACCGGTACCTGGCTCCGGGGGGCATTTTACCCACTCTTCATCTGTTGGCAGATAACCATAGGCTGCAAGAATGGACTGCTGAAATTCGATTTCATGTATCCCCGATGCCAAACCGCTGGCTTTCTTTATATGAATGATTCCTTCATCGTCATAATCCCAGTGCTCCCATACTGCCGTCTTAATTTCTTCAAAATCACGAGGTGCTTTGCCATTAATTTCGAATGTTTGAACATCTCTTTTATACTCGACACCATCCACTTTGATATAGTAGCCATTGTGGAGCGAAAGAAATACCCCTCTGTAGTTTGCATTTCTGGCGGCAAATTTAAAACCGATTACATTTCCGTCTGCATCTTCCTCATTTTCCAAACTATCTTTTCTGATCAAAAAATTGTCAAACACGTTTCATCCTCCTTGCTTTTTTCTGGTTGATTATATTGATATCTTAGCAATATTGGTCTTTTTTATCTTCTGATTATTTAGCCTGATACTACGCTTTTTTGTTCCATTTTTTTGAACTTCTGTCACTATAATTGCAGGCAAAGCTAAATCTGGCATATAAATCTTGTTCTCTTGTTTTAAAAAATGTGGACAGAGCCAAATTCTTCTCTATCCACATTTTTTTGCTGTGATCAAACTGCTTTTTTCTTTACTTTTTGAGTTCGCTGGTATTTATCAAAAGCAATTGCCAGTATTAAGATAATCCCTTTTACAATATACTGAATATACTGGTTCAGCCCGGCCAGCTGCATTCCGTTCTCAATAATTGCCAGCGTGAAGATACCGACAACCAGTCCCCACATCTTGCCCTCGCCGCTGTTAAATGAAATCCCGCCAAGGATTGCCGCAGTCATGCCGGTAAACTCAATACCAGGGCCATAGGTCGCATTGGTAGATGCCAGTTTGGAGATATAGATACAACTGGCAATTCCAACAAACAAACCACTGATTACAAAGGTCGAAATCCGCATCAGACCGACATTGACACCAGCCAGTCTGGTTGCTTCTTCATTGCCGCCCATCGCTTTAACAAAGCGGCCATAGTAAGTGAAATTGTAAATCAGACTGGCAATCGCCACTGCCAGAATAGCAATCCATACATCCAACGGAATACCAATGAATGTACCGCGGGTAATTAGCCGAAACGAGTTCGGAAAATTAGTATAGGATAAGCCGCCGGATATCAAGCTTGCCAGTCCACGGAAGATGGTCATCGTTGCAATCGTAACAATCAAGGGTTCAATCTTAAACAGAACTGCCACACCACCATTAATAAAACCCAAAAACATTCCAAACAGCAACGCAATTATAATCGTTGCCCAGACCGGAACCCCCTCTGTTGTCATCAATCTGGCCGCCAAAACACCGATTGCCGCAACCTGATAGCCAACCGACAAGTCCAGTGAACCGCTCATCATCACAAAGGAAATGCCAACTGCCACAACGATAATATAACTATTTTGAATGATTAAGTTCTTGATATTCATCCATGAGCAAAAAGAGGAATTCATAATACTAAATAAGATAAACAATGCCGCAAAGATGAATACCATCGCATAGTCTTTAAAAATCTTTTGAATATCAATTTGTTTCTTTACCTTTTCCATAGCAATCTCTCCTCTATTCGCCTGATGCCAGGTCTAATATTCTGGCCTGACTGAATTCTTCTTTGTTCAGCTCACCGCTGATTTTCCCTTCATGGAGAACCAGAATCCGGTCGCTCAGCCCAATCAATTCTTCCATCTCTGACGATATCATAATAATTGCCTTGCCTTCCTCTGCAAGATTTACAATCAACTTATAAATCTCCTGCTTGGCTCCAACGTCAATACCGCGGGTAGGCTCGTCAAAAATTATTACATTGCAATTGGCAGCCAGAGTTTTTGCTATGACTACTTTTTGTTGGTTTCCACCACTTAGATTACCGACTAGCTGTTCCATACTTGGAGTTTTAAGTTTCATGGACCGGCTGTAGTTTTCGGTAATTTCTTTTTCCTTTTTCCGGTCAATAAATCCAAACCGGGAAATATCCCGAATACAGGATAAAGAGGTATTGACCCGAATGCTTCTGGTCAGCAGACAACCATGCCGCTTCCGATCCTCCGGTATCATTCCGATTCCAGCCTTAATTCCTTCTGCCGGGGTAGAGACATTCACCTGAATACCATTTACGAAAACCTGACCAGAGGTTCGTTTATCAGCTCCATAAAGCAACCGCGCCAATTCTGTACGACCGGCTCCAACCAGACCGCCAAGACCCAGAATTTCTCCTTGTCTTACTTCCAGCGAGATGTCTTCGTTTAAATCGCCATGCAGATGCTCTGCTTTCAGCATCACATGGTCAGTTGGCGGCTTTTTGGGCGGAAATGTTTCTTTTAGTTCACGCCCAACCATATAATTAACCAATTCCTGTCGGTTCGTTTCTTTGGTGTTGACAGTGGTTATGTATTGCCCGTCACGCATAATTGTAACCTTATCAGAGATTTCAAACAGCTCTTCCATCCGGTGGCTGATATAGATAATGCTTACCCCATGTGCTTTTAAGCCTTTTACCACCCGAAACATCTTCTCCACTTCCGCAACCGAAAGTGGTGCTGACGGCTCATCCATAATCAGGATTTTGGCTTTTCTGAAAATAGCTCTGGAAATCTCCACAATCTGCTGTTTGGAGGAGGGCAGTTCATAAACTGCCGCTCCCGGATCAATATCTACATCAAACAGCCGGAATGCTTCTTCTGCCAAATCCCGCATGTATTTATGATTCACAAATTTGCCGTAGCGTTCACCGAAGCAAATATTTTCAGCAACGGTTAAACAGCCAACCAGATTAAATTCCTGATATATCACTTCCACACCATACTCTTTTGCCTGATGCGGTGTCATCTCGTGATGAACGACACCATCCTGAAACTCAAAGCTTCCGGCGGTCGGTGTCAGTGCCCCGGCAATAGCCTTGATTAAAGTCGACTTTCCAGCTCCGTTTTCGCCAAGCAGAGCATGCACTTCACCTTCGTAAAAATCAATGGAAACATCATTTAATGCCGTAACACCGGGATATTTTTTTGTCAGATTCTTTACTGATAATATTTTCTCACCCATATATGCTTTGTCCTATTTAAAGAATTTATTGGTTTCCGGCAATTGGGCACATTCGGTATAATATACATTAACCACATCTGTCCCGCCGTCATTGCTCATAATATAGCTGATTGGTTCCATCGTAAATTCAGGAACCGCTTCGCCGGCCACCATTGCCTTGGCACGTTCCTGCAACGTATTAATTAAATCACCGGACGCCATAACTCCACGCAGAATACTCTCATTATTGGTATTCTTTAAAATCAGGCTCTTATTGGTATCGGTCAAATCCGAACAGAATACGGCTGCTTTATCAATATCCGTAGTAATTCTTCCATCTTCAATCAACTCTCTCAGTTTTGTATCAATCGCTGCACCGACATCACCGTAGCTCATGACTGCTTTTAGGTTTCGCTCACCCATAGTAACCGCATTTTCAATTGCATTCTGGGCTTCCGTTGAATCAGTCCCGGCACTGTTGCGGTTAGAATATTCAATAAGGCGGATTTTTTCATTGTAATATGGATTCAGCCTGGCATATCCATTATCATCTAAAATCAGGCCACCGGTCGGTTCATCCACAGTCACTTCATTTCCCTGTTCATCCAGATAAGAAACTACTTCGCCAGCTGTTTTCACAAAATATACGGCCGCAACATCTGCTTCTCTCAAAAACTTCTCACCAACCATCCGCATACCAAGGCAGCGTTTGATGGTATTGCTGTTAAAGGTTGATTCCACAATCAGCACTTCCACTTCCCCGGCTCCGGCATCGGGATAAGTGCTATCCGCCCACTCTGAAACCATTGCTGCCATCATGACTCCCATCTGGAATTCATCGCTTCCAACGAAAGCATCAGCTCCGCCTTCACCGGCGTAATTATTGCTCATCAGAGTTTTTACTCCGGATGCTCTGGCTGTCTGGAGAACATCGTAATAGGTTTCACCGTCACCAACTGGAAATATGTAGATAATATCAACGCCGCTGGTAATAGAATTCTGAATCTGATTAATCTGGTTGACCACATCATCCGCTCCGTCCAATACCTGAACATTCGCTCCGGTATCTTTAAAAGCTGCTTCCACTGCGGCTCCAACCATGGTACCAATGTAATAATCGGCGGCATTGCCCAGAGATACGGCAACATTGACAGTTCCGTCTGCTGTTCCCTGGGTGGCATTGCCTGATGCGTCGGCAGTTGTCTGACCGCTGTCGGCGGCATTCTGGTTGTTATCGGTGGTTCCGCATCCGCTTAACACTGACATTGCCAGTAATCCGGATAACGCTATGGATAACATTCTCTTTTTCATATCTTCAATCCTCCTTCTGTGATTACTGCCATTATAGCAATCACAGATTTGGTTCACAATTTATCAAACTATAGAATAGGGGTAAAATCTTTAGATTTTGAAATATTCACACAACTGGGAATACGTAAATTTTCTGATTTCTTTTTCCTCGGTCAACAGCAAATAATAATCCGCCAGCTTGGAATATTTCTCAAATGAGGTGGCACAGATACAAATCGCCCGCCGCCCGCGAACCATGTCCTTTAGCTGTCCGGTTATCATCTCCTCCAGTTCATAGCTCATAACATTCTCAATATTGGTGCAGAACATAATATTCCACTTCTGCAGTTTTATCCGCTCCAGATAGACCGCCATTTTCTCGCCAAAGGACAGACTGCCCCATTCAAAGGAAAACTGCTCCTCCGATAGCTCGTACTGTTCCCTGAATATCCGTTCAATCACTCTGGCCTTTTGTGGATGCAGAAAGCCAAAGGTGGAAATCTTGTTAAATACGGCAAGACACAGATTATCACGAAAACTCAGGCTGTTAATCATATAATTGCTTTCTAAGAAATCGGAGATGTAAATTCGCCTGGACTTTTTCTTCACCGGCCTATCTTCCAGCATTAATTGGCCGGAATGCGGTTGTTTTCCGGCAATCATCCCGACCAATTGAGGCACCCACTGCTGGAAGAAATCGACCATTACCACGATCTCACCTTCTTTAATCCGGAGGTTTATGATTTCACCGGAAGTCATCTGAATGTCCCGGGCTTCAAAAATCACCTCACCGGCACTTCGGTTTCTGGTTCTTATTCCGGCCTCATCTTCTGAATGCTTTGTTTTACTGCCCATCAGAACCTTAATCTCATCCAACTGCTTCCGACGGATATTGTCAACCATTTTAACGGAGCTGCCATTTACCATAAACAAACAGCGCTCTGTCAGCCGCTGCAGTTTTTCCATCTGACAGCCGCATACAATAAAGGAGATTCCTTTCTCCTGGAACCTCCTGATTACGCTGTAAAGCACATCATAATCGCCAGCTGCGTAAGGGGTCATAATATCGTCAATCAAAATCAATGTCCCGCCGGAGATATATGCTTTTAAGATTTCAACAATATGGCATTCCGCTAAGGATAGCTCTGAAACTAACAGCTCCGGTTCCATTTCAATGCCGAATTCAGACATAAACACAGCTGCCTGCTGCCTTAATGCTTTCCATGGAACAATAAATTTGCTTTTTCGCTGCCCGCGGATAACAAATATATTTTCCATAACAGACTGGGTTGGCACCAAAGCTGATTGCGGGCGGATTCGGAAAATTTTGTCTGATTTCGTCCATTCCGCCACTGTTTTGACTTCTTCGTATAAGAAGATTTTTCCTTCACTGGCTGTCTGGGTTTCCATCAGGCAGTCAAATAAGAATGACTTTCCCGAATCATGAAGCCCTACTAAACCAAGGACTTCACCCTCGTAAAGATTCATATGAATTTGCTTCAAATCACAACCAACCGGCCGGCTTGCTGACAATCCCTGAATCCGCAGCACTTCTGTTCTCATCGCAGCACCTCCTTTTGGTTGGTGCAGAAGGGAATGTGGATTTCCACATCCGTGCCGACTCCGGCAATGCTGGAGATATGGATTCCGTAATCTTCCCCGAACATTAATTGAATACGTTTATGAACATTGGGCATGGCGATGCCGTTATGGCGGCCTTTTTCCTGTTCCTGAAGGATGTTACCCCGGATTCGTCCGTTTAGTTTCATCAGAGTTTCAGCATCCATTCCCACACCATTGTCGGATATGGTAATATTGACATTTTTTCTGGTGGCTATCACTTTTACCTGAATCAGGGCATCTTTTCTGGTTTTGACAAAGCCGTGGGAAATGGCATTTTCTACAATTGGCTGCAGCGTCAGCTTGGGCAGTAGTGTCTCCAGCACATGATAGTCTTCCTGGTCGTAATGGATATCAACCTGAAAGCGGTTGTCAAAACGGAACTGCTGAATCTGCAGATAGTTTTTCATATTACTCAGTTCCTCGTTCAGGGTTGCGATGTCGCTCCGGGAGCTGATGCTGTAACGGAAATAATCGGCCAGGGCATGAGCAATGTCCGCAATAACCGGAGCCTCGTCAATAATTGCCTGCCCCCGGATTCCCTCCAAAGCATTGTACAAAAAATGCGGATTCATCTGGCTCTGGAGGCTGGCCAGATTGGTTTCTTTGGCAAGAATTTTGCTTTCCAGCTCGGCATTGGCCTTTTTCTGCAATTCCTCCGCCCGCTCGTCGATCATCTTTTTTAATTTTGATTCGGTCAGCACATATATCTTTTCCACCTGCACAGTTCTCCTAACCATAGATTTTACGGTAGTCAGAGGGTTTTACACCAACGTATTTTTTAAATAGCTTGCTGAAATATTTGGCATCATAATAGCCAAGCTCTGACGCAATACCGACAATTGGCGTATCCTCTTCTTTTAATCTTACCTTAGCGATTTCAATCCGGTATTTGTGGATATAGTCAACAAAATTCTCACCAGTTTCTTTTTTAAAAACATTGGAAAAATAGACCGGATTCAGGTGGATAGCCTTAGCCACCACATCCAGAGTAATGTTTTCACTATAATGGTCGGCAATGTAGTTCATCGCTTCCCGAATTGGTTTTCGCTTCTGACTGCGTTTCTGTTCTTTCAGTTCTTCTGTCAACGCTGTGACGGTACTCACGACTGCCTGTTTCATTTCTTTAATGGAAATGGCATTCCGGACTTTCTGCCAGGCAATCTGATGCTGATATTCGGCATTTTCAATTTCATTCCCCAGTTCCTTTTGTTTTTCAAAGAACGTATCGATGATAAAGTTACTGATATCTTTTAGCTCCACGGCATTGCAGTGCTGTTTTTCAATGAAATACAGGCTGTTCATGTAATGCTTGAAATTCTCCGTATCCAATGCTTCAAATTCTTTGCAGATTCTGGTTTTCATTGCCCCACGGGCATGATGATCAAAAAATAGTTCCGGTATCTGTAGTTTTTCATAAAATATTGTGCGGTCAATGCCCTCGACAATCCGAAAGCAGACTGCTGCTTTAGCCTCGTCGAAGGTGTGAGGGAATGCCTGCAGGGTTGTATGCTTTTTGCTGACACCGACAGTCAAGGAAAAGCCGATAAACAGTTCCACGATATTTTTACCATATTCATAAAATTGCCTGAACTTTTCATTGATGCCTGCCCCATGTTCGGAGTCATAGTAAATCCCGAAGAAAATCCGTTCAGCCTCGGTCTGGACAAATAATTCCCGGCAATCGGCTTGAAAAATCCTTTTAAAGATGGTAATTAATTTGGTTTGGATGGCGGACAGTCCATCGGATAAATCCTCCTGCTCGGTATTGTCGAGTTTGGCAATGGCGGCCTGATAGATGCCTTCAGACAGACAGATACCGTACTCCTCTTCAATCTGCCCGGCATTAAGTTCAAATTCATCGCCAAGAATTAAGATTTGATTCAGGAATATACGGTGGATATTTTCTTTGTCTCGTTTATTTTTACTGATCAGCGTTTCCACTGCTTTCTCACTGTGCAGCCGGCCATTCAAAACAGCCATTTTAAGCCGGTGCAGAGACTCGTTCAGTTCCTGTTCGTCGATAGGCTTGAGCAGATAGTCGTCAACATTGTTTTTCAGTGCTTTATGAGCATATTCAAACTGACGGTAGCCACTGATGATAATAAATTTACAATCAATATTCTGTTTTCGGACTTGTTCAATCAACTCTAAGCCGTTCATCTCCGGCATATCAATATCGGTAATGACCAAATCTGGTTTTTCGGTTATTATTTTCTCAAACAGTTGCTGGCCGTCATGGGCAATCCCTACCAATTCCAGATTCAGTTCTTCCCAATGAACACATTTCTGCACGACAATGCAGACTTTTGGTTCATCATCTGCAATTACAATGCGTAATGTTTCAGACATATCCTTTTCCCCCATTTGTATGTTCTCCAGATAATATTAATTGTGATGATTCTATCACTATTATACAAGCTTTCTTTTTCAGCTTCTGCTGAATTTTTATGTTGTTTGCTGTGCTTATCTGATTTTTTTGAAATTATAATATGATTTTACTATAGATCAGACTAAAAATACATTCTAATTTTCGCCTTCTTTTTTAATATCCACGTAAATTTTTTCTCCTCTTGCTCTTTCTTTTCTGTTGCTTTGACCGGTGTGTAATAATTACATTCATCAGATTACCAATCTATCAAAAAAAAGAGGCTATGTCCATAATTCGAAATGAAAATGAAGAACATAACCCCTTTTAAATTGCCGCAAATATTTAATATCTGTAACAAAATTTCCTATATGGTTTTCTGCCACTCCTGCTCCAACTCTTTCGTTACTTCACAATGCTGATATTCCTTCATTACCCCATCCCGCCACATCGAAACACATCGCCCGAACGCAATTCCTCGCTTTGATTTTACACGATATCCTACTGAAATAATCACGTCAAGATTACATAGGAGGTCTGGAAGCTGTATTTTTACTTCTGTCGAAATTTTCGACAGAAGTACTTTTATCAAGTTCTCCTTCATTAAATATCTTGCCTATATGATAGGCAATAGATGAACGTGCCGTCCAGAAAAGTTCAGACATTTGTTCTTGGGTAACCACACCGTATCCTGTTCCGGCGTAATTGGAACTTCTAGAGCTATATTTCCATCCGTAAATAATACAATTTCATTTTTTTCACTAGCAAATATCCTTTCCTCCCAAAACTCTTTAAAACCAATCTGTGAAACAAATCCGGGTGCTACGACTGCAGTCATACCCCAGACCATTCAACCGATATCATCCGACACAAGCCTGCATTTATGACACACATACCCATATTTGTACTTTTGATCAGTGTTTACCCACGGTTCGCCACAGCACGGACACTCTTTTCTGTTTTTCGAATAATACTTAGACAGGAAATAGAAAAATTGTTTTCCGGTATGAGTTTCCAAAAATGTACAGATGCCACGCCCTTTCGATTGCCAGATCACTTTTATAGGAATGCATCATACGATAACCATGGCGATCGCCAATTCCCTGCAGATATTGCATCCAACAAGCACGATATACCTGCTGCCGATTCAAAATATCAAAATACTCATCATGTGCGGAGATTATGAAAAGGATACTCAAAGGGTATGGCTGCCCCTTGGCGGAATCCATATTTTCACAAATACGTACATCCTAATACTTTAAAATTTCATATCCTCTAATGCACGAATACTATTTAAATAATCATTTTCCACTTCACTTAACGTACGTGACTTGTATTTTTTATATTCGCCCTCAACCTTTTCCATGGCTTGCAAGTGACTGATAGTACCTTTCCCATTAAGAAGTTTTTCCCCACTCATTGTCAAGATATTATCCAAATGCATCGCCCAATCTTGCATTGTCATAACCTGTTCACGCTCAGCTTGACGTTCCGCAAAATCTAAATATCCTGATACAAGCTGTCCCATAGATCGAAGCTCTTTTTCGTTAAGATAATTTTTTGCCACTTTTGATTCTTTTAGTGTCGGTTGATTTCCTGAAAATGACATCACTCCCATAAAATCTTTCTCGGCATCTACTCGATGGAAGATAACCCCTGCCGCCGTTTCTCCGTGGATTGCATAGTGAATTTTATTTTGTACCTTTTTAAAAAAATTGATGGAAATTTCGGCCTTTGAATCATAATCAATACTTGTAGCATATATCTCTAATATCTGTCTATAGAATACTTTTTCAGAAGCACGGATATCGCGTATTCTTTCTAAAAGTTCTTTAAAATAACCACCGCCACCTATTTCCTTAAGCCGGGCATCGTCCATTGCAAAGCCCTTCTTCATATATTCTTTCAGAATATTGGTAGCCCATATTCTAAATTGAACCCCCCTCTGAGACTTTACACGATAGCCAACAGAAATAATCACATCAAGACTGTAGAAATTTACTGGCTTATCTGAATTTGCAATGTGCAAATTTTGCACATTGCTTTCTTCCTGAAGTTCTTTTTCTACAAAAACATTTTTAATATGTTTTGATATCACACTTCTGTCCCGTTGGAAGAGCTCTGCCATTTGTGCAATTGATAGCCAAACAGAATCCTTATCAAAAGTTACATCTACTTTTGTAACTCCATCCTCAGCAGTATATATTAATATATTAGAACTTTGCATCTCACACCTCCCACTTATTCAATTGTATAATTATATTATATAATTTTATAGCTCTTGCCATCTGCTGAAGTTGTTTCCATTTTGAAATTTATATCTCCAATGGTTCTCAACAGCGTGTTCGAATGTACGTTCTTCTTTATTATACTACACCATTTTAATCACCACAATAGAAAAAATGTAAGATGTGATATTATGCTTCGCACCTTACACCATTCTATTATCACCATATTATTTCCGGCATAAATTGGCAATTATAAAAAGATACCCAGAGCATGCAGCTCCTCTTAACAGAAATAAAATTCCACATGGACAATCATCATTCGAATGTACTTTAGTCTTTCCCACAGCGCAAATTATTTTACTAATTAATATTACAATTTATCCAAACATATTCAATCCATCAAACACATCCATATTCCACATCTCAGTCCCATCTGACTGAATATATCCAGAGCCTTCGACTTTAATCCATCCGATTTCTCCGGAGGTTTTCTTTTTCAGACAAATCCATTTGCGGTTATCCCCTCCCACAATTACGACTGCATCTTCTGGCTGAATAACTGGTCCGTTAAGACTGCCATCCTTTTTATCATAAGTCGGAATCTCTATCAATGCCTTCACTTCATTACCATGTTCATAAAACTCTCGTTCTGTTTCCACCATTTTCCCATCCTGCATTTGATACAAACGTTTCGTCATCCAACATTGCAGATGGATGGTATATTCATATGTATACACACCTTCAGCAGTAATTTGCATCTCACCCGGGAATCCTGGTATTCCCCATACTTGTTTTATACTTCCATTTACATAACTATAAGCAGTGATCCAACCATCATCACCGTCACGTCTGTGTCCCACCAGTAACTGTGTTTGTTTTCCATCCATACTGGCTATGTATAACCAGTTATGCACATCGCCTTCCTCATTGACTATGCTGCTGCCCACTTGTATCTGGTATCCTCTGTAAAACCTGTGTTGAATCGGTTTTTTCTTCCGGCCATCCAGTAGCAATAAACACCATGTCAAGTGCGCTATGCTCTGATTTACCCGCTAACAGTTCAATATATTCTCTGGTTCTCACAGTCTCAGCTAGCACTCTGTCGTCTGCCGGATCAAGATAATAGATTGTTTTCTGCTCTCCTCCCGACTCCATCTCAGCAATGATGCGTGTCAGCTCCTCTGTTGTCACAGCTTTCCCATTAACAGTTACTCCGTCACTGTTCCATCCATCTTCATACTCCAGTTCTGTCACTAATACATTATCACGAACGGTCAGGTAACGGGTAAACTTTCCTTCCTGCGAAGCCATAAGATAAACTTTACCTTCTTTATACAGAAACGTTGTTTCGGGACTTACATCTGTTCCCGGATTACTAATCCCGCAAGGTTCCATAATATGAATCAGACCATGATCTGATGAATACCCATAGATTACCTGCTGATCAACTAGCTGACGCTCCGAATCGGCAGCATACGCACAATAAAGCTCTAGTTTTCCATCACCATCAAAATCGATTAGCCTGATAATTGCGGTGCCAGTAATAATACCACCGTTGTCAAAGGACATACGACCAACTGCGACTTCCCCATATGATAAGATCAACTGGTTTATAACCTCCAGATATGCCTTTGCAGCTTCCTTAGTTAATCCCTCACCTGCATCCTCGTTTCTTTGCCCTGTAGTTTCCCCTATCGTCAGTTCAGTCTCGATTGTCTCCTGTGCTGGCTCCTCGAGCTGTGCCATTTCTTCTGGTAATGCACTCGCTGAGGCTGGAATGTCTGTCACTGTCGGTTGGTTACATCCACTAATACATAAACGCACTGCCAGTAGTACAATGATAGCTTTATTATTCATTTCGTCCTCCCACAATATTTTTCTCACTCTTCAATTAGGTATTGCATCAGCAATGGATGCCGCGTACTGTTTTACAACAGGATAGGGATTTTCAATCAAACCATGTGCATTCAGATCGCTCACACGATTGCCATTCATCACACTCAAGTCATAACTGATCTCCGCTATGATGCATCCATGGGTTACCTCATAATATGATCCATGATCGTCAATCTGAGAGTAACTTTGTGGATCATCTAACATGTTTTCTATCAAAACCTTCGGCCGCCTCTTCTGCCGGTTCTCATTTACTATGCTCACATAGCTTACATTTAATGGAGTATATACACTGCTGCTATCTGCCCGATCCTTATCCGCTTCCATTGATACAATCAGATTAACGTTGGCCAATTCAAACTCGTTAAGGCTTTTGTAAATTCAGGTTCTTGAAACAGTGTTCCTGCCACATCTTTTGAGCCGGCGCTCAGGTACATAAGCAGAGTAATAATCAGCAAGCTGATCATATCAAGAGCCAATATCCATAACGGTTCCCATCATTATCGGCATATTTGTCTTACGATCTAAAATCATATATACAAATGGACGGTCAAAGGTTATATAAACCGGCTCCTCTTCAATAGCCGCCGTGGCTGATACCGCAATAACAGTTGCTGCACCAGCGCTAGTCCCATGTTCATTTACATCAATATAGGTCTTCTGCACAATATCCTCTATATATAGATTACCAAGATTCAACGTAGCAATACCGTTAAAATCTGCCTGTTCCCGATCGAAGCCCTCCGTTACTCCAATAATTTCCAAAGAAGATTTAAGATCCTCTGATGTATAAAGCTGAAACTGTGGCAACTCCATGATGATGGGTCTGTCTTCAACCTGGTTCATAGCCTGCAATATTCCAGATCCAGACAGAGTAGAAATGTACTCTTGCATGAAGATTCCTTCATTTGGGAGCAATGCCACAAAAGCATATCGACCCTCATCATAATATTTCATCACACCAACCGCTTTTTCATCGCGGAGATAATAGAATTCCTTACCCGTCATCATGCGGACCTTCCGCTGGGTTCCCTGTTCCGTTGTAAATGTCTTATCATGGATCTGATACTCATCATACGGTTTGGACCATTCACAAATAAACGACATGGTACTAACCAGATACATCACCGCCTCTTCTGAGAGCTCCGGCAGAATCTCCTTAATGGTGCCGTTGGTTTCTTTGCTGAGGCGGAGATTCATCTCTTTCCGTGTTTTATCATCAAAGGGTATCTGGTAAGCGGATGCCCCAAAATAATCGGTAATCGTTTGAAGAAACGACTGTTTTATCTTCAGCTCGCTTTCTTCATTCAACCAGATCGAATTGCTCTGCTTAAGGCTGCCCGTTTCCGCCTCCGGCAGTCCCTGCTGATATAAATAAACATATTCTTTCCATTCTTCTACCGAAAATCCGACGGCCTCTTCCATCTGTGTTCTGGTATCCCCCTCTGCCCCCACAGCAACCATTGCCAATGCATTAAGGGAAGATAAAGGGGAAATCAGAGTATTCTCAGACTTCACTGCACTGCTTTTCAGAAGCTTGACAGAAAAATCCATGACCTTACTCATAGTCTCAGGTTCCGTAATATCGGTTACGGTATTAATAGTTTTGGCTGTTAGTCCTTTCGTTAAATCTTTTATCCGCCAGCCAGTGACCGATTCCATAATTAATATGACAATAATCAATCCGCTGAGCAAACCTATCATTGAAATCATATAACGTTTTGCAGTTTTTCTCTTTTGTCGTTTCATCCTATTTACCATACCCCTCTAAATCTTTCACTGTACTTTATTCAAATCATCTAATTTGCCAACTATACAATTGGATTAATCATTTTCAAATAGGTTCTGATTTATGGAAATATAATATGGTTTATCACTAATAATACCCTGGTCATGAATATTTATGATAGATATCTCATACATGAAGACACCCTTTTTATTATCTACTCTGAATCTATAAGTAGAATCGCTTATTCCAACCAATCACATAAATATCTTCCACAACATCATCTTCATTAAGTCTCATTCCGAGTCGGACAGGATCGTTAGGAATTGCCGAAGAATAGAATATCCCCCATCTTATTGATAATTGAATTCTCGTATTAATATTAAAGAAATTAATAGAATAACGCTTAGAACTATAGTATATTTTACCCATTTTTTATATTTTCTCATACAACCCTGCTTCAATGGCAAGCACCATTTTCAAATATTCTTATAAATTGGTTCTCCTTAAATTCATATGCCAGATAACAGTGATAGCCAAATCCTCTAGCTGACAACAAGATTTCCTTGATACCGTCTCCATTAAGATCACAAAAACCACGAATCGTTATGTAATCCCATTCATTGGTTGACTCTGTGAGTGGAATATTATAGTTTTCCACCTGACCGTTTACAACCTTTCGCATATAATGGATTCCCTTCGATTGCTCGTATAATTCATCAAAATAATATGCCTGGATAAGTACTTCATCCTGACCGTCTCCATCAAGATCAATTTTTATAATATTTGACAATTTATAATCTTCCGCTAGCCCAGTTTCTGCCAAATAGTTATTCAATTCATTTTGATAGGTATCGTTATCAGGAGATATTGCCCTTCCATCTTCAATCTCCAAATCATGAATGCCTGAATAAGCGATAACGGTATCCTCCTGATTATTATTATAATATTGTTGTTCTGCATAGTGTATCCGCGGACCAACATAGATTTCCCAATCACTGGCAGCTTCTTTTTGACCTGGCTCTGTCCTTTGATACTCACCATTAGCATAAATTTTATAATTTTCTATCTCCGTAATAAACGGATAAAGATCAAAACAATCAAACCATTGATTATCATAGCAACCACCAAGCAAATAACCGTTTACGGCAATGATATTATACTCGGAAAAATCATAAGTCCTGTTCACTTCCAGACCATCAAATTCCTCATTCAACTCAGACAAAGAGCGATATGGCAGTTCCACTGCATCAAAAAGTTCAAACTGTTCTCTGGAACTGTCATATCGATAGTATTGTCCGTCCACCAGCATCCCCTGTTCCAATTCACGATTCCAGATGTCGATGCTGTCTGGCTCCCAGTAAATCGGCCTGCTGTACTTTTCCCATAATTCTGAATAGTAAATTCTGTCCCCGATGATATAATAATTTGTTTCTGATCGTCCCGTTTCTCTATAAAGGAGCATTTTATATCTGACCGTCTCCCCATCACGATCCTGATACCGGACAAGTTCTCCGCCTTCAGTACTCTTATTCATTAAATCCCGCGATTCGCTCTCAAGCTCATCTGCTTTATTCAGATAACTGCTGATACGCTCTTCAAAGTTCCCTTCATGGAAATGCGTGGCATTGTATACAGTCTCTGTGCTGCTGACGCTTGGCTGACTGGACTGCTTACAACCGGAAAGCATGAACAGCAAGGCAATTGACAGATACCATATCATTTTTATCATTTCTTTCTCCATCAATAATGCACCTCACCAATAATCTCAAAAGAAATATAATCCTTCAATGCCCCGCTCCAACTGGAATAAGATATCATCCCCTGATTTTCCTTCCAGGTCATATGCGTAAACTCATACGTCCCTATATTCTCATCTGGCCATAAATGATAACGTCTTTCATCTCCGTCTGCTTCGATCGTATTGTGATAGTGCTCATCCCGGATCATTCCATCCGGTACGCCAGCCTCAGCACCGTCCTGCTTGTCTCCAAATACATCCTCAACACCCTGCTCTGAGCATACCAGACGATAACTGAAATAACCGCTGTGTTCACCTGCTGCCTGCATTGTATCGACCCGCCTATCAATATACTCCTGGGGCGGCGGAAATACATCAAACTCCTTAAAAACATCTAAAAAGCCAGTCTCATAAGACATCATATATATATTATCTTTCGCAACGTAAAAATACCCAATCGGAAACGCCGAAGTAAATTCGCACTCCAGGTCATTAATATCATTATGACTGCCGCATGTACCTACCAAATCATCCAGGATAATTTCATAATAATACTCTAAGTTCGTACCAGATAACTTGTTGATCTTTAAGTTGGCAGTCCCCTCAAAGGTATCCATCCAATTCATTTCGCAACGGACTTTTATCGTTTCTGACGTTTCTTTCATTGGGAAAAAGAATCCGTTAATTGGTGTATCTGCCCCATATAATTTTGTCTCATAAATCGTGTATGGAGCATCGATATCGTCACCGCTCATATCCCAATGTACTACAGATTCTCTATCATCGTTCTGCTGTGGATTTATGAATCCAGAAGACACAAAAATCACCTGCCCAACTACGAACACCACTGCTAAAATATTTAATACTATTTTCATTTGATCCCCTTCGATTTAGTGCTTAAAATCTATCAATAATCCCTGAACTGCATCAATATGAAAATATGATTTTTTTGATTCCAATGATAGCTTAAACGCCCACATATTTCATTCAACTCTTTATCCCAAGCCTCAAGATTCTCACTACTTTTTGGAACATCATAGAATCAGCCCAATTCCTATGGCTGTGAACTCTTTCTGATTGTACCAATGATTTCATCCACAACAGTCTCTGCAGTCAGATGGTAGATTGCACCAACAAACAATACTTCGTCTCCTTCCGGATATAGATATGCATTAAAGAGCCTCTGACCATTACTGGAATCTATCTCGTAGCTGTACTTGGTAAAATTAAAATGATTGATTTCTACAGTCTCAGTGCTTATTAACGTAACGCCCAAGGATCTGGAATAAATATCCGCACACTCATCCAGGCTAAGGCTCTCCGGATTATCCATTCTGACAATTTCGATGGTAAAAGTGGCATTGTCTGATATCCAGAACTTATGCAAACATGCCTGCGTTACCGCACCTGAAGGAAAATAGATGGTATAATCATCTTCTGTGTTCACAAAGCTTTTCGTTAACAACTCTTTAGCATTGACAGATCCCTGAAGCCACCTTCCGTCATCTTCAAATACAGTGTCCTGACCACTCGGCAATATATATTCACCCGTTGCCATAATACCATTTTCATCAACATAATATAATGACCCAGCATCCTTAACCCAACGATTTTTAAGAATCTCCCCATTCCGCTCATAACTCCATGTTTCGTCCTCATTTTGAATCCATCCGGCAAAAGACTGGAACGAACAGAGCATAGAAAGAAACAGTATGGTTATTAATAGCTTTTGTTTCATAATCCCCTCCTGGTATCATCTTATTATTTATGGTTCCGATTTTTTCCTTAATGTGTTAAGAATCACATCAACTGATTTCTCAGCTGTCAGATGTGCAGTAACGCCAACAATCAAAACCTGACCATCTTCCTCATATACATACTGATCAAATAAAACCTGACCTCTCTCTTCATTTCGTATGCACCGATATTTTATGAAATTAAACTGATTTATCTGTACCTGTTCTATATGTTGCAGTGTAACTCCCGAATCTTGGGAATTCAATTGATTGGATATAAGCTCATGCATATTGATACCATCGGGGTTAATATAATCCCTGATGCAGATAAAATATGATCCGTCATCAAGATGTAATTCATGTCCTAAATCACTCATCCGAACATCATTGGGATAATAAATTATATAATCGGCTTCTTGATTAATATAACTCCTGGTTAATTTCTCTTTTACCTCATCTTCAGGATCACACCATACACCATCTTCATAAAAGAACTGATAGCCGCCATCTTCAAATATATGCTCTCCTGTTAACATGATCCCATCTTTATTAACGTAGTATAGATTACCATTGTCCCTAAACCACCAGTCAGTCAGAATGACTCCATCCTGCTCATAACTCCATGTTCCACTTTCATTCTGTATCCATCCGGCAAAAACCTGGGATGAACAAATCATAGAAAAAACCAGTGCTGCTGCTATTATTTTTCGTTTCATGCCCCCTCCTAATCATTCTTATTTATTATTTTCCTTCATATGGCTGTCGATGAAATTAAATTCTTCGACAATTGTTTGCAGCCTTAACATTTCCAATTGTATTTCTTTGGTTCGATGAACTCCTTCGTTCATATCTGTAATTTCTTTTATCCGATAATCCAGAGTTTTCATTCCATGCATGACCACCAACCCACTTCTCCACAGTGGAATAACACTCTTTAGTAAATCATTGATTTTATTGATCATGGAGATGCTGCTGGCGATCACCAACTCCAATTGTCCGATTAACTGACAGACGATGATTTGGGTGATCCCCAGACTGTGTAAACGTTCTTCAAACATATTGATAAAATCTTTGTTACCTTTGAACTCCCGATTTTTCTCGCCCTTCAGTTGTTCATTGCCATAATTCAGATACTCTTCCAACTCCCCTGCATACCGCCGGCTCTCCTCTATACAGGTTTCATAGGAGGCTAGACTCATATGCAGTTTGATCTTTTGATTCGTCAGTATTTGTTCCAATTCTTTAACAAGAGTATCGATGACATCGTAATTATCTTTCACACTGTTTAAAGTTTTTTCACCTGGCCATAGCTTGTCGAAGATTGTCTTTTTATCCTCAATCGTAAATGTTTCCAATTTATGAAGGATATCCACGATCAAGGCACTGACGCTTTCTAAATCAGTGTTGATAATAACCTTCATCGCGCGATCCGATAATTTAGAAACATTATCCTGAATCTGATATCCATAACTGTAAATGGTACTTAGTTTATTAAAATCCAATGATTGGGAAGGTTTTTTAATCATGTCGTTCTCTCTATAATTCCGCATTAAAGAATGATTTGAGCTTGTACAATACGTTATCCGTCTGTGCGCTGATATAAACGGATTCATTAATATTAGCGATGATTCTTAGGGTATCCAAATCCTGATTATATCCAATCGTGTGGATGGTGATGCCTAACCCACTGATAATATCTTCCACTTCATTGAGTTTATATCCTTCGTTTTGTGCACCATCCGACATCAAAATCAATACCGGTCTTACCTCCGGATGACTTTCTTTATATTGCAGCGCCATATCCAGGGCCACTAACAATGCATTGTTTGTCGCTGTTGCCGAACCCGGACGCAAGGTGTTTAACGCTCCTCTGTAATAAGATTTCCACTTCATATCAAATCTGCCTACCGGCAGGTTAATGTATACATCCGTATCATATGACACCAGCCCAACATGATGCTGCTCACCGATACTCTCCGTTAAACTGTATAATGTCTCTCTGATAATGTTAATGTCCCCCTCCATGGAACCGGATATGTCAATAATGGGAATCAACATAATTTCACTTTGATTCTTTTCGCTTTTCCATAGTCTTTGCGCCGACAAAATTGTCATTCCGTCAATATCATGCATCTCACCGGAGAAGGATTCGAAATCTTTTTGGTTAAAACCTTTTTTTGTGAAGATGCTCTGACTTTCATCTGACAGACAATATTCAAGAAATTTATCAACCGCCTGCATTTTCGCATCATCCAGATTACCGATGGTATAGACCGGATTATCATGCCTGATCCCAAATGGAATAAAGATATAGTCTTTTAACTCCGGAGTGTTGACAAATTTTTGATGCTCATAGACAAAAGCTTTTACACTGCCATTTCTTGCCGACTGTGTCATCTGTATGGTACTGTAAGCGATCAAGTCAATATTCTTTGAAAAATCAATCAAATTCTGCCTGGCATTTTCAGATAAGATATTAGCCGAATCAGAACTGTACAGTAATTCAATTAAAAAGTTTAATCCGGTACTGCTGGGATAAGGGTTCGTATATCCAAAGGATAATTTACCGTCTTTTACCGCCTGAACAACGGATCCGATCGTCGCTTCCCCATATTCATCCGTAAACGTCTTATAGGCATTCTTTTCAAAAACCAATCCTGCGGTATTGCCAGCCATTCGATCAGTCTCTAAATTGATCATTACCCCTTCTGACTCCAATACCCTGCCCCAGTATTGATTCGACGGAGCATAGACATCCCATACCTTTTTGCCGGTTTTGATGTAATCGACCGCATCTCCGGAGGAGATCGGCGTGATTGATACCGATATGGTTTTACCATCCACTTCAAATCCATGACTGTTGAACTTCTCTGCAATTTCATTTAGTGCATCGTCATTATCCTTGTTTGTTGCTTTTTCTGTCGATGATGCAACCTCTATGTTGATTTGACCATGTCCGTTCACCGTATTGGGATACTCTGTTTCTGCATCGGGCAACTCGTTGAACAAATTGTCAAATACTTCCTTTCCATCTCCCAGGTCTCTGTATTCCAGATAATTGACAGATTCCACATTGCTTGATAATTTCTCTAATTTATTATGTAATTTAATCTCCGACTCTTCTTTTGTCATCGACTTTTTAACACCGTTATTGACGGAACCCGTACTGCGACCGCAGCCCGCTGTCATAACCATGATTAATGCTAAAACGATTGATATTTTTCTTCTCATATGCTCCCCCTATTCTTTGTCAAGTGCGTCTAATAAAAGTTTAATATCTTTGTCTTCACTGATTTCATCCGCATTAATGTCTCTTACCCTCATAAGTAACTTATGAAAATAATCGAGGTTTTTTTTGTTCGTTTTCAGTTTTGTTTTTATTTCACAATATATTTCATCAAAAGAATCCCTTCGCGCCTCATCCTCAAGCTGTTTGGGGTTCCATATCGATACATCGACTAAAATACTTTTCATTGTCTTTAATAACTTTTCTTCCGAAAGCCTGATCCCGTTGTCGATCACATCATATCTGATTTCCTGAAGACTCATCACTACGTTGATCGTTTCTTTATCATCATAAAAAATTTCAAATTGCCTGATCGCTTCTTCCATTAATTCCTTTAATTTAGGTTTCTCTGTTTTTGCATTTTCAAATAATTTTATTAACGTTTCGGTATTGAAGGATTTGCTCTGATCTTTTATTTGCAACTGTAACTCCGATAATTCATGTTCCCTTTTCTGCCTCAGTTTAACATTGAGCACATATTTCGCGATGCTTATCAATATATTCGGCAGGATAATACAGATAAACACCATGACCAGATACATCAGGACGATTTTAACCGGATGATTTTCATTTCTCAGCAACCAGAATGATTCCCGCAAATATTTATGCCAGACATATATGATGGCAATCCCGATGAAAAACAACAGGATTTTTAAAAATCTCATCACTATAGCAAGTGTTTTTTCCGTCATATGTTACCCCTCTCATACAAATTCCCAACGGTCCGCTTTTTGGGCACGCTACCCGGGAGGTGAAAATGTATTTCCAATTAATACCATTTTTACAATTATAAACTATATTTCTAATTTTATCAATATAACAAACCACAAGCCAGTGTCAGTTTATGTCAACCAGATTATAAATTATACTATTAATCGTTACCTCTGCCTCATTCACTTTTGAGTCAACCTGCTTCTCATATATATCATCAATTAAATTATACCGCACCTGTTCTTTTACTTTTTCAAAAGATAATGGCTCCCCATCCTCTTTGGTAACACATCTTATTATACTAAAACCGTTATTCTCCTCAAATATATTGCTATATTCTCCAAGGTTGAGAGCCCTGGCCTGTTCAAGCATCACAGGACTCAACTCGGTATCGTAGCGTTCATTAACCTTTTCGAAGGTTTCTTCCGTCAGCTGAATATTATCCATTGGCGGATCAACTGAATGTTCCACTATATTTTTAAAGGTTTCACCTTGATTCAGCCTTATCATGAATCCTTCCATATAAGACTTCGCCGCTGCTCTTGCGGCGCTGTCTGAGCAGCCGTCCTCATCCGCATAGGATAAAAATAATTTTTCAATCTCAATCAGATATTCATCACCAGTATACTCTGACTTTCTCTGTTTAAAATATTTCTGCAGTATTTCATCATTTATAAGCAACTTCTCTTTAGCGATATCACTTTTCAATTGGATAACCATATTGGAAAAGATATAAGCGAAATATTGCTGTTCACTATATTGCTGAGAACCATATATCACCTGATTGTTCTTTTGCATCTCTGCTCTTTTTTCGTTTTCTGCCTTTAACTCTTGTAAGAAACTTTGATAGCTTATATCCTCAGTCAATCCGGCTTCCCTGGCCATAATCTGCTGCACTTTTATCCTTGTTAATTCCCGTATAGCCCATTCTTTTAATACTTCTATCGGTACCTCACCTTCAAACGTATCATTCCACTGCTGTTTATTTATTGAAACCCCGTACTTTACCTTAAAATAGTTTTCTACTTCCGCCTGCTTTTGAATTAACTGGTTTTTAAATTCCCTGACACTGATCGCTTCATTGTTTACTGCTGCAACAGTCATATTGTTAATTCCTACGCTCATCATAAGATAAGCCGCTATAAAAGCGACAATCATGCAACCAAACAGACAGGCTCTCCATTTATATTTATTTTTATGTGATTTAAATTTACTATCCATCGCCCTATCACTCCCTCCAAAATCAACCTAATTATAAACCGTGTTAATCATGGCCCAAACTTACCCATTGAAAATAGGGATTTAACCTATAAGGGAAGTTTGGGCCGCAAATGAAACATTCAAATATTATTCAATCACTAATTCCGGAGTATTCTCCGCGCTTTCCCGGCTGCTGAAATTTACATATCTGTCCTGATTGTCTGTACCTGTAATGATAAAGGTTACTTTTTTGTCCGCCTCCAGTTGGCTTTTTATAATCTCAGTGACATCAATCTCATAGTACTTTTTCGAACTGGCAGGAACGAAACTACTGATGAACTCTTTCTCGCCCGGCCCGTATGCCCAGGTAACCCCGTTTTCCGTCCAGCTATTGCTGTCGGCACCGTAGATCGCGATATTGGTCGATAAACTGTTGTTCTGCAGTGCTGCAACATAAATTCTCAAAGTTGCTTTGTTCACAGTATCCACTTTTTTTAAGTTAAATCTGAGGTATGCTTTTCGGTGATAGTTATCGCCGGCAGAAGTTTTCACCGAGTTCTTAACCTCCAGTAGAGTCTCTGCGCCATAATTGATTAGTTGATAGGTGCCGCTTCTAACAAAGGCATCCGCCTCCGCGCTGAGGGTGCCGTCAAAGATATTATTATCATCCGACAAGTCTTCCTTTTCTTCAATAAACAATTGGGAGGGCGTCTCATCATTTGTTCTGTCAGTTATATAAATATATCTGTCCTCATTGCCTGCGCCTGTAAGAATAAAGGTTACCTGTTTATCTATTTCGAATTGATTTTTCACAAATTCAGTGACATCAACCTCATAGTACTTTTTCGCACTGGTAACTGACAGGCTGCTAATTAATTCTGATTCAACAGGTGCATTGGCCCAGGTTATCCCAGTCTCTTCCCAGTCATTGCTGCCGGCTCCATAGACCGTAAGGTTCGTTGGGTTTTGCTGCACTACAGTGACATAAAATCTTAAAATGGCCTTATCAACGCTCTCCTTATTTGACAAATCAAATTTAAGATACACTTTTCTGTGATAGTTGTTGCCTGCCGCAGCTGCCACAGATTCTTTAATTTCCAGGGGAGACTCTGTGCCGAAATTGATATCTTTATAGACACCGCTTCTGATAAAAGCGTCAGCACTTGGAAGTATGACACCTTCAAGATCAATATCATCGTTTCCATACTCAAAGGCCTTCAACCCTAATGAATTTAAATTAAGCAGATCATTATTTGCCATGTTATAAAGAAGATTTGCCATAATTCCCCGTGTAAGTGTCTCACTGCCGGCGCTCTCTAAGCCTGCGGTAATCCCATGCTCATCTGCCGTCATAAGATATCCGTCCGGATACCCACCATTCCCCTCAGCCTCATTTTCAAAGCCTGCGATACATACGAGGGTTTTTACTGCCTGTTCATAGGTTACTGTAGTATCCGGTGCGAACATGCCAGCCTCTGATTCACTCATAACACCAAATTGATATGCTCCATTGATATAGCCTTTCCGCCAGTCACCGCTTGCAATATCACTGAAGAAACCGGTATCCGCATGAACAAGTGCCATCTGTTCCAGTCCCATACCCCTGATCAGGGCAACCGCAAAATCTGCTCTGCTGACTGCCGTATATGTTCCGAATGTACCGTCATCGCCGGCCTTTAAGACATTCCAGTTCATCAGCGCCGCAACAGCTGATTCGAAACTTGTTCCTGATACATCTGCAGGCACTTCGGCCGCTGTGTCAGATGAGTAAAACTCCAGCGCTCCCATATCCGGATTACCATTATATAAGGAATTTCCCCAGAAGTCCTTGCCGCCGTTGTCTTCCATAACCAGTCCACTGTCAATACATGGGGAATCGGACTGCAGTTTGTATCCACCAAGGGTTAATCTGCCGTTTTTGCCGCTGCCAACCTTTACAAACTTAGGATCCGCAATTAACTTATGCTCATCATTTGGTTCACTGGCTGGATGATTCCCATAATACGTATTATTGTCAAAGAGTATATTCTTGCCGGATTGATATAGGTACTCCCCGCTGCCTAAATTGTAGAAGATATTATTATAGAAATTAATCCCATCCGGCCAGTAACTGCCAATTTGTCTGACGTTTAAAATATTGGTACTCATGGTGCTGTCCAGATAAATGGTATTATTGTAAATAGTTGTATTCGTCGCCTGTCCGGATACTCTGAAAACATCCACGTAATCGTTCTGGCTGATGTTATACCGGATCGTTGTCCCATCATTAAAATCACCTGTATACTCGGCACAGCAGATTAAAAAGGCGCCTCCGCCATTGTTATGGCTGTAATTATATTGGAAAATGGTACCGTTGGATAAATAATCGCTATCAAAGCCTTGCTTATCACTTCCCGGAACGGTATCATAGGATTCATTATACTGAAACACTGCGTTATCATTGCCAAAACCCCAGATCGCCGCATTTGCGACCTCAGTTTTGGTGCAGCAGTGAATCGCTGTATTATATTCAATCAGGGGACTGACAGAAGCCCTGACAACAATGGCATCGCCGGCTGTGTCCTGCACAACGTTGTTCCTCACAACAATGTCTGTGCTGGGATTCCACTCTGACGCCACCTTGCGGTTATCGCTCCAGGAAGTATCATAAAGCCGGATTCCTGTACGATCAACATTTTTTACATAACAGCCCTCAACTAAAATGTCATTGTAATTGGTTTTGATGCTGGTTCCTGTAACATCAAAAATAATTCCGCCGTTTTTCTTTTCCGAATGCTTTCCATCCACATCATGAACATACAAATTTCTTAAATAAATGTGATTCAGGACACCAACATCTGTGGCTCTGACCCTTACGCCGGAACGCATAACCGCTTCCTGATCCACGTCAAAATCATCATCATTGGTAAGTTCCAGATTATTAATTTCCCAATACTCCACATTGTTGATAAATATAACGTCATCCACTGCTCCGTTACCGTTAAACCGGGGTTTGCTGCCGATCCCGTACATATCAATCACAATCGGACTGTTCTCCTGGCCTGACCCCTGCAGCGTGAGACCTCCGTCCCATCTCCTGTCAGCCCGGAACAAAATGTTGTCACCAGCCTGAAACGTCGTACTATTTACCTTATCCAGTGTTTTCCACGCGGTAGCCTCGCTGCGTCCGTCATTGCTGTCATCCCCATTCAGAGAATCAACATAGTAGGCATTGACACTGGCAGCCACTGTGAGGGGCACGTTAAATCCCATGAGATTCAGCATCGTGGCTAGCATAAAATGAAATACCAGCAATTTTTTTAGTTTTTTTTTCATACATAACTCTCCTTTACTAATTATTCGCTTTAAACAAAAACCAAACTCAAGGTTCTTTGATCAACAATCATACGAAGAAACCATAAATTCTCTTAACAAAGTGCATTTTTTGTTTTATACTATACACATAGGCAGAGTGCACTTTGCATAACAACCAAACGTATGTAAATTAGTGTGCAAGACTAAAAAACATATACTGATATGCATAATCGTGTCTTCCCATTGTGGATTCCGCCTGTGTATCATTTATTAAAACTCAATTTGTCTGTTCTCAATAGGTATCTTGTCGGCTTGTTTCAATTGCAATTAAAGGCCTGATGGAACCCGCGGGGCAGCAGCAGGTCAGACAGTCTGATGGGATAACAGCCATTCAGGCTGCCACTTGCATTTACAAGAACAAAAGGTTCTGATGTAACATGTAAGCCGCCGGATTCACATTTGTATTAGAGTTTTCCGATGACTGATAACCATAATTCTCCTCCTTTCTAAGTTTATAATAGAACATTTGTTCGATTTTGTCAACACATTTCGTGTACTTTGTTGTGTGACATCATTTGACTTTAAAAGATATAAATCGCTTTCATCTTAATAAATTCGGATTATAGTTGAGACACCCCTTTATTTATCTGATTTCAGCATCCTTTTAAAACAAAACACGTTTTGTGGTGTTCATGGTAAAATTATACTTACTTTTATCTTTGCATATCAAAAGAGCGAGGAATAATCCTCGCCCTTCACATATTTTATAAACCCAGTATCTGCCTTTTCTTAACCTCAAACTCTTCCTGGGTCAGTATGCCCTTTTGTATCAGGTCATACAGCCTTTCAATTTCCCAATAATTCATCCGAATTGTGGCGTTTCTGAAGGAAAATGGTGTGGAAGGAATCGAAATCCTGCCGAATCAGATGCTGAAAGGAGCTCCGCACTTGTCAGCAAAGACTGATGTGGAATACAGCATTGGCGAAAACTGGTCTGGAGCCTGTTATCGCAGATGTTTTCTTGAATACCAATCTTTATTATAACCGATGGGGCGCTTGCTTGCAGATGTTTACAGACCAAACACTGTAGGTGGATTTACCATTTTTATGCAAAATCCGCCTGGCAAAACATGATCTTGCCATCCTTTATCGTCATCTGTGGTACAATAATTTGTGTTCCGGTGAACTCATTTCCAGCCATATCTGAATACTTGATTTCTTTATGTTTCATACGAAAAATCATAATATCTGCAGTTGTTCCCGCTTCCAGGTCTGCCAGTTCTTCCTGATTTATTAATTTGGCAGGATTGATGGTGGCTGCATCAAGAACCTGTGGAAGTGTCATCCCCATATCAAGATACTTACTCATCACCCTGGGCAGGCTATGGAGCGGTTCCATGTAAAATCCGCAGGTATTCATGTCTGAACTGATAATATCCGGCACAAACCCTTGCATCAGTGCCTTTTGGCAAACAGCTAAATCATAATTGTTTCGACCATTACAAGCATCAAACAATACGCCTCGCTCCCGCGCTTTTATAATTCCCGCTCTGATGCTGCCATCTGTATTCAGAATTGTCTCCCGACCTTTGCCCTGATAAACATGGCAGATAACATCTCCGGCACGCAAATACCCGGCTAGCTGTTCCAATGAAAATGCCGGATTGGTGATATGTACGATTACCGGACATCCCAGTTCCTGAGCCAATTCTACGGTAGCAGCCAATGACTGCTCTGCCTTTCCGGGTTCAACAATCCCGACCGACAATCTGGTTTTCAGCCCAACCAGATTATCGGAATAGCGGGAGAAGAAGCTGCGGATTCGCTCCTTATCCATATACTCTTCTTCAATCCGCTCCGGATATTGATCAGTAATCTGCCCACCACTGGCCACCAGCAGGGCATTTAAAATCCGAACCTCACTATATGACATGATACTTTTCCGGTACAGTTCATAATTGGCCACCCCGCAGCTTCCGCCATCCACAGCGGTTGTCACCCCACTGGGAAACGACGCTGCATCCGGATTCACTCCATTTTCAGTGCCATAATTGAAGTAATGGACATGGTAATCGATTAGTCCGGTGGTAACTATACACCCTGCCGCGTCTATCACCTGATAAGGATCAGTTGGTGTACCATTGATAATCACCCCGTTCTCCAGCACCAAATCACCTCGGTATAATTTTTGTTTTCTTGGATTGTACAGTGTTCCTCCCTTAATTACATATGCACTCACGTCTCTACTCCTTGCCTATTTTGCTGCAGCAATTTTTTCATTTAACTGGTTCACCAAATCCTCACCCAAATCTTTTTTAACCATATCGTATACCACTGATGCCTTTTCTCTCAACTGTTCCATCGTTGCATCATCCAATATGATAATTTCGCAGCCGGCATCTTCACAGGCTTTCTTGTAATTGGAAATGCTCTCATCCGCCTGCTCATTGGCATAAGCAGCAGCTTCGGCAGCGCAAGTGTTAACCAGTTCTCTGACTTCCTCCGGTAAACTCTGATACAGATCATTGTTCATAAAAAAGGTGATAATATGACCAACATGATTTGTCTCGATGATATATTTCTGTACTTCCTGTATATTATTGCCAACAATATTCATATAAGGATTTTCCTGGCCGTCAATCGTTCCCTGCTGCAGCCCCATAAATACCTCCGTAAACTGCATTGGCGTTGATGCCGCTCCCAACGCATTCCAATAAGCAAGATGGTATTGATTCGTCATCACACGGATTTTCTGACCAGCCAAATCGTCAAGACTATGTACCGCTTTGTTCGTGGTGAGCTGACGGAATCCGGCATCAGAATATCCCAGCATCTGAATTCCTCCACGATTATTAAACTCATTCAAAGTCTCTGTAAGATCTCCTTGCAGAACAGTTCTCATCTGTTCTACATTATCAAACAGATTGGGCATATCAAAGATGGCATATTCAGGAATAAAATCAACCAAATCGGTTGTCATTCCCGTTCCGAAATCAATCGAACCGCCGACCACTGCCTCCGTAAACTCGGTGGTATTGCCAAGCTGACCGCCCGGATAAATGTCAACCGTAACCGCTCCCCCGCTCCGTTCATCAAGCAGTTGCGCAAACTTTTCCATCATCATATAGTTAATCGTACTCTCGGATACACTCATTGCAGCAGTCCAGTGATACTCCGGATAGCTGACTCCGCTATCCGCCTGATCTCCGCTACCTTCAGTCTTACTTTCCGCTGCTGTTGTCGGTGCTGGTGTAGAGGTGCCGCAAGCTGTCAGGGCGGCTGTCGTTGCTGCTGTTAAAATCACTGCTATTAACTTTTTCATAATTACTCCTTTTATAATTTTTACTTTATAAACAGTTATCATTCAACATATATCATCTATCCGATAATTCCCGGAAGCCACATACTAATAGCCGGTATAAAGGTGATTAGTATCAGCGAAATCAGAAAAGCTGCCAGAAACGGAATCGTTGCCCGTGCCAGTTTCAGCATTGGTATTTTAGTCATTCCAGAAGCCACAAACAAGTTGATTCCCATCGGCGGAGTAACCATGCCAATAGCCAGATTACAAGTCATAATAATTCCGAAATGGATTGGATCGATTCCTACTGCAGTGGCAATCGGCACCAGAATCGGGGTAAGTATCATAATATTAGGAATGTTATCAATGATCATACCACATACCAGCATTATCAGATTCATTACCAGCAAAATGACAATCTTATTATCCGACATAGCCAGCACTGACTGGCTGATCGTTTGAGGATAACGTAATAATGTCAGACACCTTGCAAATGCAGTAGCGGCAGCAATAACAAATAAAATATTAACATAGGTCTTGGCACCTGCCATAAATACGGTTCCCAGATCCTTTAGTTTAATCGTCTTATAGATAAAAACACAGACAAACAGTCCATAAAATACACTGACAACCGCGGATTCCGTAGGGCTGCATATGCCAGAATAAATGGTTCCCAAGATAATAATTGGTGTAAGCAATGCCCAGAAGCTTTCCTTGAATAAGGGTAAAAATCCTTTTTTACGAATCCCGTTATAGTTATCCATCAATTTTTGTTTGTCTTCTCCATGCTTTCGGCAGTAATAATAGCTGTACAGCATCAGGCTTCCGCCGATCAATATCCCTGGGAAAATCCCGGCAATAAACAGCTTGGAGGGCGAGGTATTGGCAGCCGCTGAGTATACAATGTAAGAAATGCTAGGTGGTATAATTACCCCCAAACCTCCTGCTACCGTTACGATTGCAGTGGCAAAAACTTTATCATATCCCATGCTCACCAGAAACGGTATGGTCATCGCTCCAACAGCCGATACTGTGGCTGGCGAAGAACCTGAGATCGCGGCATAAAACATGCAGGTAGCAATCACCGCACAGGGGAAACCTGCCGTCTTATTGCCAATAAAATAAGCGAAGAAATTAAACAACCGATTGGAAAGTCCGCCTTCTGCCATAATCATTCCGGAAACCATAAAGAGTGGCACCGCCAGCAACGTAAAGCTGTTCATTCCGGAAAACATACTGCGTGCCACATCAACTGCACCATATGAAAATGATGTGTCTAACATATTGGGAAGAATAGACATAATACCGAATACCCCTCCAACCGGCAATGCGATAGCAAGTAAAACTGCCAGAATGATGAAAAATAATCCGATTGTCATACCCTCTCTGCCTCCGTTTCTGTTATTTTATTTCTGAAGCTGCATATCAAATCCTGCAGGTAACGGAGAATTGCCAGTGCGATAGCAAATGCCATGGCTCCGTATAGCCATGCCAGCGGAATCCGCAGTGCCGGACTTGCCTGACCAATTTTAGCAGCATTGCTAACCATCTCAAAATTGCCCCTTAAAAGTACAATAAGGAAAAAGATCATCAACGCATTACAAATCATTGTTACAATCCTTTGAACTGGTTCAGGCAAAAGTACCAAAAGCGTATCCACTTTAATACTGACCCCCATTCGAATCGCACATGGCAGACTGAAAAAAGCCGACAACGCCAGACAATAACAGCAAATCTCATCAGACCAGCTAAGTGCACTCCGGAAGCAATAACGCATAATTACGTTGGTAAATGACAAACAACTCATCACAATCAGCATAATTGCCAGTATCACCAGCTCAAAATTCTTTTCTAACCATTTCATAGCTAACCTCCCCTGTGAATAATTTCTATATTTTTCTCATTTAGTAATGCAAATTTATTATAAATATAGTATGATTAAAAGTAAAGTTACTAATTTTTATAACGGTTCACAATGTTTCTACTAACCAAAGGGAGGTTTATATGGAATTAAAGCAATTAGAATATATAGTTGCGATTGCTGACCATGGCAACATATCAAAAGCCGCCAAAGCCTTGTTTATCACTCAATCGGGACTGAATCAGCACTTGATTAAGCTGGAACAGGAATTAGGAGTCGTACTCTTTTACAGAGACAAACATAATCTCCAAATCACTCCTGCCGGTAAAATCTACATCGCCAACGCCAGAGAAATCCTGCAGATTAAAAAAAATACTTATTCATTGTTAGACGATCTGAAAGGCAATATTATTGGTGAAATCACCTTGGGGCTTACCCATGAACATGGCATCGATCTATTTACTGCAGTTTTTCCGGAATTCAATGAAAAATATCCCGGCGTCACCTTCAATCTGCTGGAACGGGTGGTAGCTGAGCAGCAGCATTTAATCTCTATCGGCCACCTGGATTTGGGAATCGTACTGGGTAATTTTGATAATAAAGACCTCCGGTATATTGAACTGTATCATGAGGATTTGATTCTCGGCATTTCCCGGAATCATCCTCTGGCAAAATATGCAGCTCCGGCTGGAGAACCATTTGCCACTACTGATTTAAGTTTATTTCGGGACGAGACTTTCTCGCTGATCTTTGCCACTTCAACGATGCGGGAGATTATTGATCCGCTGTTTGAACAGGCTGGTTTCAAGCCCAAAATCTTGATTGAAACCTCCATGAATCATGCCCTGGTAAAATTGGTCAATATTGGTTATGGCTGTACCATCCTCCCCCACTCACGTGCCATAAGCAGCCCTTATTTCAGCGAAAATGTATGGTTTTATTTGTCATCTTATCCTAACTGGAGTGTCTGTCTGACACATCGAAACAATACTCAATTTAACGGAGCGACCAGATACTTTATTTCATTGCTGCAGAAATATGGGGACGAGCTGAACGAATTGTTTTTTCAGAGTACTATGAAAAACCGTGTCCATGATCGGTTCCGCTAGATGTTTATTAAATTTCTGCTAAAGCACAGTATTCAACTTAGAATTCCTATCTCGGTCAGCAATTTTGATATTATGATTGACCTCTGCCGCAGTGGTCAATATGCTACCATTACCCCTAGTTTTCACCTGCTGCAGCTAATGCGTCTGAATGAGGAAAAGAACCAGAATACCATTCGTTAAAAAAATACTCTAAGTATAATCAGGACATTGAGACTAAGTTATTTTTCCTTCTGGAGTAATTATTATATTAAAATGGGAAGTTCCCTACATATGCCATGATGACACATACCATATCCCACCAAGAGGGCAGACTTTCCCCTTGGTGGTTTTGTATTATTATAATGTAAACAGCAGGCTGCTTTTTACACCATTTTTCGCCATCGCTGCTCTTTGGTAAGAAATCCGACTTTCTCAAGGTCTTTGATGGCTCTCCTCCTTGTCTTTTTTGCAACAAAAAAAATACCAGTTTTTGACTGGTAGTCCTGATGGCTAAATTGACTTTGATCACTCTTCACCCTTCATTTATAACTCAATTATATTTCTCATAATTTGCACAAAGCATTTCATGAGAACATAAACATAGTTCCTGTTTGACATCTATGGATACTTTTTCAGCAATGAATTTTGGTTGAAAACGAGCCAGTAATATTAACTTTCTCTGATATATTTCAGTTTAACTTACAGGTAACATTCTTTTGTCATATCCTCCATAAGATATAATTTTACTACTTACTCAAGTCCTTTTTCTTAATTACATTTCGTTCAGCAATCTCTCCAAAGATTCCATAAAATGTTGGTTATCTTCTTCTGTTCGTTTTTCTGGCCCTTTCATATGGCGTTTCTTACCTGAACGTCTAAGTTTTTTGGCCAAATGACGTTCCATCAGCATTTGATCAATGTTCTCATTGGTATACCACTTCCCGCTCTGATGAATCCCATAGGCTCCTTTTCCGAGAATCATCGCTGCCACCCCGTAGTCCTGTGTTACCACCACATCGCCTCGTTCGCAGATGTTTAACAGTGCAAAATCAACCGCATCCGCTCCTGCTCCAATGATACGAACTTCACTATAATCAGACTGTAATACATGATTCGTATCACATAGCAATATAACAGGAAGATTGTGTTTTTTTGCAATTGCCTCCACAATTTTGGTTACTGGACAAGCATCTGCATCTACTAAAATTTTCATTCAGACCCTCCGCATACTGGGATTTGTATAGCTAATATCATAAGACTTGCTATTCAAAAGATTTAATTACATTGATATTTCCAATGATATGAACATTAAACTCTTCTAATTATATAATAACCAATGTATCGGTAGTGGCTCTATTTCTTTAATGAGTCTGTTACTATCCCATATTGTAACATCTCCCGTATTTCTATCATATAGAAAACAGCAACTCACACCATTGTCTGGTGTCGAAAACTCGCCTTTGATTTCATCATCATTAATGATAATTTTTATCAGAGTTTATATAGCTGTAATGGGGTTTCCCCAACCATAAAAATGTCATGGCAGACTGATGTGCGGGAACACATCAGTCCTGCCTTAAGGTGAGTCAAGCACCCAATAAAACCGTTATACGGCACCACGACAAGATTATTATACTGGATTCTTTATGGTAACACAAGATAATTATCAAAGCGTGTGTAGAGGGGGCAAAACAAATAGTTTCTGCCTTTACATGCGTTTTTGATGATCCGGGAAATTCAGTAAAATGCACGGTTTGCGATTGCCCTCCGTGCATTTTATGACACAACTAATCCAAAGAATTTTGTTATATATTCTTTTTTAGTAAGCTTAGTATGCTCTTGTAGGGCTGTAGATTCTTCATTTGGAAAAAAATAAAGGGCACAAGTGAAAGTCCACTGTATGAATCCCACTTGGTATTGATACATCCAAAACATCACCGGCTAAATTCCTCTTTCACCTGCGTCAGCAACTCCTCATCCGCAATCAGCTTAACGGCCATCAGCGTCAGCACATTGGCGGCAAACATTGTTCCTTTATATGCCGCAGGCTTTCTCACCTGCGCAGTCACGGCCCAGCTGTGATTCGGGGTATATCTTCCGTAGCATGCAGTATTGATGTTGACGGTAGGAACAACCTGACTCACATCAGCCACATCGCTGGAGCCGTTGTCCTTCTTGATCGTCTTGTCGACCGGCATGATCGACCGTTCCAGATCGCCGACAATTCCGGGAATGCCGATATTGGCGGCAACCTCCCGGGCATAAGCCTGGTCGCTCTCGGTAAATTCCGGTGTTCCCACCTCTTCCATACAGCGACAGGCCAGCTCCGCCAACGTAAAGTTCAGCTTGTTGTCGTGATTTTCACCGATTGTTTCAAACTCGACGGTGGTATCCGTCATCATGCAGGCGCCGCGGGCAATCTGCTCGACGCGTTTGCGCAGCTCCCGCATCTGATCAAACGTGTAGGCCCGCACCATATACCAGAGTTTAGCATAATCAGGTACAATGTTCGGCCGGTCACCACCATTGATATAGCAGTAGTGCATGTAACAGTCTCTGTCCACATGCTCGCGAAGATAATTGACGCCGATATTGGTCAGCTCCGCTGCATCCAGGCCACTGCGGCCGTTTTCGGGACAATTGCAGGCATGGGCCGCCACACCGTGAAAAGTCATTGTAAAGGCAGATGCGGCCTTGAATTTCACCTCACCCGGGTTGTTGTGATCCAGGGGATGCCAGGCCAGGCACACATCGACATCCTGAAAGTAACCATTCTGTACCATCACGGTCTTTCCTGACAGCGTTTCCTCCGCCGGGGTGCCGTACACCACTACCGATGCCGGCAGCTTTTCCCGCTCGATCAGTTCTTTCAGTGCGATGCCGGCAGCCGCACTGCCGGCCCCCAGCAGATTGTGGCCGCAGCCGTGGCCGGGCGCACCATTTCCCTGCTTGTAGGGCACATCATCCTGCTGCAGCGTCGCCAGAGCATCGTACTCACACATGTAGCCGATCCGCACCCCGCCGCTGCCGTATACGGCCCGGAACGCGGTGGGCTGGTCTTTCAGCCCCCGTTCCACCGCAAATCCATGCCGCATAAGCAGATCCGCCAGTGCCTCCGCGCTGTGATACTCCCCCCCGCTCAGCTCGGCAAAGGTGTGAATCTGATCTGCACAGGCGATAATTTCCTCTTTTATATCATCCAGAATTTTTCCGATTTTCACATTGTCATTCATATCCGGTTTCTCCTATAATCCCATGTAACAATTCTGCATTGTTTCTGGTTCTCACCTACGTTAACCGCCCAGATAAGCTTTCCTGATACTGTCATCGCACTGCAGTTCACTGCCGGTACCGTGTTTTACGATCGCCCCGTTTTCCAGCAGATAGGCCCGGTCAGAGATCTGCAGTGCCATGTTGGCATTCTGCTCGATCAGCAGTACGGTCTTGCCGGCTTTCTGAATGCGCAGGATCAGCTCAAAGATCTCCTCCACAATAATCGGTGCGAGGCCAAGCGACGGTTCATCCAGCATGATCAGGTCGGGATCGTACATCAGCCCCCTGGCGATCGCCAGCATCTGCTGCTCGCCGCCCGACAGCGTGCCCGCTGCCTGATTGACCCGCTCTTTTAGCCGCGGAAAAAGGGTGTACATCTCCTCCATCCGGTCATTTAAATACTGCTTCGTCACCCGCTTTTTCGCCATCGTGCCCAGAATCAGGTTCTCCCCGACGGTCATCTTGGGAAATACATGCCGGCCCTCCGGGACATGGCTGATGCCGTACTTCACAATACTGGCCGGATGGATTTCGGTGATATCCTTATCTTCAAACAGAATCTGCCCGGAATTCTTTTTTACAATATTGCTGATTGCGCCCAGAGTCGTGGTCTTGCCCGCGCCGTTCGAGCCAATCAGGCATACAATTTCATTTTTATCGACATGCAAACTGATATCGCGTATCGCATGAACGTGGTCATAGTCCACTACCAGGTGTTCAATCTGCAGCATAGTCTTTGCCATTATTCGCCCTCCTGACTCAACTCATTTGATTTCTGGATCGTGCCCCGCCCGAAATAGGCTTCCTGCACCAGCTTGTCGTTCTTCACCACTTCCGGTGTACCCTCACAGATCT
The DNA here is from genome assembly GCA_051654925.1 of Lachnospiraceae bacterium. Taxonomy (GTDB): domain Bacteria; phylum Bacillota; class Clostridia; order Lachnospirales; family Lachnospiraceae; genus Brotaphodocola. The sequence continues at coordinate 12,249 of JBOFYZ010000080.1, read as the reverse complement.
TCTGGCCGAAGCTCAGCACCATAATATAGTTACAGAGGTTCATCACAAATTTCATATCATGCTCGATGACAACAATGGTGTGTCCGTTCTGATTGATTTTCTGGATAAATTCCAGCAGACTCCAGGTTTCAGCCGGATTCATCCCGGCGGCCGGCTCATCCAGCAGCAAAAGCTTGGGGTCCGCCGCCAGCGCCCGTGCAATCTCAACCTTGCGCTGCAGCCCGTACGGCAGGTTGCCGGCTTTCCAGTCCTTGTACTCGGTCAGGCCAACCTCGGCCAGTACTTTCTCGGCCTGTTTGATGGCATACTGCTCATCTTCCTTATAATGTCTGGTATGAAAAATAGCATCAAACACACTGGTCCTGGTGTTAATATGACACCCCACCTTGACATTGTCCAGCACCGAAAGGTATTTAAACAGCTTGATGTTCTGAAAGGTGCGGATAATCCCCCGCTTTGCGATCCCCTCCGGCGGCTGGTTGGTAATATCCTGGCCGGAGAACAGAACCTGGCCGGCAGTCACCTTGTGGGTGCCGGAGCAGAGATTAAAGAACGTGGTTTTACCGGCTCCATTGGGACCAATAATGCCATAAATACTGCCCTCTTCGACTTTCATATCAACCTTTTCGACTGCTTTCAGGCCGCCGAAATGTTTGCTTACGCCTCTGGCTTCCAAGATTACCGCCATTTCACATCACCGCCTTATCTTTCTTCTTTTTCGCAAAAGGATTCTTAAATGCAATCTGCCCCGCGATCACACTGTCTCTGGCGCCAAACAGCCCCTGCGGACGAACCCACATCATGACAATAATCAACAGTGCGTAGATAACCATTCGCCACTCCGAGGCAAACCGAAACCCCTCGGTCAGCAGATTGATAACAAAAGCTCCGGCAATCGGGCCGAACAAGGTTCCTGATCCGCCCACGACACACATCGAAAGTACGTTAAAGCCCTCATCAAGGTTGAACATATCCGGGCTGACATATCGGTAATAATAGGAAATAAACACGCCCATTGTACCGCAGATAATCGCTCCGGTCATAAAGTTGATACAGCGGTAATGCGAGACATTGACCCCCAGTGAGCGGGCGGCATCCTGATCCTCACGGATGGCGATCCAGGCCCTGCCGACCCGCGACTTCAGCAGACGGTTCAGCAAAAAGACAACCACCAGCAACGTGGCCAGTGCCAGGTAATAAAACGGTGCCCCGGACTTGATCTTGTAGCCGAAAAGCTCGACATTGGGAATTCCCTTGATGCCCAACGGCCCGTTCGTCACTTTCTGCCAGTTCAGCGCAATCAGCCGCATCATCTCCGAAAAACCCAGGGTGATGATGGAAAGAAACATCCCGTTCAGTTTCAGCGTCGGCAGCGAAACAACAAAGCCGGCCGCCATGCACAGCAGAATCGTAATGATCAGACATGCCAGGAACGGCAGCTCAAAAACAGTGGTCAGGATCGCGCCGGAATAAGCACCGATACAGGTAAATCCGACAATGCCCAGACAACTCTGCCCGGAATAACCATTGATGATGTTAAGGCCGCTGGCCATTGTCGCATAGACAATGATTCGGGCCAGCACGCCCCGGATATAGTTGCTTTTGGTCAACTGCGGCAGGATCAAAAGAATCACGATTCCGACCGCCAGAAATAGCTTTTGATGTTTCTCGAAAAAATCTCTCGCTTTATTCATTTTGACTTTCCTCTCTTTCTGCCGCGGATAAAGTTGAATACAAACAAGCCCTCAGGCCGGAATGTCAGCGCGATAAACACGAAGATAAAAGCAAAGATATCGCGGTAGCTGGATGAAAACAGGGCAATGCCAAAGTTCTCCAGCACGCCGATCAGCACAGCTCCGAGTGCTGCCCCGGGAATATTGGTCATGCCGCCCAGCACGCAGGCCGAGATCGCCTTGAGTCCCACCACGGTGCCGAAAACCGTAGAGACATTGGTCAGGTAGGTGCCGTAGAGCAGGCCGGCCACACCGCCAAGTCCGGTGCCGACAATGTTTCCGATCAGCGTGACTTTCTTGACATTGATGGCGACCAGACTGGCGGCCATCTTATCCTGGCTCACCGCCCGCAGCATCAGTCCCACCCTTGTTTTGTAGAGGAAGATACTCAGCCCGATCGCCAGTACCAGAACAATGGCAATCACGGCCATATGGATCGTCGTTATGTAAAGGTCGGTGCCAAACAGGTAGAACGGCCTGGTGTCAAACGCCATCGGCATCGCATTCCCCTGGGAACCGAATCCGATCTGCGCGACATTCTTAATCAAAATCGAACAACCCACAGTACAGAGCAGCGAGATATGTTTGGGCGCTTCCAGAAAACGCTCATAGGCAACTTTGTGAATAAAGACACCGGCTAACCCGGCAGATACAAACGAAACAATGATGCCGAGAAAAAAATTCGGGGTCACATAGGTATAAAACAGAAAGGCCGACATCGCCCCGATCATGACCATTTCACCGTAGGCAAATGTAATCAGCCCCACCACCCCCACAATCAGCGTATATCCGATCGCCATCAGGGCATAGATACTGCCCTGGGAAAGACCATTAATCAGCTGCTGGATAATATACATTCCACTTCCTCCTGATATTATGATAGTCAAAATCCCCTCCTCCCTGAAAACGGGCAGAAAGGGGATTCTGTACTGCGCTGAACCGGTTACGGTTCACCGGACATTATTCAAATGTGCTGCATTTCGTATATTCGCTTACCCGCGACCACTTACCGTCCTGAACCTTGACCAGACAGTACGCCCGGATGATATCGCCGTCCTCCGTAAAGGTATACGGGCCGGCCAGAAGCCCCGTTACATCCTGGTCTGTCGTCACGGCCAGGGCATCGCGAATGGCCTGACGGTCGGTTGTCCCCGCCTTTTCGATGGCGGCACACAACAGCAGCGTGGCATCGTAGGAAAGCGGTCCGTGAATCGTCGGATAAAAGCCTGCGCCGTCATAGAACTGGGTCGCATAATCCCAGGCCACCGAATCCTCTTCGGAAAGGAAGAATGCTGCGGAAGCCACCAGATTCTCAGCCGCATCGCCGGCCAGCAGGATCACCTGATTGGAATACATGGCACCGGCACCGATAATCGGAATATCCCAGCCCATTGCTTTAACCTGATTCAGGATCAGCGCGCCGTCGGTAGCCTGAGTAACGAGCATCAGATAGTCCGGATTGGTCTGTCTGATCTTGGTCAGGATTGCAGTAAAATCTTTCTCGCCGCTGACAAAACTCTCCGCATCGGTAATCTCAATATCGTACAGCGCACAGCCCTCCTCGGTTGACTTGTAGGCAGATGCGCCCCAGTCATCATTAACCCAGATCACACCGATCGACTTCGCTTCCAGATATTCGTGAACCCCGCGCTCGACCAGATAAGGCATCTCCGCATCCATCTTACCAGCGACGGTAAAGGCATAGTCACTCATTGGTGCATACTGATTGTTGGAGGCACAGGGTGACAACTCGACCATGTTATATTCCTCAAAAACAGGCGCACAGGCAATCGCCTCGGAGCTTGTCATCGGCCCCAGTACCGCCACGATGGAATCATCATCACCCATCTTTTTCGTCAGTTCGACCGCCTCCTTGGGATCGGCTTTGGAATCCTCCAGGACCAGTTCAACCGGTCTGCCGAGAACGCCGCCCGCAGCATTGACCTGATCAATCGCCAGCTGCCATGACCGCCAGAAGCTCTCGCCCATCTCGGCCTTGTCCCCGGTCACCGCCGCAATGCCGCCGATTCTGATCGGATCGCCTGATGCCGCCCCATCCGACTGCCCGGTCTCGCTGTCCGCCATCGTCGTTTCCGTTGTTGTTCCTGTCGTTCCAGAATCCGTACTTGCTGCCGGCTTTGATCCACACCCCGTAAGAAGCGTCGTCGCCATTGTCGCTGCAATACCTAATGATAAAAGTTTTTTCATTCTTTTCCCCTTTCCGTCACAAAAACCTGCGGTTTATTTATACATTTGTGATAATTAAAGTTTATTTGATACGGATATTTTTTACAATATGATAATTCATGGAAAAGGTGGACTTTTTATTTGTCTATATTGTCTACCCATTCCTTTCATGGCTTGTGTTTTTACACAGATTGTGATAAATTGGACACATTGAAGAATGCTTACAGCGAAAGCGGGGGAACGCTATGAGAAAGAAGCTGATTGCTTCCTATATATCTATCCTGGTTTTATTTTCTTTATTTATCTATGTCTTTGTGCTGCCCACGATCTACCGAATGGTCCGTGACAACGTCATGGAAACTGCGGATCAGGCGGTCAACCGCTGGGGCATGGAGTTATCCTCTGTAATGGATTTCGGCCGCACCTATATCCTCAATATCTCCACCAATGACACGATTCAGGATTCACTCCGGCAGCTGTCCGCCGGCTCCACCAGCGCCGAGCTGGAACAGGCCACCATGCTAATGGAGCAAAGCGGTGTCCTCAAGAAAGTCATGTATGCCAATGATATTACCCTTAAGAATGTGCCGTTTCTGGTAGAGGTCTGCTACCGCACGCCCGACGGCCATTACCTGCCGCTCTACGCTTCCAGCCGTGCCAATTCGTCCGGTACGGTATCCTATTCGGCTGCTGATGCGTGGATCCGGGATCTTGAAGCACGATCAGGCAAATTCCTGTGGTCAACCCACACCGACGACAGCAATGAATATATCCGGCTGTCGAAAGTGGTCTATGATACCAATGACTATTCAAGAATCATCGGCCTGATCTCACTCGACCTAAGCTATGTCCATATTGCCCAGAATGTGCTCAATCCTCTCCGGCTGCAATATGGCATTGAGGGTACCATCATAGATACCGGCAGTAATGAAATCATCGGTTATCATACGATCAGGCTGCCCGAAGACCAGCCTGATCTCATTACCGGCGAAAGCGCCGTCCTCGTCAACGGTCAGAAAGATGGTTTCTTTACCTATCGTCTTAATATTACAGATTACTATCTGGTGGGGATTAAATCCCTCGCTCCGGTGCGAACAACTTATCTGCGAAGCTGTCTGATGCTGCTGGGCGGTGCCGCCGGCACACTGATCCTGGGACTGAGCCTGACCCTCGTTCTAAGCCACAGGATCATGATGCCGGTGGTAAAACTCTCACAGACGATGAAAGAAGTCGAGTACGGGGATCTCGAACTCACGGCCAGTACGACGGAAAAGGGTGAGATCGGAGAGCTCTACAGCAGCTTTAACTATATGATCCAGATGATCAACACCCTGATTCAGGAAAATTACGTGACCCGTCTCAACCAGAAGCAGAGCGAGCTCAATGCCCTGGAGAGCCAGATCAACACCCATTTTCTCTACAACACGCTCGATTCGATCAACTGGCTGGCCAAGGACTACAATGCCCCCGACATATCCTATCTGGTAACCAATCTCTCGACGTTGCTGCGCACCTCGCTGAACCATGGCAAGAACAAGCTTACGGTCGCCCAGGAGCTGACCCATGCCAGAAGCTACATGAACATTCAGCGGGTCCGCTTTGGCAACTTGTTTACGGTCAAAGAAGAGGTTGACCCGGAGGTGCAGCATGATATTGTGCTGAAAATGCTGCTGCAGCCGCTGATTGAAAATGCCATTCTCCACGCATTCAGCCGTTCCGACGCAGCGGACAGCGAGTCTGCAAACGTCCTGATTGTACGGGCCGGTGAAAGCGACGGTTATCTTCAGTTCCAGGTGAGTAATTCCGGCACTACGGAGGATTTCGCCCGGATTCAGGAGATTCTCAGCCGGGAGGCCGATGTCCCGGTCACCAACTACGGGATCAGCAGTATTAAAAACCGCCTGGCGATCGCTTATCATCGGGAGACGGAGTATTATTATACATTTGAACAGGACGCCGTTCTGACGGCGACGATCCGGATTCCCCGGCGCTTTACTATCTAAGGAGGTACTCTATGAGCTTAAGTGTATTGATCGTGGACGATGAAATCCTGATCCGCGAAGGACTGAAAAAACATATTAACTGGGATTCACTGAATCTCAAGGTCATCGGTACTGCCAAAAGTGCCAATACCGCGCTGGCCATCTGCCAGGACCAGGCACCGGATATCCTGATCACCGATATCTGCATGCAGAATAAAGATGGCTTCAGTCTGATTGAAGACCTTCTTAAAATGGGTATCTGTCCCCAGGTAATCCTGATCTCAAGCTATGATGAATTCGCCTACGCCCAGAAAGCGATCCGTCTGGAAGTCGTCCGGGAGTATGTGCTCAAGCCGATCGAGACCGACGCTCTCACCGCGCTCCTGGTCAATCTCCGTGATTCCATCGAAAACGACCGGCAGTCGCAATCGGCAGGACAAAAGGAGCCGCAATTTGATCCCGGTGAATACCGCCGTATCCTGTCGCAGATGCGGACTGACGGCTATGATACTCACCGGCTGATCCAGAATATGAAAGCCGGCGACCGGGAACATGCCCTGGCGGTCTTCGCCCCCGCCGCCACTCTGCTGATCAAGCCAGAGACCTCCACCGAGACCGTGAAGCGTTTTTGCTCCGGCCTGCTGATGTCCCTTTTTACCGATGGCATCATGAACACGGCACATAACTACAACCCGGTGGAGCAGCTGGAGCAAATGACCGGCAGCAAGGAGATTATTAACTTTATGACCCGGGTAATTACGGCCGAATGCGGCCGAATCAGCCATCAGAACCGGACCTTTAAATCAAAACTGATTGAGACCTGCCTGAAGGTAATTGATCAGGAATACTGTAACCCCGGCTTTAATCTGACGACGATGGCTGCGGAGCTTAATGTGACCCCCAATTACCTGTCCGTGCGCTTCAAGGAGGAAACGGGGATGGGCTTTGTCAAGTATCTGCTCAACAAACAGATGGGACGGGCTCAGGTGCTGCTTACTGATCCGACGCTCAAGATCTATGAGGTTTCTGCTCTGGTCGGATTTGAGGATGAGAAGTATTTTTCCCGGCAGTTCAAGCGCATTGTCGACATCAGTCCGAAAGAGTACCGGAACCGGAATGGCGGGGCCGGTTGACAGTTTTTAGTTTCAACAGGAGGACCTAATGGTAGAAATAAATAAAAGAAATGTATCGGCTGTGCAATGTGTGTGAAAGATTGTATTTCACGAAGTCTTTATATGAATGAGGGTAAGGCGGCCGCTACCGCCAGCAACCTTCAGGGTAACCGCTTTATTATTGTTCAGGACAGCCAAGTGTTTTTTTGTACTTACCAGAATTTATATATGCTTTAGCATTTTCGTAATTAGAGCTGTGCTTTTTCAGAATAAGCCGGCAAAACATCATGATACCTACTCAATCACGTTTAATGGACCTACAAATATATTTCCTTGCCATCCCATTGAGTTCTGACTGCATCTTTCTCATAAATTGCCCACTGTATTATCTCGGAAACAAACTTTGGTGTCACAGCACCAGGAAATGATACTGGATATAAATAACGTGCCCAACAGCCGTCAGATACATAATTCTGGAAAATAGCACCTTTACTGATCACGTAAGAAACCTTTCCACCAAGGGGATAAGACAGAATGATCTGTTTATTCTCTAAAATCACATAAAGCACATAACACGGATAATCGTCATCCTCTTTCACATACCAAACATAGCTGACACCGTCACATATAATCTTTCTTCTTTAATGTTCTGACTGCCATTTTCATCGCCTTCCAGTTTTCTTCTTGTAATGTAGCTATTCACTGAAATTGTATTATCCAATCCACAACCTTCTGTCATCTGATGCAAAATGCTCATCAACTTCGCTGATAATATTCTCAAATCGCTGACAATACCACAGCCGCAAATCATCGTCTTCTTTACAGCGATTTATTAATATCCATTCCTCTATCAACAGAAGTTCTGCTCTTATTTCAGACCAATTCTTTTGGTCGAAAAAACAGATATGTACCTTTTCCAATTCTTCAATACATACATCAAATAGTCCTAAGCAAGAGGGCTGAATATTATTTTTCGGCCGATCCGTAATTTGTAACTGAACTTTGTCAATTTCATTGACACCAACCGGCTTAATTAAACGCAGATCCTTCCCCCCAGTTCCAATAAAACTTCTCAATTCATCCGTTCTAAAAAAATCAAACAGATATGGATCATTAAACGCAAGAAACTCTTTGATTTTTACTATCTTTCTACTACTTATTCAATGGCACCGTGAATTATCCAGTAAACAAACCAATGGGTCAATGGGTACGCATTACTACCGTAAAAAACGCTTTCACTGCTTTCATAGCCCTTTGTGATATAATAATTATCTCCATCCAGAACCCACGGATTATGATAGTATTCTTGCCATATTGGAATTAAAGAAATTGCACACACTGTTTTTATCTGCATTTTCTTTGAGCTGCTTATCGGGTTTTCTGTAAAATCAACAAGCTCACCATAATAATCATAGTAGCTCCTTGTTGCTGTGTTTGATGCAAAGTCAATACTTACTTCCTTAATTGTCACCCCATACGCAGTTGAACTGTAAGTAATCTGGTTCATCTGAGTTATCATTATAGCAGAAACAATAACCGCAATAATATAACTGCCAATAACCGCACGAATCAAGTATCGTCCAATTTTCCCAATACTCTTGATTCTTATATTATGTTTATAGAATATCATCCCGATTGCATTACCTACCAAGGCAACAATTCCATAACCAATGACAAAGCCCCACATAGGCCCTGTAAAAATCAGCATAGATGGGGCAAATAAAATAGCCACCAGTACTGCATAAAGAACGTTCAGGGAATTGTTTATTCCATATGCGATTGAAAAAGCCAAACACAATAATGGATTTACAATGAACATAATTATGCAACCTGATTCCATTTCGCCGATCAACAACAGCAACGACAAAAATATAAAGTAACTTATCGCAATAGCTGTCAAAAACGGCAGCATTTCTTTTACTTTTTTCATTAGCGATTTCTCCGAAAAATCATCTCCTGCAGTTCTCAGTTTTATTAAAGATCAAAATACTGATTCATCCGAATGCCATTTCTCTCAATGACACTTGCTATCTAACCTTGTAATAACCAATCCTTAAGGCAAAAAGATTCTGCTCCTTTATCGAAAATGAATACAAAATACCATTGGGAAGATTTTTAGCTACCATTGATGGCATAATATCCCTCTTTTCCCATGCTTCTTCCCATATTTCTACCACATATTGTTCCGCCATCTCTGATGTCAATGATTGATCCGCAGCCATCAATGCCAGTTGTACTTCTTGATAAATCCACTCTTCACTTTCTGCAAATCCATCATACATGATCATCTTTGAACCCGGTGACATTCGCGAAGTAAGCATAAGACCATCTCCTATATACACCGGTTCTTCCTCATATACCCAATCATGATTCGCTGAAATCCCCATCGTCGCTGCGGCCCGCCGGTAATCTGCCTTGTATGCTTCCACAAACTCTGAGTCCGATGCATCAAAAGATAATGCATCCATCTGGCTCAGCACCTCAATCACTGTATCATGGCTTTCTTTTAAATCATCTTCTGATTCATCTTCTGGTTCATCTGCCGATTCCACCTCACCATTAGCTGCTACAATGCTAGTTTCTGCAATGATTTGTTTATCGGTTGATTCCGAATTTTCTACTTTCACTTGGCAGCCACATAACAATACATTTGCTGCCATTACAATAACAATCCATTTCTTAAACATATATTTTCCTTTTCCGGTGAAAGTCACTACAATAGTCGATAAATATCATATGACCTGTACCTAGTACAGCCTATTTTAAATAACTTTATGATTCCCCACTGTTTTCCTGAGCTAGCCTTGCCTGTTTTTGTTGGCGAGTTTCAGGTGCACGTTTATCCTTACCTTCCATTGAAAGCGGTGACTATAATATCCGAGTCAGTGAATTAGCCGCTTTAAAGAAAATATTTCATGTAGATTACAATGATTTTTTTGAAGGCATTTAGTATAACCTTACTCATGTCTTCTTTTTCGATATCTCATAAGCTACATTCCCTATTTACTCCTTTCTTATCAAATCACCTCTGACATTTATATCATATGACGTAAGCGTGAGAATGTCAATATTGTTAGAGAGTGATAAAATCGATTCAGAGGTGAATATATGGACAATTATGGACAGATTATCTTCAAACTGGATGAATTAATAGAAAAGAAACATCTATCAAAAAATAAATTATCAGAGCTTACTGGGCTTAGTTTCACTGGTATTCAGCGATATTACAACGGCACAAACAAACGGGTTGACCTGGATGTGCTGGCTCGTCTGTGCTATGCCTTGGATTGCAATATTGAAGATATTATTGAATACCGTAAGTAAGCACCCTACACCATCATTTCTTTACTAATATTATTTTTTCTCTGTGTTAAATAATATAATTAAAGTGATTACTTCACTGGACTGGTCATGATGATACATACCATATGCCACCAGGAGGACAGACTGTTCCCCTGGCGGCTTTTTTCATTTTAATGTATACAGCAGGCTGCTTTTCCCGCCATTCTCCCGCCACCGCTACTCTTTCGACAAAAACCATCCTTTTCCAAGTCTTTGATCGCTCTCTGAACCGTAGCTCGGCTCATATCTAATTCCCTGGCAATCGTACCAATGGCCGGATAGCAGGTACCCTCCTTGTTAGCCCGGCTTTTCAAATACATATACACGGAAATGACCCATCTATTGGTCATTCTGCTAATACAAGCTCACAAATCGTTTCCACTTGAGAAGTCGAAGGAAACATGTCAACACAACATACACGATTCACTTTGTATCCAGTCTCCTGCATAAAAGCAAGATCCCGGATCAGACTGGTTGGTTTGCAGGAGATATAAACAATTTTTGGCACCCTAAAATTAGCAGTAATCTTCGGCAACGCCTTAGGATGTATTCCCTCTCTCGGCGGATCCAGAATAATCAAATCCGGTTTCTCCTCAATCTCATCAATCACCTTCAGCACATCCCCGGCGATAAACTCACAGTTGCTCAGCCCATTCAGCGCCGCATTCTCCTTTGCCGCCTCTACCGCCTCCGCAACAATCTCCACGCCCACAACCTTACTCGCCACCGGTGCGACAATCTGTGCGATCGTCCCGGTACCGCTGTATAAGTCAAACACAACCTTATCCTTAGTCTCGCCAACATATCCCCGGGCCGTCTCATACAGAACTTCCGCCCCCAGCGAATTCGTCTGGAAAAATGAAAATGGTGTAATCCGGAATTTTAACCCCAGTAATTCTTCATAAAAATAATCTCTGCCATGCAGCACAACCGTCTCATCACTCTGTACCACATCCGCCAGACTGTCATTTTTAATATGCAGAATCCCGGCAAAACTCCCCTCCAACTTAAGCGCCGTCAGCTTGTCCCTCCAACCATCCAGCAATACCGTTTCATCCTCATCAAATGTCTCAACCTGAGTAGAAGTAACCAGCGCCACCAGAATCTCTCCGGTCTTAATCGCCCGCCGTACCAGCAGATGACGCAGGTAGCCGGTATGCTGCAGCTTCTTATAGAACCCCACACCATGTTCCGAAAAGTATGCCAGCGTCTCTTTCAGCACCGCAGTAAAATCAGGATGAACGATCCGGCAGTCCGGGGTCGTTACGATATCATAAAAGCTGCCCCGTTTATGCATCCCCAATGCCAGCGGTCCATCCTTATACTCATCTCCAAACGAGAACTCCATCTTATTTCGGTAACCATCGGAAATCGGGCTGCCCTTGATCCCCTCAAACTCATAAGAATCGCATACGCTGTCCAGCAGTTCCTTCACCTGAGCCTCTTTCAGCTTCAGCTGTTCTTCATAAGGCAGGCTCTGGTACAGGCATCCGCCGCAGATGCCAAAGTGCGGACAGGATTCATTTCTTTGCTCCAGTGCCGAAGGTTCCAGCACCTCCAGCAGGCGTCCTTCGCATTTGCCTTTTCTCTTTTTATTAATTAAAAACCGGATCAGCTGACCGGGAATTGCATTTTTAACAATTACTTTTTCTCCGTCTATCGCCAGAATCCCTTTATTTGGAAATTCTATTTTTTCTACTCTGCCCTCTAAAATATCCCCTTTTTTCATCTCATAACTCCTTATTCTTTATCTATGAAATCGGGTAGGAGGCTAACCATTAGTTGATTAGCCGACCTCCCACACCACCTGGCATACCGTCCGGTACCAAGGCGGTTCCTTAGTTTTCACAGATTTTCAGATAATAGTCCAACATGGATATGTATCCTAGCTGG
>JBOFYZ010000079.1:0-1478 GCA_051654925.1 Lachnospiraceae bacterium | reverse complement strand
TCTTCGGCACCAGCAACGATGATGAGTTCTTAAAGGATGCGACCGGGAACCGGCGGTTCTGGCCTGTGGACGTTGGAATGTATGTGGCTAAAAAGTCGATATGGATTGATCTTCCGCAGGAAGTAGACCAGATCTGGGCAGAGGCTTACTGCTATTGGATGTTGGGGGAGCCATTATATCTGTCTAAGGAACTGGAAGCCTTGGCGGCTGAACAGCAGGAAAGTCACCGGGAAAAGTCGGATAAAGAGGGCGCGATCATTGACTTTTTAGAAAAGGAAATTCCCTCAAACTGGGATCATCTGTCTATTCAAAGCAGAAGAATGTTCCTGGCTGGAAATCAGCAGTTAGGGGATGGGATTAAACTGGTAAAGCGCCAAAAGGTGTGTGTTGCAGAAATCTGGACAGAGCATTTTGGCGGGGATATGAAATATTTAAAAGGGCCTGAAAGCCGGGAGATCAACAACATATTGACGAATGTTAAAGGCTGGCAAAAGATGAGATCGCCAAGGAAATTCGGGCCACATGGATCACAGCGGGGGTTTGAACGTACGAATAAATCACCCGACTACACATCGAAATGATATTGTAGTTGCTGTAGTATATGTAGTTTTGGGAAATTACGAAATGTAGTTGTGTAGTCGGGTTTGTAGTCAAGTTTGTAGTCGAAAAAACCTATCAACCACAAGGCTTAATATCAATTTACTACAATAACTACAGATTTATATAGTAATAATAAAAATAGATAGTAATAGGTGTACCTAGCGTTACCTGACGTACCTATATTACATGTTATACACACGTGAGAGTAACTTTCGTAGCAGTGACAAGGGAGATGATTTAGTGAAGAACATGAAAGAAAGTGAAATTGAGAAATTATTAATGTCCGAAGTTAAAAAGTTGGGCGGTAGAGCCTATAAATGGATCAGCCCCGGCAATGATGGTGTGCCAGACCGGATCGTGTTTCTGCCTGATTACCCACCAGTGTTTGTAGAGTTGAAAACAGACAAGGGAAAACTATCACCAATACAGACGGTTCAGATCAAACGCCTGACGGCATTGGGTCAGCAAGTCGAAGTGACTTATGGAATATCCGGGATCATACGGTTATTCGAACGGTGCGGTGAACCGGAAACGGCAACGAGGTTAAGGCAGAAATACAAAGTAGGTGATTGGGATGATTTTTAAACCACATGCATATCAGCAACATTGTTGTGATCAGATCCTTAAGGTTAAAAAGCTTGGTCTCTTTCTTGATATGGGTCTTGGGAAAACAGTTACCACCTTGACCGCCATCCGGGAGTTAAAGTATAACCGGTTCCAAGTCAAAAAGGTGTTGGTCGTTGCCCCGAAGAAGGTGGCAGAGGGTACCTGGACGAAAGAAAAGGATAAATGGGATCACACAAAGATCCTAAGAGTATCACCGGTGCTTGGCAGCCAGGCAAAGCGGATTAAGGCTTTAAATACACCGGCTGATATTT
>JBOFYZ010000078.1:0-4436 GCA_051654925.1 Lachnospiraceae bacterium | reverse complement strand
ACTGTTCAAACTCTTTCCATGTCATAACCTCGTACTGCTCGTTTAAAGCCTCTTTTAAGTACAGTTCAAACCGTTCACAAGGATAATCTTTACAATTCTCACTCCATGATTCAATGTTTCTTGTCCTATAATCATTGGCACGCTTTAAAAGCTCTTCCTCTGTTTCTCCATCCCGAAGAAAATCAAATGTTGATACATGCTTAATATCTACCGCTAAAACATCTGTATTCATTTTTATACCTCTTTCTGCGTTGGTATCTACGTTAAATATTAATTAGTTGCTTTACCCGCCCACTGTTCAGCCATTGCTTTTGCTATGCCGGGGAAGGTTTTGCTTCGTATCTTCGCCCGCTCAGGACTCGGTGGTAAATAATGTAATCGCTCTCTTTTATTCTTTGGCAGTTCCAGCATTTCTTTATGTACGTTATCTGTCTCTACCAACAGCGAGAGTCCACGCAACCAAAAACACGTTTTTTTCTGTTCTGGATGACCGAACTGCCACGGCTGTACAATCTGATCTGGCTTTCTGTAGTGGGTACTCATAATTCCGACCGGATTCTCTATCGCTACCTTGGGACAGTCACAATTTACAAATTGCATAAAGAATTCAATTGACCTTTGCTGTCGCCCATCTTTTCTTTTCTCTGCAAACCACGCTGCACCACTGACTGCCAAATCGGTACATGGCGGGAACGCGATAATCATTTCCCATCGTTCCTGAAGCAGAGGTATTACATCCTGTTGCAAGTGCCACTCCGGATGACCACCGGAACACGGCTCAATGTCACAGCTATACGCTTCATGTCCCAGCTTCCGTAATTCGATTGTTACCGCCTGACTTTCTTCACAGGCCACTAATACTTTCATTCATATCACAGGAGTAAAGAACGTTCTTTTGTTGTCCGGACAAACCTCTTTTCCCCTTTTCTTTTATTCAGATAAAATTAATTTTCCAAGTCCTTTAAAATAAGGCTTTTGACATATTCGTTAAAGCTTTTCACATCTGGTTTTTCCGAATAAACCCTATTACACAAATCATAGAGATCCTCAAAAAAGTTACTGCTAAAACTAAGTTTTTCTACCTCTTCCGGCATCAGGCCGGTATCCTCATACTGCGCAAGCCTTATCATTGCATCTCTCATTTTGTAATGCGTTATACTCACTTCTGTCTCTTCTTCATTCATCCACTCTGCTAATCGTTCCATCCTTAGACCTCCAAAATTTAATTATGTTGCCGAACTCAATCCGGATTCATCTCCATATCCTACAGATTCATCCTTGTCAGCTTCTTCCTGTTCCATCTCCAGCTCCTCGATCTTTTCCCATAAATCCATCTCATCATGATCTTTCTTCGGATACTGCTGATATGTACACTCTCGAAGAACATGACCGGCAGCATACTCATTATGATATTTAAGTGCTAACCTTAAAGGTATATCCTTGTGTTTCCCGGTCAGCGTTGCCTTACTGCCATCGTTATAAACAATCCTTATCTTCCACATGCCGTCCTTCTCCTCTCATCATCCCAACTTCCGAATAAGCTCCTCATACCGCTTTTTCAGCTTCGATATCCCTTCTGACTTGCGCCAGTATTGAGTGCTTAATCTCCTGCACTGGCTTAGTCGCATCTTGGTTTTCTTCAGCTGCTCTTTCTCCTCCGGATAATGCTCCAGCAGCCTTGTCTGATTTTCCAGTCCCTGAATCCGGCTCTCTTCTTCCCGGTGCAGCATAAAATAATTCAAGGCTTTCTGTACAAGCACATCCGACTGATCTTTCAGCCAGGTAGCCATTTCATGCTTCTGATCATCCGGCATCAGCTTGATTGCTTTCCGGATTTGGCTTATTTTTGCTTCCGGCAAAAACTGATCCAGATTTAATGTCATTGTCCCGTTTGGTATATCAAACGTTATTGTCACCCTTATACCTCCTTATCCGCGCTTTCAGACTTTCCATAACCCAATTCTGCACATCCTCTTTTCGGCCAAGAGCTTTCATGACATCCTCGTCTCTGGTGTCTTCACACACCAGATGATGGATGATAACCTTCTCCTCCTGGCCCTGACGGTGCAGTCGTTTATTCGCCTGGGTATACAATTCAAAATTCCAGGTAAGCCCAAACCAGATCACATGATTACCACCTTGCTGCAGGTTGAGGCCGTAGGCACTGCTGGCCGGATGGGTTAAGAGTATATCAATCTCCCGCCGGTTCCAGGTATCCTCATCCTGTGTGGTCTTCAGTTCCCAGATCTTTAATCCGGATCCGGATAGAGCTTTTAAGATTCGATCTTTATCGTGCTGGAAATTATAAAACACCAATGCCGGTTTTCCTTGCAGAGATTCGATCAGCTCCATGAATGCCTCAATCTTACAGTTATGTACCTCGTAGTAATTGTGGTTCTCGTCATAAACCGCTCCGTTTGATAGCTGAAGCAGTTTATTGCTAAGTGCAGCAGCCGAAGTAACGCTGATCTCTTCCTCGTCATCTGGAAGTGCCAGAACCATTTCCCTTTCCAGCTCGTAATAGGCTCTTTGTGCTTTCGCATCCAGCACAACCGGAATTTCATGATAGGTGACATCCGGCAGCTGTAAGTAATCCTCAGCTTTCATGGATATGCAGATATCCGCAATCTTTTCCAAGATGCTGTTTTCACTGCCAGGCTTCGGCTTGTAATTATAAATCACATCTCTTCCGCGATCGCCAGGATCGAAGTACCGTTCCCGGAAGCTGGTATAGGTCTTTCCCAGCCGTAGCCCCTCATCCAGTAAATACACCTGCGCCCATAGATCGTTTAGTCCATTTGGGGACGGGGTACCAGTAAGCTCGATCAGCCGGTCGATGTGAGGCGCCATACTGGACAATGCCTTAAACCGTTTTGCTTTGTGGCTTTTAAAGCTGCTGGACTCATCGACCACCACCATGTCAAACGGCCAGGCATTCCGGTAGTAATCAACCAGCCAGACGATGTTTTCCCGGTTCGTGATATAAATGTCCGCCGGTGTATTTAAAGCCTTAATCCGCTTTGCCTGGCTGCCAAGCACCGGCGAAACTCTCAGGATCTTTGTATGATCCCATTTATCCTTTTCTTTCGTCCAGGTACCCTCCGCTACTTTTTTGGCGCGATGACAAGAACCTTTTTGACTTGGAACCGGTTATACTTTAATTCCCGGATGGCGGTCAGGGTGGTAACTGTTTTTCCCAATCCCATATCAATATATAGACCTATCTTTTTGGTATCCAGTATACGTTTAACACAATAATGCTGATAAGCGTGCGGTTTAAAAAGCATTGTCTTCACCTCCTCCATACCTCCGTCTTAATCGATCTCCAACCTCAGGATATCCGTACTCTTCAAACAAATCTGCAATTCCGGACATTCCGTAAGTGACTGCGACTTGCTGACCCAAGGCCGTCAGGCGTTTGATCTGAACCGTCTGTATCGGTGATAGTTTTCCCTTGTCTGTTTTCAACTCTACAAACACAGGCGGGTAATCGGGCAAAAACACGATCCGGTCTGGCACACCATCGTTGCCGGGGCTGATCCATTTATAGGCTCTACCGCCCAACTTTTTAACTTCGGCCACTAATACTTTCTCAATTTCACTTTCTTTCATGATTCCTCCATCGTCTACCAACTTTTATACACACGTATGTAACGTATTAATTAGGCACGTTAGGTAACGCTAAGTACATATATATTACCTATTTATTTACTACTACTTAAAATTGGTCTACATAGTTTACGTTAGATAAAAAAGCTATATTTTAAAAGGGCTTAGAGTGTCAACTCCTATGTCAACTATCTCAATTTACAAAGTTGACAAGGTTTACTCGTCTGGTAAACCGAAAATTCTGGTTTTCTCCCGAAGTCAACCAGTTTACATGGTCGGTTGACTCCGCTCAAATCCCTTTTGCGTACCATGAGGTCCATATCTTCTTGTTGATTTATTTCGCTTCCACCCTGGAATCAACTTCATCGTGTTGATAATCTCATTGCTTTCTATTCGTTTAAGATATTTCAGGTCACCCCCCAAACACTCAATCCAGATTTCGGATACACACACCTTATCCCTTTCGACCAGATTATCACTGCCCTGTGTTTGACCACTCCAAAACATTCGTCGCTTTTGCAGATCATAATGCTCCCAATCAAAGGGGATTTTCTTTTCCAGGAAATCTTTAATCTTCCCCTCTTTATCCGACTTCTCACGATGGCTTTCCTGCTGTTCAGCCGCAAGGGCTTCCAGTTCCTTAGACAGATATAACGGCTCCCCCAACATCCAATAGCAGTAAGCCTCCGCCCAGATCTGGTCTACTTCCTGCGGAAGATCAATCCATATCGACTTTTTAGCCACATACATTCCAACGTCCACAGGCCAGAACCGCCGGTTCCCGGTCGCATCCTTTAAGAACTCATCATCGTTGCTGGTGCCGAAGA
>JBOFYZ010000077.1:0-26235 GCA_051654925.1 Lachnospiraceae bacterium | reverse complement strand
AATTTGAAGTTATTTATAAATTTAAATTTATTTTATCACGCAATGAGTAGTAAGTGGTGAAAAACTTTTGCATTTATGCGGATTTTTTAACACATGTAGGAGTTAGTCTTGTATACCGGATTTAGTTTTGAAATTCACGCCAGAATCACTATATCCACTATCATAATTGTATTAGACAAAAAGATATATGAAGATTTGTCGCAAACCAAAAATCAATTATCATTATCTCCAACACCATTTTTTACATATAGACAAGTGGTTTTATTTTGTCGAAAAGCCAAAACTGCACAAAAAAGGCTCTCCGGGAAATCCCCGAAAAGCCTTAATTTTACTAGACATTACGTAATGTTTTTCTTGTTGTGCATAAATTTAATCTGCACTAACAATTTCGCGTTTGTTATAAGAGCCGCAAGCTTTACATACTCTGTGTGGCATCATAAGTTCGCCGCACTTGCTGCACTTAACAAGGTTCATAGCGCTCATTTTCCAATTCGCTCTACGCTTATCTCTTCTTCCTTTAGAAGATTTATTCTTTGGGCAGATAGACATGGTTTACACCTCCTTAAACTGTTGAAATAAATCCTGGATTCTTGACATTCTCGGATCTGGCGAACTCTGGTCACAGGAACATGTTCCCTGATTGAAATTCGCACCACATCTATTGCAAATCCCCCGGCAGTTCTCACTACACAATATCTTCATGGGTAAGTTTAGCAATAGCTCGTTACTGAGTAACTGATCTACATCCAGATTGTAACCTTTAATATAGGGCTGTTCATCCAGCAATTCCGCTCGTTCCGCTTCGGTCCGGCCAAGATCCAGTTCTTCATTGAAATTCACCTCAATGGGATAAGATATTGGTTCCAGACATCTGTCACAGGGAATGCTCAGAGTAACTCCGGCAGTTCCGGTAAGCAACAGCTTCTTCTCCCCAAGATTCTGCAGACGCAGGTTCACGGGGTGCTTCAAAACGATAGGATATACAGCTTCTGATGCTGAATACTCGTCCATTGTAACATCCAATGTGTAAGTCTTCTCTTTTCCTTTGACAGAAAACAGCTCTGATAAGTTAAGCAGCATATTAATACCTCCTAATACGCATCCCTTGTATTATACCCACCAGAATAATCTTTGTCAACTAATTTCAACATTTTTTAATAACAGAATTTTTATATCCTTTCACTGTCTTTTTCTCATATTTTTTAAATACTTTGCTAAAATAACTGCTCTCACTGTACCCCAGCTGGAATGCCACTTCACCAATACTGCTGTCAGTAAAATAAAAATAGCCTTTCGCCAGATGTATTTTCTTCATATGGAGGTATTCCATCACACTGATCTGAAACTGCTCTCTGAAGATTCTGCTTAAATATCCCTGACTGATCGCGCAGTTATTGATAATGGCATTCAATGTAATATTCTCTTTGATATGCTTCTCGATATAGGAAAAGACATTTTCCAGGACTGGATAACGGCTGATGCTGTTCTTCTGGAACAAATAGTCCATGATCCGAAACAGCCACAGTTCTGAAGTCTTTGGCTCCAGGATCAGCCCTTCATTCAGCGGAAAAAGCTCTGAAATACTGACCGTTTCATCATAAAAGGTTCTGGTGTCCAGCAAATTCTGTCCAATATACGAAAATAATTTAATCAACTGCCTGGTATCTTCTCCGGCAATGTTATAAACTGCTTCGATAATCCCGCCCAGTTCATAATAAAACCGTTCAAAATTCTTATCCTTCAGGATCGTTGTGAGCATCTCCAGCTGATTGTGAATAAAATATTCATGCTCCGTTTTATAATTATCCAGGATCTTTTTGATTTTTGAATAGGTGATCGGCTTCTCCAGCACATCCTTGACTGCATCGGCATGTCCACGCACAAGCATCCTGCCGCCATGAACCGAGATAATATAGATACTGATGTCCGGATTGTTCTGCCAGATCATGGTACTGGCCTCGATTCCTGTAACTCCGGGCATTTGGATATCCATAAACACGATATCAACGGAACCTTTGCGGCATAACTTTACCGCTTCCTCTCCGGTTTCAACCTTATGAACAATCCTGAACTGCTGATGTTTGCTTATAATACTGCTCAATGCCTCACGCATTAAGATATCATCGTCCGCAATCAACACGTTATACATGTTTATTCCGTCCTTTCTTCCATGTACTCAGGCCAGATCAGAACACATTTCCTCCCTTTGTTTCTGTGGTTTTCAATAATAATGTCAAACTTTTCACCATAAAGGAATTTTAATCGTTCTCTTGCATAATCCATTCCCATCCTTATGTAGTATCCTTCATGCCTGTCATGATAAACCTCAAACTTTATATCAAGCTCTTCATCTGACAAACCGGCACCGGTATCACTGATCTCCAATACCACAGAATTGTGCCTGATATATCCGGCGATCGCTATCCTACCGCCTTCCTTTTTCATCATCACGCCATAATAGAAGGCATTCTGGACAAAAGGAAGCAGGACGCCGGAAGGAATCTTATGCATCCGCATCTCTTTGGGAATCTGGATCGAATATTCCAGCCGCCTGCCGTGCTTTTTCTTCTGGAACAGCAGGTAGTGTTCGGCATGCTCCAGTTCACCTGACAGATAGACCAGAGTCTCTTTATCCATATGCATATATTTTTCATATTCAATATACAAAGATAGCATTTCATAGGTCTGGGATGCCTCTTCCATAATGCTCAGATTCAAAAGTGAAGTCAGCATGTCCAGTTTATGATAGGGATTGGTCATGATCTGCAGCTGCTTTAACTGTCTCGCCATGTGGCTGTTATCTTTGATATAGCGGCGGTTAGACTCCTGTATTTTCTGGATCCGTTTCTTCAGGATATCCTCCTGCATCTGCTGATTGATTTCATTTTCACCCAATTGATTAATTACAAGAAATACCAGGTTGGCAATATCCAGAAACTTCTCATACGAATATACCGGTATTTCATCCAGTAGATGATAATAGCTTTTGGCAATTTTTTCTGATTTGCTGGAATACATAATTGATGAAAGATGGCTGACAGTAGCCGGGGCATCGGTGCAGCGAATCTGACCGCCGACAAAGCCTCCCAGGTAATGACCTTTGACAATAATTGGAATAGCCACTTCAAGCAGGCCGCATGGGCAAAAATACACATTGGCCGTCTGTGTTACCGCCGCCTGAATTGCGCCGAATGCATCCGAAGAACGGCATCTTTCATAACATGCCGGATCTTCTCTCATACATCGGCAAAAGGATGTGAAATAAGTCGTTTCAGTAATCGGTTCTCCACGAAAGTCAACCGTTACAAATGCCAGCCCGGTTGCCTTGGACAGGCTGTTTTGGATATTTACCAGCTTCTCCTTGCCGAACAGATCAATAATATTCAGTTTACTAATACCACCATCTTCACCAGTCAGGTACTTATCAATATTTAACGATTCTGTATGTTCACTGATTAAGTCATTTTTCTGGAGTCTTTCCATATCCGGCATCCTTTCCATTTTGCTATTCCATATAATGGCATTGTAACATTTATTGACTCCAGATACAAATTTTTTCATCTACAAAATCAGACCATATTTCCATTACAAAAAATACAGTCTGACGTCCTCTAATAAATCTCTTTCAGGATACCCAGAATACCTTCTGTACCAATTTCACGCGGAGTCGTATGCAGGCAATTGTCGATTAAAGCATTGTCGACCATATTTTGCAGCTGATCCTGATATTCTGATTCTGAAAGACCCGTTTCACGGATTGATGCAGGCATATTCATAAGCTGCATCAATGATGTAATTAACTTTTTTAACGCAGCAACTGCCATCTGCGGACTCTCTTCGATGCTGACCAGTCTCACCTTGTATACCAGCTGGGCATATTTCTGCATGGTATCATGATTAACGCAATTATAAGATATCACCGGACTTAGCAGGATTGCATTGGCCAGTCCGTGGGGGATATGAAATGTGCCGCCCAACTGATGGGCGATACTGTGATTGACACCCAGACCAGCGGTATTGAATGCCATTCCGGCCAGAGTAGAAGCCTCATGCATGTTCGTTCTTGCCTCCAGATTGCGGCCGTTCTGATAGCAGGTCAGCAGTGCCCCAATCAGCAGCTCAACTGCTTTTTCTGCCAGTGCATCGGAAAAGGCGTTCGCCTTTGTGGCAACATAAGCTTCCAGGGCATGGGTCAGTACATCCATGCCTGTATTGGCTGTGACTGCAGGCGGAACAGATAATGTCAGCCGCGGATCCAGAATCGCAACATCCGCAAGAATCTCCTCTGAATCAATCAAATGCTTGGTCCGGCTTTGATTATCGGTAATCACTGCTGCGGAGGTAACCTCAGAACCGGTACCGCTGGTAGTTGGTATGGTAATGAACCGTGGCTTGGGGATCAGTTGCCTGACTGTGGCAAAATACAGGATGCCCTTCGCCGTATCAATGGCTGAGCCACCGCCAAAACCGATCAGGATATCGGGTTTAACCCGGCAGATTGTCACCAGCCCCTTAGACACGGTCTCGATCGCCGGATCGGGAACTGCCTCATCAAACAGCGTCACTTCATTGCTGGAATCCAGATTATCCATTACATAGGAGACACCGCCATTCTCAGACATGAATTTATCGCATACAATCAATAGCTTTTTATGTCTGATTTTTCTAAGATATTCAATTGCAAAATGTCCGCTTCTTACCTTTGTTTTAATATAAATATTAGACATTCATCCACTCCTTATGTCAGCGAATATGGAACGCATCACTCAGAACACATTTTCTTCTCCGGCAGAATGTACGGGCTGAGGTAAGTCCCTCTCCGGTCGGTCCGGCAATGGTAAATGTACTGTAGCCCTCTCCGCCCACACCGATTCCGGCATATGACGGAGCATTTTTAACGAAAATTGTCGTTTCCAGAAGTTTTGCCATCTTACTTAATTTCGCTACATTGGTGGAATGCATCATTGCGGTATGGCGATTGCCATTCTCGGCTTCATGGGCATACGCAATAGCCGTATCTACATCAGAAACCCGGACTACCGGCAGAATCGGCATCATCATTTCTTCTTTCACAAGTGGATGGTCTTTTCCGACTTCCATAATAATGACTCTGGTACCCTTATCATATTCAATGCCCAGCTGATCCAGGATAAAAGCTGCATGTTTACCGACAAACGATGTTTTGGGGCCGCCGTTTTTGTTTGTAACAAGTGCCAGAAGTTTTTGGATCAAATCTCGGTCAGTGATCTGAAGTGCACCGTTCCTCTTCATATGACTAATCAGATGATCGCAGATAATATCCACGGCAAATACTTCTTTTTCTGCAATGCAGGGAACATTATTGTCAAAGCTGCAGCCGTCGATAATATCCTTGGCTGCCTTTTCAATATCAGCGGTTTCATCCACCACAACGGGCGGATTCCCAGCCCCTGCTCCGATTGCTTTTTTACCGGAAGACAATACTTTTTTTACAATTGCCGGTCCTCCGGTTGCCACAAGCAGGTTAACCGCGGGATGCTCAATCATTTTATTGGTATTTTCGATCGAAGGTTCTTCGACCATGGCAATCATATTGTCAGGAGCACCGGCTTTGGCCAGCGCCTGATTCAGCATTTTAACCAGCAGCTGAGATACCTGTTTCGCTCTGGGATGGGGGCTGAAGACTACTGTATTGCCGCCGGCTATCATTGACATAGAATTGCAGATAATTGTCTCGGTCGGATTCGTCGCCGGGGTGATCGCCCCGATGACACCGAACGGACAATATTCCACCAGTGTAATTCCGTTATCACCGGTAACAGCTTCCGTAGCCAGATCTTCCGTTCCCGGGGTCTTTTCTGCCGCCAGTCTATTTTTTATTAATTTATGTTCGTAATTACCGATTCCCGTCTCTTCTACCACCAGATGGGAAATCAGCTCCAGATTTTCTCTCTTTAATACGGTTTCTTTGATCACATCGACATAACGCTGCCGATCCGACAGCTTAGAAAACAACAGCTTCTTCTGGGCTGCTGCAGAAGCTTTAATGGCTTCTTCCATGGTCTGAAAAATACCGTAAGCAGGTGTTTCCTGCCGCACAAATGCTGCCGGCTGCTCTGCCTGTATTTCCCTGAGTGCCTGCTCAACCATCTGTTCAATAATCCTTGCATCAATTTCCAAGTTTCACACCTCTTTCCTGATTACTCAGCCGTTCCATGCAATACCCAAAGGTGTAACAAATAATGCATCTTCAGCTTTTACTGTCGTCAATTCCAGTTCTTTTTCAAAGACTGCTTCAAATTCATCAAAGCAGCACGCCCCGCCGACCACATAGACACAGTCAACCTCATACCCGGTCAGAAAACGTCTGACAATGGCAGCCATCTTCTGGACAACCGGCTTGATAATGGGGAATACATCGGCAGCTCTGGCATGATCTTTCTTGATATCTTCGGCTTCCTGCAGTGAAATACCGTAATATCCCGCCAGAACCAATGTCATATGGGTGCCTCCGGTCGCCTCGTCAGCAGTAAAAATCACCTTGCCGTCCTTTAAAATACTGATTCCGGTAGTACCGCCGCCGACATCTACAACAGCACCGTCCTTAATATTTAAAACCGCAGCCGCAGCTGTCGGTTCATCAATAACATTGACAACTTCAAACCCGGCCCCTTCCACTACATTGGCAATACAGCGTACATTACCTTCCATAATTCCGGGCGGAATCGCGGTCGCTGCCGTATCAAGCGTAACGCCCAGACGTTCTTCCAGATGTGCCTTCAACTGCTTTACCGTCTGGATCGCACCGACAAAATCTACCACAATCCCATCCTTAACAACTTTGGAAACTGCCGTTGCTCCGGCAACCGGCCGGTTATCCTCATCCACTACTGATACGACAATATTTGCCGTCCCCAGATCTACGCCGGTTTTTAAAGCGCCGGAAAAGGAGTTGATCCGTTCCTGCCGGACCAGGTCTGCAAACTCAGACAAAACTTCATTTGATATCCGCATGGCTGCTTCTCCTCCTTTACCTCCGGCTGCCGCGCCGGATCAGAACATAATCATTATTATTCAGGGCGCAGGCATTTGCTTCATCGACATCGACATGCATCTCCAGCGAGAACTGTTCCGAGACCCGGATCAATACATCCCCAAATATGCCATGACGATCTCCGAATGTTTCTACTTCAACAATATCTTTATCCTTTACTCCCAGCAGATCGGCCTGCTGCGGTGTCATATGAATATGACGCAGGGCCACAATCGCTCCCTGAGGAAGGGCCACAATCCCTGCCGGTCCTGCCAGTTCAATACCGGGGGTTCCCTCCAGATCACCTGACTCCCGGATCGGGGGACGGATTCCAAGACGGAAGCTGTCCGTCTTGGAGATTTCCACCTGCGTCCGGTTTCTGACAGGACCGAGAATCCTGACCCGCCCAAATTCGCCCTTAGGCCCCCGAATCGTCACGGTTTCATTACAGGCATATTGTCCAGGCTGTTTTAAATCGCTTTTCCTGGTAAGGACATAGCCTTTTCCGAAAAGCGTTTCCAGATCTTCCTGGCTTACGTGCACATGACGGTTGGATATCCCAACTGGTATTTTGCAGGTATTGTATTCGGTTAGTTTATCCATCACCCGCCGGGCAACCAATGTTAACAGCTCGGTCTGGTCCATCACATCAACCCCTTTCGGAATTTATATAATTATAAGGTTTTCGGCAAAATTTTCTCTACATCGGTATGTGGTCTTGGGATTACATGCTGAGATACTACCTGACCTACGTTTGCTGCTGCCGCCGCACCTGCATCCACAGAAGCCTTTACCGCGCCCACATCGCCGCGTACCATAACGGTAACCAGGCCGGAGCCGATCTTTTCATAACCAACCAGTGATACATTCGCTGCTTTTGTCATCGCATCTGCTGCTTCAATTGCACCCACCAGACCTTTTGTTTCCACCATTCCTAATGCTTCATTCGACATACATGTTTCCTCCTAAATAATTTTTTAAAATGCCAGCTGTCTTAAAATCCAGACCTTATCAGTTTCCTCCCAACGGAAGCCCTGATTTGTCCTGCCGAAATGACCATATGCAGCCGTTTTTAAATATTGCGGCTTTCTAAGCTCCAGTTCGGCAATAATATCCGCTACTCCGAAAGAAAATACATCCGACACCAGCCGTGCGATCTTCTCATCAGATACCGTTCCTGTTCCAAAGGTATTAATCGTAACAGATTCTGGTTCGATTCCGCCGATCACATAGGACAACGCCACCTCACAGCGTCCGGCCAGTTCTGCAGCGACAATATTTTTCGCCACATATCTTGCCATATAAGCGGCAGAACGATCTACCTTCGTCGGATCTTTACCCGAAAAGGCACCTCCACCATGCTTGCCGACCGTACCATAAGTATCAACCATGATTTTTCTGCCGGTGACCCCGCAGTCCCCCGCCGGTCCGCCAATTACGAAACGACCGGTCGGATTGATATGAAACCTGGTATCCCTGGTCAGATAGCGGGAATCAATCACCGGATCAATCACCATGCAGCGGATAAAGGTGGCCAGTAATTTAGCCGAAATATCCTCACTGTGCTGTGTGGATACGACAATGCTTGCGATACTTTCCGGCTCATGATTCTGGTTATATTTCATAGTTACCTGGGTTTTTCCATCCGGATACAGAAAATCAGCATGCTGATTCTTTCTGACATGTGCCAGCTGCATGGCCAGCCGGCCGGCCAGATCACATGGCATCGGCATCAGGCTTTTCGTTTCATTGACAGCATATCCAAACATAATCCCCTGGTCACCGCCGCCGATTATTTCCTTTTCGCCACGCTCCGACCTGGAAACTCCCATATCAATATCCGGAGACTGCTTATGAATATTGGTAAACATCATGCAGCTGTCAGCATCAAACCCTTTACCGGGTTCAATATATCCGATCTCGCGGATAATTTCCCGGGCCTTCGCCACTACATCAACCGTTGCTTTTGAAGTTACTTCTCCGGCAATCATCAGTGTATTCGTTGATGCCATTACTTCAACCGCCACACGGGATCTGGCATCCCTCTCCAGATAAGCATCCAGAATTCCATCCGCAATCTGGTCACAGAGTTTATCCGGATGTCCTTCGGTTACGGATTCAGAGGTAACGAAATATGTATTGTTGTTCTTTTCATCCTTCATTTTCGAGACCTGCTTTCTTGCCTTAACGAATTGAAAATCCACTGGTAAGCGTACATCTCCGCCTTCTGGTAAAGTGTCTTGCCGTTGTAGTGCCTTCTCCGGTCGCCGTCGCTATGGTAAAGCTGGTATGGCCTTCTTCATCAAAACCGATCCCCAGCAGCGACACACCATTCTTAACAAATACCGAAGTCTGCATTCTCTTTGCCGCAGTATTCAGATGGGCAATCGATTCCGAATGAATAGTCGCCGTGTGGCGGTAACCCTGTTCGATTTCCAGAGCGGTTTCGACCGCCGCATCAAAATCAGCAGCCTTCACCAGCGGAATCAGCGGAATCAGTAGCTCCTCTGTAACGAACGGATGAGTTTTGTCTGTTTCTGCCACAATCAACCGTACCTTCCCATTCACTTCTATCCCCGCCTGCTTCAGAATCTCCTCAGCCGGCCGGCCTTCCAGTTTTTTATTAATGAAACCGTCTTCAGTCAGAATTGTCTCAGAAAGAACCTTGATTTCCTGTTCATTCTTTACATAGTAGACACCCTGTTTCAGCAATTCATAGATAAATGGTTCTGCCGCCGCCTCAACAACAACGATGTTTTTCTCCGATGTACACATCAGATTGCAGTCAAACGATGCACCCAGGACAATATCCCTGGCAGCCTTTGGCAGATCAGCAGTCATATCGACAATTGCCACCGGATTGGCCGGTCCGGCACCAATCACCTTTTTCCCGGAGGTCATGGCCTGGCGAAGAGAACCAACACCACCGGTACAAACAACCAGGTCTACATCCGGGTGACTCATAATCTCCGCATTATATCCCATCAGGCTTTCATGGAGTGTCACCACCAGATTATCAATTCCACACACATTCCTGACCGTCTCGCTGATAATACTGGTGAGATACTGTGATACCTTTGCCGCCCGCGGATGAGGACAATGAATGACAGCATTTCCGGCTGCCAGCATCCCGATCGTATTACTGATTAACGTAGCACAAGGATTGGTACAGGGAAGAACCGCACATACGACACCAAATGGCGACAATTCATACAGCGTCATCCCATGGTCACCAGTATTCACTTCCGTAATCAAATCTTCAACCCCCGGCGTCTTGTCAATCGCCAGCATAATTTTCTTTTCCTTATCCACAGCACAGCCCATTCCGGTCTCTGCTGCTGTTCTGACCGCCAGCTCATGCACCAATGGGCGCAGTACTTCTTTGACCGCTTCCAGAATACTGCTGCGCTGATTCAGCGTCAGCTCAGAATATCGGGAACAAGCACCATTTACAGCCGCTACCGCTTCCGTTACACTATCATAGATTCCAATTCCACATTGCATCCGCTTCATCCCTCCTTTCCGTATTGCATTCCGAGCCTTCGTCAGCTGATATCCATCGCGTCTACAATTCCAATAATAGCCATATCAATACACGCTTTCCGTTTCTTTTCATCCACCCGGACAGACGATCCCTGCCCAACCAGCACGATCTCACCAATACCGGCACCAACATAATCCACCGCAACCTCTTCAGCATCAATAAAATCACCGCTGCCATTGAGCCGCCGGATTACCATCAGCTTATATCCAACCAGGGAGTCATCCTTTCGCGTGGCTACTACAGTTCCTATCACTTTCGCCAATCTCATATTCGTTATCCTTTACTTTTTGCGTTTAGAACCACCTGGTTTTTTAACCGGCTCCACTACCGACTCCGCTTCCGATTCTGCTTCTGATTCCGCTTCCATCACAGGTTCCTGAATCAGTTCAGGCTTCACCGTTTCCACCACTACCTGCGGCTCTGCCTCCATCACGATATCCGCCGCTTTTTCATCAGCCACACCTTCCGGCCTGCAAAAAGTCGTCTCCACAAAATCAGACGGCCTCGGAATTACCTTCCAGGAAACCAGTTTTTGCGTTGTCAGAGCAACCTGACGTCCCGCCTGCACCGCTGCAGTCACCGCGCCGACATCACCAGCCACCTTAATGGTGATATATCCAAGGCCCTTGGTATTCTCAATACCCAGGATATTAATATTAGCCGCTTTCACCATCGTGTCTGCCGTCACTACCGCCGTTGACAACCCGTTGACCTCAACCAGTCCTAATGCCTGCTTCATACTATCACCTCACCCAAATCATCAATTTGCCGAACATCACAGATCCCGACCCCATACATCAAAACCTCTCTGTAATACTCCAGAATCCGCTCTACATAAGCCCGAGGCTCCCGCCCCGAAAACCGTTCTAGCCCAGACCGCAGAAACACTGCCATACTCCCCTGTTCAATACAAGAACCAATCCAGGAAGTCTCAAACGTATCACCAATACACAAAGCCGTCTTCACCACCAGATCCCGAGGCACCACCGGAAACACCGTAATCGCCGGATCTTCCATCCGCCTCACCGCATCCTTCCGGCGCACAATCTCCGCCCGGCACCCATTCCGGCACAACCGATCCCAATACCCTGCCACATCCCAGCCATCCGGAACCACCACAAAAACCCGCCCCGGATAACCCTTCATAAACACCAGAAAATCATGATACCGCTCATCCCAGTCCTCCATACAGACCATCCAGATATCCCGCCGCCTCACAATCCCCTGCTGCTCACACAACACCTCACGAATAATTTCCCTAAGACGCTCCTCACTAACACCCATCACATCACCTCACGCCCTTACCAACTCCGAGGCCGAAATAAAAGTAGCTGGAGCGTCCTTGCCGGAGTACGTCTGCCCCGGTTTGGGTGCCGCCGTCCCCGCCGCAGGTCTGGGATTGATTTGTCTGCCTTTGCAGGAGTATTAGAATTGCTTAGTATTCTCAGCAGAACGTTATATGAGCAAATAGTCATCTGTCTGAGCGCAGCGAGTTATGATATTTGCTCATATGCCTTTAGTTCTGATGATAATACTTAGCAATTCTTACACTCCGAAACCGCAGACAAATCAATCCCGGACCTGCGGCGGGGACGGCGGCACCCGAACCGGGGCAGACGTACTCCGGCAAGGACGCTCACACAACATCCTACTTCAGCTGAGGAAGAATCTTTTCAACATCCGTGTGGGGACGAGGAATTACATGGGTAGAAACTACTTCGCCTACAGCCTTAGCTGAAGCTGCCCCTGCATCCGTAGCTGCCTTGACCGCACCTACATCGCCTCTTACCATCACAGTTACCAGTCCCGAACCGATTTTCTCATAACCAACCAAAGTAACATTTGCTGCTTTTACCATTGCATCTGCTGCTTCAATTGCGCCTACCAGACCTTTTGTCTCGACCATACCCAATGCATCTGCATTCATAGATTACGCCTCCTTATTATGTACTGTATTTTTTCTTAAATATAAGGTGTAGTGGTTGATTCCGGCTTGTCGCCCAACGCACCAAGCATCTTCTTACCGGCTTCAATCGCCGCTTTCACAGCCTGCCGTACTGCCCCTGAATCGCCGGTAAAGGTTAAAATAACCTCATTGGAAAAGCTGGTGCCGCCGCCCGGTGAAGAATAACCGACTACTTCAACATTAGCTGCTTTTACCGCAATATCCGCCAGTACAGCGCCAATTGCTGCCGGTCCGGCACAGGTCATTCCAAATGCTCTGCCAATCGGGGCACCGAATGCCTTCTCGAGACAGTAGCTGGCTCTTGCGGTATACTGGAACTCCAGATGTCCGGCGTCATTACCATAAACATCACCAAAATATTTCGGTAGTACCTGCAGCGCGATTTCAACTGCTCTTCTGGCATCAGACACATCATCTGCACCAATATAAATCAGACTGCCGTGTCCGGCTCCGCCCTTGGTATCCCGGGGAAGTTCTACGGATATTACTTCGGTATTAGTAGCCTTAACCGCTTCGTCAACAGCCCAGATCTGTGGCCCGGCTCCGGTTCGCCCACCGATCACACCGATTGAGCGGTATTTACCCAGCTTCATGATGTCAACCAGCATCGGATCAATGCTGGCAACAACCAGACCAATGGTATCACCGATTGCAGTACCGACAAATTCGGTCATGCCAATTCCTTCGCATCCCCCGGTCTCTTCTTTGCAAGGTTCCGGTTTGATGCCCAGTTCATCAGTTACCTGCTTCATTACTTTTTCAATCAAATTCTGATCCATTGTTTTTCCTCCATTCTTTTTTATACTTAGCCGCCAATTACACAATTCAGTCCATGGCTCTCTACCGCTTCCTTGTGATCACTCAAATCTTCAGGCTTCATCTGTCTGATGTTTTTCAATGCGTAATCCCTGCCAAGCAGGTCATATTTATTCTCACCAAACGAATGATAAGGCAGTAAATGTATGGTTCTGACTCCGGTCAGGGTCTTTACATATGCCGCGATGTCCCGGATTTCTGCGATCGTATCATTGAATCCCGGAATCACCGGAACACGCACGACGGTATCAGACAATTTACAGATACGGGGAGCATTATCCAACAGGCCTTTATTGGCGACTCCTGTAAATGCTTTGTGTTTCTCGCTGTTTTTATGCTTGATGTCCAGCAGCACCGTATCCACATAGGGAATTACCTGTTCAATTGCCTCACTGCTGCCGATACCGGTTGTTTCCATGGCGGTATTCCAGCCCTGGCTCTTGCAGGCCCGCAGAAGCTCCGCAGCAAACGCATACTGTACCAGCGGCTCTCCGCCCGATAAGGTAATGCCTCCGCCTGACCGCCGGTAAGTAGTCGCATCTTTTTTCAGTTCCCGAACCACCTGCTGGACTGTCATTGTCGTGCCTTTCAGAACCAGTGCTCCGGTTGGGCAGGCATTGGCACACTCGCCACAGCCGCTGCACCGGTCTCTGTTGATAAAATGCTGATTGTCCGGACTGATTGCCTGCCTTTTGCAAACCGCAATACAGCGTCCGCAGTTAAGGCAGTCTTTCTGTTTAAACATAATAACCGGTCTGGGATTCTGGGATTCCGGGTTGCTGCACCAGGTACAGGATAGCGGGCAGCCTTTCAAAAATACGATCGTCCGGATCCCCGATCCGTCATGCAGGGAAAAACGCTGGATATCAAATACCGTTCCTGTCAGATTATAATTAATCGAATCCATGCCGGCTCCCTTCATTTTATTGTTAATGATTAGGTTGGCTGTTATCTACAAATCCTGTTCTGTTCTGCTGATAATATCATCCTGTACTTCTTTCGCCAGTACAGTAAACTGGGCACTGTAGCCCGCCACTCGAACAACAAGGTCTTTATAATCTTGCGGATTGGCCTGAGCTGCCAGCAAGGTCTGCTTGTCAATAACATTAAACTGTACATGCATGCCCTTATGGTCAAAATACGAACGTACTACCGATGAAAAACGCATCAGACCTTCATCCCCGGCCAGTGCCGACGGCAGGAATTTCTGATTGTACAGCGTTCCGTTGGAGTAGTTGGCATGATCCAGCTTGGCAACTGACATAGCTGCTGCAGTAGGTCCGTTGGTATCTTTCCCCTGCCGCGGTGATACACCGTCTGCCAGAGGTGTTTTTGCCAGTCTGCCGTCCGGAAGTGCGCCGACATCCTTTCCGAACAATACGTTTGCGGATACCGGATAACATCCTGCCTGGAACTGTCCGCCACGTGGGTTTTTGTATTTTTCAACTTCGTAGGAGTAAATCTGGCCGCATTTTCTGGCAATCATATCCACTTCGTCTTCATCATTACCAAACCACGGGGTATTTTCCATTACCCGTTTAAGGTGGGCATATTCTTCATTGGTACATCCGGTGGTCTCAGGCTGGCTGCTGCCGAGCTGCGCCTGAAGGTCAGCCAGGTTAATGGAACCGTTGTTGCTGAGAATTCGTTTTACTGCTTCGTAAATTCTCGCTTCGTCAGTAGCCTGATCGGTACAGGCTGCAGCTGTACCGTAGCCGAAGTTGTTGGCCAGTGCATCTTTCAACTGCGCCATTGTTACTTCTTTATTTTCAAAAACATGTTTTTTAATTGCGCAGAGCGAGTCACCGGAATCGGCAACACCAAATGCCTGTGGCCCGGTAAAGTTATAGATAGCGCCGCCCTCCTGGACGCTTATACCTCTGCCGATGCAGTCGTCTACCAGTGCCGACAAGAATGGCAGCGGAGCCCGCTGTGCATGAGCAATGTCTACACAGTTATCGGCTTCAGCCAGATGATAGACAAAATACTGCATCTGTTTTTTATAAGCTGCGAGAATATCTTCCAGGCAGGTAAAGGAAGTCATGTCACCGGTAACCGGTCCCAGCTGCTTATCCCCTACCTTTCCGTTATTCAGGGTAATTTCCAGTACTTTGGCAATGTTAAAGAAGGCTGCGTCATGCCATCCTTCGGTCTTATGCGGACACTGCGGTTCTACACAGCCTATAATACAGTAGCTGCGTGCATCTGCCAGCGAGACTCCACGGTTGCAGAGCGCCGGAATAATCACTTCGTCGTTATACATGGCCGGAACACCGAGTCCAAGTCTGGTTACTTCACAAGCCCTGTACAGGAATTCTTCCGGAGTATTCTGGTGTACACGAATCGAGAAGGACGGTGCCGGCAGCTGTACATGGGCAACTGCTTCCATACACATATAAGATACATCATTGGTTGCATCCATACCATCTTCGGTCTGTCCGCCGACAATCAGGTTCTGGAACACTGCATATCCTGCAAATGCCTGAGCAGATATCTCATCACGGGTTTTATTAACATCATTTAACTTCACCCAGATACAGTCCACCAGCTCCTGGGCAAATTCCCTGGAAATATTTTTGTCCATCGACAGGTACGGATACATATAGGAATCAAAGCGGCCTGGTGAAATCGAATGGCCGTTTGCCTCAATCTGGAGCAGAATCTGAACAAACCAGAATGCCTGACAGGCTTCATAGAAGTTTGTTGCACCTTTCTCCGGAACTCTGTCACAGTTTGCCGCAATCTGCAGAAGTTCTGCTTTTCTGACCGGCTCACCACAGGATGCTGCCATATCTCTAGCTTTGGCGGCATAGCGATGAGCGAAATTAATTGCTGCCGTATATGTAATTACGACTGCCTCATAGAAGTTTCTCTTTTTTATGTACTCAGGGTCACTGGTGTCGAGTTTTTCCATAACCTGAATCACCTGCCTGATAATTCCGCTGAAACCGATATCCAGAACCTTGCCGTAATCCACACATACGTGGCCGACGCCACCGTAGAAATAATTGCCTACCGTGAACACACCGTTAGCAATACAGTCCTTGGTATCCTGAGACATATAGGAATCAGCCAGCGCACTTGTCGTTTTGCCTTCCCAGTATTTAAAAGCCTCATGCAGTTCAGCTGCAGTATCTTTCGGGATCTGGAACGGATCGGCAATTCTGGTTCCCATCGTCTCAAATTCTTTTTCCACCCAATCATAAGAGAACTCTGGACAGATCTCGGTAGAACGGAGGTTCTTTGTAATTGCTCCCACCACCAGTTCGTCCGGATGAATGGTAACCGGCAGATTGTTAAAGATCCTTTCAGCTGCTTTTGCCCGTCTCATAATCGGAGACAATCCTTCTGTCTCTTTGTAGGATTCCGTAACCAGAACCGCACGTTCTGATTCCACATAAGGTATGGCATCTACAATTGCCTTTTTCAGTCGTTTCACTCTCTCTGTTGGGTCGGTAAAACCTTTTGCAAGCATAATAATCCTCCTTTACATTTATGAAAATAG
This sequence comes from Lachnospiraceae bacterium, assembly GCA_051654925.1. Taxonomy (GTDB): domain Bacteria; phylum Bacillota; class Clostridia; order Lachnospirales; family Lachnospiraceae; genus Brotaphodocola. Next base: position 9,392 of record JBOFYZ010000077.1, on the reverse strand, counting down.
TTAAGAACAAACATTGTCTGCGTCCTTCATCATACCTGATCCGCCAAGGAATACAGATACAGAATTAAGACAAAAACACGGTACAATCCAAACCTTTTGCTATCCTGTACCTTTAATCTCTACTCCCAGAAGCGCCAGAAAGCCCTGCAATATCTCAACATTTCCTGGCCATGCCGGGGCTGTTACCAGATTCTCAAAAATCACCGCCTGATGCGGCTGCTTTTCTACATAAACACCTCCGGCCATTGTCACCTCGGGGCTTACAGCCGGATAAGCTGTAAGCGTTTTCCCTCTTACCACATCAGCCGCAGTCAGAATCTGGACACCGTGACAGATTGCTGCAACCGGCTTTTTCAGTTCCATAAAATACCGGACAATATCGATAACTCTGGGATCGAGCCGCAGATACTCTGAAGATCTTCCGCCGGTAAGAAACAGGCCGTCATACTGATTAAGCTTCAGATATTGAAATGTTGTATTCAGGACAAAATTGTGTCCTGGTTTTTCTGAATAGGTCTGGTCACCTTCAAAATCGTGAATGGCGGTCCTAATCATATCACCCGCCTGCTTGTCAGGGCATACGGTATCTACCTTTATTCCGGTCATGGCAAGTGCCTGATAAGGAACCATAATCTCATAATCTTCCGTATAATCACCCGCCAGCATCAATATCCTCATATGCCTGTGCCTCCTCCCTCTCCCACGGAAGAACATCGCCCTCTTCTTTCAGATAATAAAGTATCTCACCGACGCCTTCTCCGGTTACTGAACTGACATAAAAAATAGTCTTACAGCCGGCCAGCTTAAGCCATTCGGCCGCTCTTTTGGTTCTTGCCTGCGGCTGGTCAATCTGGGTTACAATTCCGATCACATCCCTTGTCGCCAGTGATACGATATTGGGACTGTATAAAGAATATTCTTCCACTGCACTCATCAGCAGCCCGACCACATCCGCCTCAAAAGAATACAAAATCAATGCCCGGGCCAGTACCCGGTTCTCTGCATATTCTCCCGGTGTATCAATAATTACATCATAATGGTTAATATACTGTGTCTTATGATAGACAATCTTTTTCCCCTTCAGTGCCTGGGTAAGTGTTGTCTTCCCGGCACCGCTGCGTCCAACCAGTATGATTTTTCGCATATCTCCTCCATAATCTGACTAGTACTAACTCAGGCCTTTGTGATCCGGCAGATGGAAAAGCCCAGCTGCTGTGATGTATACTCCAGGATTTTTTCAAAAGCTATCGTAACATCTGAAATCACCCCGGTAATAATCAGGGTTCCGCTAAACCGGTCAATAAAGCCGATCTCGATAGCCGCCGCCTTGATCGCCAGATCAGCGGCAATAATGGCCGTCTCACTGGGAGACATGGTCAGCACCCCGATCGCACTCCGATGGTAGTCAACCGATGGATCCAGGCCCAGTTTTTTGTATATAATTTCATCTGGACTGGCGATAATGTGAGCCATCGTAATCTGCTTGCCGGGCACAGATTCCTGGATAATCCGCATCAAGTCGCCCGGATTTTGTTTTTCATTTCCTGTCATGTTCCTCTGCCTTTCAATTGTAACAGCAATTTACTTTGTGCCCCACTGTACTCATTTTAGCACTACCATCTGATTTTTCTTTTGCAATCATCAAACTTATTTTTAGTAATTTTAAAACCTTTTTTCCATTTTGTGCTAAGGAATGGATTTTACCGTTTTTTGGACTTGGGTGTAATTGAGAAGCTGTTTTCTTTTCTTTATAATTAAGTGGATAGGGGTATACTATTCCCCGGGAAGGAGTCGTCTGTATGAAACTGCTGGAACAAATAAAAGAAGCAGGAATTGTCGGCTGCGGCGGTGCCGGTTTTCCTGCTCATATCAAACTGAATTGTAAGGTAGAATATCTGATTGTCAATGCCGCCGAATGTGAACCGCTGCTGCGGACCGATCGGTGGCTGATGATACATAAGGCTCCTGAAATCATCGCGGCTATTGATATGGTTGCCGGACTGGTACAGGCGAACCACGTCTGTATTGCCCTGAAAGAAACCTATCACCAGGAAATAGCGGCACTGGAAGCAGCGATCAGCAGCCAGGGCAGCAAAACTTCCATTTATCGAATGAAGAATTTTTATCCGGCCGGTGATGAACAGATCATGGTATGTGATATTACCAGACGTACTGTCCCGCCATCTGGCATCCCGCTGGATGTGGGAGCAGTTGTCTCAAATACCGCCACCATCTTTGCCATCTATGAAGCCTCCCAGGGCGAACCGCTGATCTACAAATATCTGACGGTTACCGGAGCCGTTCATAGTCCTTGTATTGTCCATGCTCCGGTCGGAACATCGTTCCAGGATTGTCTGGCCGCAGCCGGAGGCAGTACCGAAAGCAAATATCATATTATCTCCGGTGGCCCGATGATGGGAAAATGCAGCACAATGAATGAGGCAGAGGTCATTTCTGTCACAAAAACCACATCCGGTTTTATCGTGCTGCCGGATCAGACTCCGCTGGTTCAAACACACAGCATTCCCGTTTCCGTCTCCATCAAAAGAGCCAAAATGTGCTGTATCCAATGTTCCTACTGCACCCAGATGTGCCCGCGCTATCTGACCGGTCATCCGCTGCAGCCGCATCTGATTATGCGGAAATTATCCTATGCACTGAAGCCGGAGGATATCCTTACTGATGAAGCGGTATGCCAGGCAATGACATGCAGTGAATGCGGTGTCTGTGAGACTTATGCATGTCCGATGGGACTTAATCCCCGCCAGGTCAATATCTACCTGAAACAGCTTCTGAGGCAACGTGAATATCGCTATCCAAAACCATCCGGCAGCCTTACGCCACGCGTAGAACGCGAGTACCGCAGGGTATCGTCACGGCGTCTGGCGGCCCGGCTTGGTGTGGATCGCTATTATGATCTCAACATTACCAGTTGCATAACACTTAATCCCACGCAGGTAACCATTCCTCTGAAACAGCATATCGGTGCTCCTGCCATACCAACAGTAGAATGTGGAGCCGGTGTGACACAGGGCCAGCTGATCGGCCGTATTGAAGAAGGGATGATGGGTGCTCATGTTCATGCCAGTATCAGGGGAACGATTATCCATATTTCCGACACCGACATTACTATTCGTGCCGAAGAACAAGGAGGGGATTGTCAATGATTACCATTGGATTTTTAGAATTGAACAGTATTGCCAGAGGGATCGAAGCCGCTGATCACATGCTGAAAACGGCCGAAGTCGAATTATTGTCCGCCCGCCCCAGCTGCCCGGGAAAATACCAGATCCTGATATCCGGGGAAGTATCGGCGGTGGACGCGGCCTTGTCCAGCGGGGAATCGGTGGCCAGCAAAAATGTAATTGACAAACTGGTAATCCCGCGGATTCATCCGCAGGTCATCGCGGCCATCTATATGGCCTCTGATGTTACCAGTCAGATAAAAGCCCTTGGCGTCCTTGAATTTTTCTCAGTTACGGGAGCGATTATTGCTGCTGATACCGCTGTCAAAGCGGCATCAGTTTCGCTGATTGAAATACGCCTTGGAACAGGTATCGGCGGCAAATCTTTCGTAACCTTTTCAGGGGATATCAGTTCCGTTGAAGCGGCTGCCGCTGCGGGAATGAACACCGCCCGGGAAAGTGCCGCACTAATTGATTATGCTGTTATAGCCAATCCCTCACCGGAATTATACCGCTGTCTGATCTGAAAGGAGGAATCTGATGCACGATGAAATCATGATAAAAACGATATCTGATTCTGTGATCAGTAGCCTGAAGGCCGAAAAGCTAACCTTAAAAGATGCCGTTCACATGATTGCAATCGGAGAAGCAAAAGCACAGGCAATCGGCATTCCTATGGTTCTGACCATCCTGGATGACAGCGGCAACCTGATCGCCCAGCACCGCATGGACGATGCCCTGCTTGTCAGTATTCAGGCCTCCTATGCCAAAGCTTACACGGCCGTTTCACTCCGCCGCACAACGGCCGAAGCCGCTCTTGATATTATGCCCGGAAAGGCATTATACGGACTGCCGCCCAGCAGGCCCGACTTTTGCTTTCTTGGCGGAGGAATCCCTCTAATACGAAACGGACGCTGCATCGGTGGTCTTGGAGTTTCTGGCGGTACGATTGAACAGGATCTTATGATAGCCGAATATATCATGCAAAAATCAGCTATTTCTTAAATCATAAAAAAATTTGCAGCGGAGGTTTTCTGAATTCCGATCAGAAAACCTCCGCTGCAACTACACTTCTTACTTTACTAAAGCTACTGTATCTCTTGCAATCATCAATTCTTCATCTGTCGCAACCACCATAACGGTCACCTTAGAATCCGGAGTTGTAATAATAGCATCTTTTCCACGAACCTTGTTAGCTTCATCATCGATCTCAATCCCCAGATAAGTCAGATGTTCACAAACACCCTTTCTGGTAATCGGGCCATTCTCACCAACACCGGCAGTAAATACAATTGCATCTACACCATCCATAGCTGCAACATAAGCTCCGATGTATTTGCGAACCCGGTAATCAAATGTCTTCAGTGTTCTGAGTGCTGATTCATTATTCTCAGCAGCGGCATCCTCCAGATCACGGAAGTCACTGGAGATTTGGGAAAGTCCTGCTACACCGGACTCCTTATTCAGAATATTCATAACACCGGCAATGTCAAGGTTTTCTTTTTTGGCAATAAATTCTACGATTGCCGGATCGATATCACCAGAGCGGGTTCCCATAATCAAACCTTCCAATGGTGTAAGACCCATGCTGGTATCTACGGATTTGCCGCAGTTTACTGCCGACACAGAAGAACCATTGCCCAGATGGCATACGATTGTTTTCACAGAATCATATGGTTTGCCAAGCATCTCTGCTGCCCGCTTAGATACATAGCTGTGAGAGGTTCCGTGGAAGCCATAACGGCGGATGCCGAAGTCTTCATAGTAGGAATATGGCAGTCCGTAAAGGTAAGCCTCCTCCGGCATCGTCTGATGGAAAGCGGTGTCAAATACTCCAACCATCGGTACATTCGGCATCAGTTCCTGACAGGCACGAATTCCGATCAGGTTCGCCGGATTGTGAAGCGGCGCCAGTTCACAGCACGCTTCAATCGCCGCCAGAGCTTCTTCGGTCAGAAGCGTGGATCCGGTAAACTTCTCACCGCCGTGAACGACACGGTGACCGACTGCCTGTACCTCTGAAAGATCTTTGATTACACCAGTCTTTTCGTTGGTCAGAACATCGAGAACCAGCTTGATCGCCTGGGTATGGGTCGGCATCGGAGATACGGTAACCTCTTTCTCACCGCCCTCCGGCTTGTATGTGATACGGCTTTCATCCAGACCGATTCTTTCACAAATTCCCTTTGCCAGAGCTGCTTCTGAATCAGAATTAATCAACTGATATTTTAATGAAGAACTGCCGCAGTTAATTACTAAGATATTCATCTATAAAACCTCCTAAATGTTCATAAAATAAAATTATTCTGCCTGTGCCTGTACTGCTGTAATTGCAACAACACCGACAATATCATCAGCACTGCATCCTCTGGACAAATCATTAACCGGCTTGGCAATTCCCTGGGTAACCGGGCCGTATGCTTCTGCTTTGGCAAGTCTCTGTACCAGCTTGTAACCGATGTTTCCGGCATCCAGATCTGGGAATACGAGGACATTAGCCTTACCTGCAACGGTGCTCTCCGGAGCTTTGGAAGATCCTACACTCGGTACAATCGCTGCATCCAGCTGCAATTCTCCGTCAACCTTTAAGGTCGGGTTCTCTTCTTTGACGATTCTGGTTGCTTCTACTACCTTATCAACATCTGCATGTTTTGCAGATCCCATGGAAGAATGGGACAGCATTGCTACCAGCGGTTCTTCTTTTACAAGCAGTTCAAAGCTCTCGGCTGAAGATTTGGCAATCGCTGCCAGTTCCGGAGCCGACGGGTTCTGATTCAGTCCGCAATCAGCAAATACAAATGTTCCCTGTGCGCCGAATTCGCAATCCGGTACAACCATCAGGAAAAATGCTGATACCAGCTTGGTGCCTGGTTTGGTCTTAATAATCTGAAGACAGGGACGCAGGGTGTCTGCGGTTGAATGACAGGCTCCCGATACCATACCGTCTGCATCACCGTTCTTAATCATCAGACAGCCATAGTAAGCATAGTCACTCAGCATGGTCTCCTTGGCCTTCTCCGGTGTCATTCCTTTTGATTTTCTTAACTCTACGAACAAATCCACATACTCCTGTGTCTTTTCGTATGTAAGAGGATTGATAATTGTTGCCGCAGATACATCCAGCCCCTTGCTGTTCGCCTCTACTTCTTCTGGTGATCCAATAATAACAAGATTGGCAAGATCTTCTTTTAAGATGGTTTCAGCTGCCTCCCACGTACGTCTGTCCATTGATTCCGGTAATATAATCGTCTTTTTATCTGCCCTGGCACGATCCTTGATTAGATCAATAAAGCTCATGTCTCTAATACCCCTTTCCTTTTCTAGTTTTAAACATTAGTTTCATTATATACCGACATTTTTAGTGAGACAAGTCGAATTCTGAAAAATATTGCATTTTTTCCAATAATGATTGTTAATTAATTAACTTACTTTTATATTTTCCCCTTTACATGTGAATTTATTTCAGCTTATAATAGCAATAAATAAAGAATCAATCAAAGAGAAGGAATCTTACCCATGAAAATAACCGGCATTATTGCAGAATACAATCCATTCCATAATGGTCATCTCTATCAGTTTGAGCAAACCCGCTGCCGATCCGGCAGCGACTATCTGATTGTGGTAATGAGCGGTAATTTTGTTCAGCGGGGCGAACCCGCCATCTATGATAAGTATACCCGAACCCGGGCCGCTCTAAACGCCGGTGCCGATCTTGTACTGGAACTTCCGGCTCCATTTGCAGTCAGTTCGGCAGAAGACTTCGCTGCCGGTGCCGTTGCGCTGCTGGATCAGCTCGGTGTGGTCGATGAACTGAGCTTTGGCAGTGAGTGCGGCGATACCACCGCTCTGGACGAGCTGGCCACGATCCTGATTCAGGAACCGGCGGGCTACCAGGAACAGCTGCGACAGGCGCTGAAATCAGGCCTGACCTATCCGCAATCCCGCAATCTGGCACTGCGTTCCTGGCTGGAAGCGCAGCCGCAGCCGGCCCTTTTGCCCGAACTGGCTGACCAGCTCCTGGCTTCCCCCAACAACATCCTTGGAATTGAATATATCAAAGCAATTAAAAAGCGTAACAGTGCCATCCATCCGATGACCATCACCCGGATGGGGCAGGGTTATCATGATACGTATCTGGATCGCGGCTTTGCTTCTGCTTCCGGAATCCGGAATGCGATAAGAAATACCGGCGAAACAGCATTTCCGGCCGCACTGTTTCATCAGGTTCCGTCATCGGTATACTCCTGCTACCAGAATGCGGCTGCACTGTTTGCTGATGATTTATCTTTACTGCTTAACCAGACCCTGCTCCGTCTGAATCAGGAACAGATTCCTTTTTCCGCCTTTGCCGATCTTTCAGAAGAATCAGCGGCAAGACTTAAGAAGCATCTGTTGGAATTCGCTCCCTTTTCCAAGCGGATTGAGCAGCTGAAAACCAGACAATTCACGTATACCAGAATCAGTCGTGCGCTCCTGCATCTGGTTCTGGAGATAAGGACTTCCGATCTGGTGCACTACCGCGAACTTGACTATTCTCCTTATGCCAGAATTCTTGGCTTTCGCAGAGAGGCTCAGCCGCTGCTGGCCATGATTAAGCAGCACAGTGCTGTCCCGATGATTACAAAAACAGCGGCTGCAAGAGATCTTCTTTCAGCCGCTGCCTGGGAAATGTTTCAAAAAGATTTATACTGTTCCCATGTCTATCAGACCATCCAGCATCAAAAAAGCGGGGAAACTCCCCGCAATGAATACACTCAATCTGTTATTGTTGTCTGATCTTTCATCAGCAGTTGGTAAAGAGTCGGTTCCGCGTTTAAAAATGCCAGAACTGACTCCAGCTCTTGCCGGTTATCTTTCGGTTTGCCTTCTTTTACGGCTCGAATCAGGATATTCTTGGGCGTATGTTCCATATCTATGAATTCCAGAATCTGGGTACGATATCCCATATGCTCCAATAGTTCAGCTCTGATACCATCGGTATACAGTGCCGCCATCCGTTCTCTGAGCAGTCCATATTGATGGATCGGCTGCATCAGCGGACTGTCGATCTGACGGTTTAGTTCATGCTGACAGCAGGGCACTGACAGAATCACCCTTGCCCCCAGCCTGACAGCCTTCTCCAGAGCATAATCAGTAGCCGTATCACAGGCATGCAGGGTTACTACCATATCAACCTGATCAGCACCTTCATAAGAGGCAATATCTCCATGGTAAAAATTCAGCTTTTCAAATCCATAACCCTTTGCCAGTTGATTACAGCGTTCGATCACATCACGCTTCAGATCCAGCCCGATCATCCGGACCGGATAGCCCTTCAGCTGATGCAGGTAATAATACATTGCAAATGTAAGATATGATTTCCCGCAGCCAAAGTCCAGAATAACCGTCTCTTTTGTCTTGTCCAGCTGAGGCAGGATATCCTCAACAAACTCAAGAAAACGGTTGATCTGACGAAATTTATCATAACGTGACCGCACAATCTTTCCTTCTGCCGTCATCACGCCCAGATCTTCGAGAAACGGCACCGGAGTCCCCTCCTGAATTAAATACTGCTTTTTGCGGTTGTGTTCTCTCAGCATTGGATAGGCTTCCATTTTTACTGATGTCTTTTTCATTTTTACCGTTACGGTCCCCTTTTTACTGACGAGCACCGATGCTGTTCCAAGCACAGAAAGGACTTCCGCCTGGCGGAAGTCTTGTTCTAACCGTTCTGTAATATATTGCTTAAGCTCCATGTCTGACATATTCTTATGAAATGCCTGTCTGCCGATCAGCTCTTCTGCCTGGAATATCACCTCATCCTTTTGCAGGAACGGGCGTATTTTGACTTTTGTCATCTGATCTTTAGCAACCGGATTACTGAGTATCAGCTGCTGCAGCCGGTCATTGATAAAATAGTCCAGCATGGATGTCAATGTTTCTTTTCCCATAATTATTCCTGCTTAGTTTTTAAAGCTGTGAATCGGAGCCGGGATCCGTCCGCCGCGGGTTACAAATTTCTCACATGAATATGGATTCACCGGCATAACCGGTGCATAACCAAGCAGACCACCAAATTCCACCGTATCGCCAACTGCTTTGCCGATGACCGGAATAATACGTACGGCGGTCGTCTTCTGGTTAATCATTCCAATTGCCGCCTCATCAGCGATAATTCCGGCTAAAGTAGTAGCTGGTGTATCACCCGGAATCGCAATCATGTCAAGA
>JBOFYZ010000076.1:0-1082 GCA_051654925.1 Lachnospiraceae bacterium | reverse complement strand
ATGGCAGTATCCATGATCTCGGTTCGCTCTTCTTTGGAAATATCGGCGAGAATGCTATTGATTGTTTCGACATCCGGATCGCCTTTGCGCATGCCGATTGCCTGGGCGGCTTCAAACTGACCGGTATCAACTGCGAATATTCCGCCCCTGACGATTTCAGACATATACGCACCGGTATTGATCGATACGATAAACAGCGCTGCCGCCGTACGATTCATATCAAAACCGAAGAGCAAGGCGATACCGTAGTAGAAAACCGCTGATTGTACGATCATCGGGGTACCTCGGAAGACTTCGACATAGATATTTAGAAGCCAGCCGAAAAAGGTCTGAAGAGAACGCTTTCCCTTATTTTCTGATCTGGGGATGGTCCGGTAAGTGCCGACCAAAAGTCCGATAATAGTACCGAGAACAGTCCCGAACAAGGCCAGGAACATGGTCATGCTGGAGCCGCGCAGAAACATCGAACCGTATTCTTTTACGATACCGATGATAGCATTGCCGGTGTCCTCTTCGTCTTCTGAGTCGGACGAAGATGCAGCTGGCTGGGTCTCGATGGCGGTATCCATGATATCGGTCCGCTCTTCTTTGGAAATATCGGCGAGAATGCTATTGATTGTTTCGACATCCGGATCGCCTTTGCGCATGCCGATTGCAACGGCAGTGTCTTCGGCGCTGGTCTGGAAGCCGTCGGCTTCAGAAAATTCGATCATTTTTAAATTCGCATTGACACTTTGTGCAGTGACCCCTTCGGGGCGTTCGCTAACATAGCCGTCAATTGTTCCTGATTCCAGGGCGACCCGCATGGCGGGGAAATTGTCCATTGCTTCCTGTTTCTTTACATCAGCGATCTGGTCAATAACCGTGTAATGGAAGGTGTTCAGCTGAGCGGTGATCTTCGCTCCGGCAAAATCAGCAATACTAGTCGCCTGTGCAAACTGGCTGTCCGCCCGTATAACAATGACCAAATCCGATTCATAGTAAACATCGGTAAAGTCAATTTGCTTCTTACGTTCCTCGGTGGGGGACATGCCGGCGATAATGGCATCGATCTTTCTGGATTCCAAAGCTGGCTGGAGTCC
>JBOFYZ010000075.1:0-26056 GCA_051654925.1 Lachnospiraceae bacterium | reverse complement strand
TCGGACCAGTAGGTATCCAGGACACGGATTTCCGTAACCGTTGGATTGCGGTGTTCCTCATTGTTATAATAGTTCTGGATATGCTGAAAATCTTTAAATGTCATAGCCAGGTTCAGAGAATCATAGAGAGCGTTTAATTCTGTCTCAGAGCAGTTGCAGAATCCGTCAAAAGACGCCACATCAGCCGGGGTGTCAAATACGGTCACCAGAGTCCTTGGCTTTTCTCCATCTGCTTCTCTGGAATCTACCGGATTGATACAAAAGGCTTTGATGCTGTCTGTCTGCGCTTCTGTCAGGCTGCCTGACAGTACATAGGTAGTGGCCGTTTTGATGACCGGCTCTTCCGATTCATTCAGCAATTTAACACACTGTTCAGCAGAATCTGCACGCTGGTCAAACTGACCCGGCAGATATTCCACAGAAAACACTGCATCATTTGCTGCACAAGGAAAAGACTCTTCATACAGCACATCAACCGGTGGTTCGGAAAAGATCGTAACCAGCGCCTGTTTGTAAGTCTCTTCTGAAACATTCTCAATATCATAGCGAATCAGCACCCGTACCCCGGTCACAGTATTCAGGTTCAGATAACTGCTGATTTCCTCTCTTAATTCTTTTGCTTTTACCGCAAATTCCGGCTTCTTTTCCACATAGATACGCTTTACGCTCATATCATCCCTCCTGGATTGGTTGTCTTACAAAATATAATACCATAAGATATATTATAAATAAAATTAATATATCTTATGGCACTTATAAGCGTTACTTCTATTAGTAGATCAAGGGCTGACACTCATTGCATCCAGGGTCAGTTTCATGATATCTTTGATTTCCTCGACTGTCATCTTCATCTTCTGCGCCAGCTCTTCGACGGTTGCCTCACGGCCCAATTCATCGGCCATAATCTGGGAAACCTTCTTCAGCACATTAACACGGGCGGCCAGCTCTTCTTCTACATTCGCTTCATTCTTCTGAAATGCAACGGCATCCTGAAGCGCCTGCCTGACACAGGTATCCAGACAATCCCGGAACGTTCCCATGTGCTCTTCATAACGATTCACCAGCATCAGAAATGCCACATTCGCCTCTTGAATCAGGTCTCCCTCAGACAATCCCTGGTTTTCGTATTCCTTTGCCATGACTGCCAGCGCTTTTAAACTGCCTTCTGTCAGCCGCTGCTTTGCCGTTTCATCACCGCTGCGGATACGCAGCAGCAGTTCGGCCTCTTCTTGTGGAGTACATGCGGGGATTTTTTCTATCTCTTCTAAATACATCTGGGTTCTCTCTCCTGTCAGTCTTCCGGATAAATAAGCCGGGTATCATCAATCTGATCCAATACTTCTTTTAAGAATTTATCTGCCAGGTATTTTGCCATCGGAAGGTTCATATCAAGATAGTTGCCGCAGTCTCTTGCACTTGCTCCGGGTACTTGTCCCTCATAATCCCGAATAAAACTAAACATCTCCTGCAGTAAAGGGACAATCTCTCTTGACTTATAATCTCCGCTCATCAGCAGATAAAACCCGGTCCGGCATCCCATCGGCCCGAAATACAGAATACGGTTCTGATACATGGGATGATTTCTCAAAAATGTCGCCGCCAGATGCTCGATCGTGTGCATCTCCGCTGTATTCATAACCGGTTCAAAATTTGGCCTGGTCATCCGGATATCAAACGTTGTAATACTTGCGTAGCCAGCCTGATCCTGCCTTGATACATAGACCCCCGGTAATAATTCCAAATGATTTATCGTAAAACTTGTAATCTTATCCACTTGTTTGCCGCTCCTTTTCTTTATCTTCTCACAACTCCTTCTATACTACCAGAAAAATATAAAAAAAGGAAGTATCAGGATTGGCTCTTTACAATTCATTCTGATTTATGATAAAATAGAAAATATTTATAAGGAGGACTAATGATGGATATCAATTATGAATTATACAAAGTATTTTATCATGTTGCCAATACATTAAGTTTTTCAGAAGCCTCCAAACAATTATTTATATCCCAGTCAGCGGTCAGCCAGTCAATTAAAGTTCTGGAGAAAAAGCTGAATCAGCCTTTGTTTATCCGCAGTACCAAACGGGTACAGTTGACTCCGGAAGGCGAGATACTGCTAAAACATATTGAACCGGCAATGAACCTGATCAAGCAGGGGGAAAATCAGCTTCTGGAAGCCAACACCTTAAACGGCGGACAACTTCGGATCGGTGCCAGCGACACCATCTGCCGTTATTATCTCGTTCCTTATTTAAAGGAGTTTCACCGTCAGTATCCGAATGTGCATATAAAAGTTACCAACCAGACATCAATCGAATGCGCGAAACTGCTGGAATCCGGGCAGGTCGATTTCTGTATCACCAACTACCCCAATTCCGGGCTGTCCAATACCCAGAATATCCGGGTTATTCATGAATTCTATGATGTATTTGTAGCCAATGATGAATATGCAGCGATCCGCGGAAAGAAAACGGGATTAAAGGAACTGCAGCAGTATCCGATCCTGATGCTTGATCGGAAAAGTACCACCAGTGAATTCCTGCATACTATGTTTCAGCGTCATCAGCTTGATCTCGTACCGGAGATTGAACTGAGCAGCAATGACCTGTTGATTGATCTGGCAAGAATTGGCCTGGGGATTGCTTTTGTGCCGGATTATTGTATTCCTGATACGGAACGGGATCTGTTTGTAGTGGATTTAGAGGAACAGCTTCCGTCGCGGCAGATGGTGGTGGTTTATAATGAGAATTTGCCGATTTCTCAGGCGGGGAAGCAGTTTATGGCGATGTTATAGTATTCAAGGGAAAGTGGGACGTTCGGGCCGGAATCGACTCCGTTCTCTCAGTGGGTCAGTTCTAAGCACATAAAAAGGAATTTGCAGCGGCACGGCGACAGGCACAGGGAACTCTTGATGACTTCCCTGCTTCGTCGCCTGGATTTCTGATCGGAATTCAGAAATCCTCCGCTGCAAATTCCTTTTTATATGCTAAGAACTGTCGACACTTCATTCAATGTCGCCGCTTCCTGAGCTAAATCAGCCGGCATAGTTTCCGGGGATGTCTTCTAGTTCGTTGATGTGGTTGCCGGTTGTCTTTTTTATTCTTAGAAACCAGACTGGTGTATACCCGCTTATTGGTTCACCGATGCGCCAGTAGGTGAGGCCGCTGGAGACTGTTGCGGGGAATGATTCGGGATCCCATTCTGATTTGATACCGTTGAATTTAGATGTTTGTTCAACATTCAGGGTGATGTTCTCTTTGATGAGACGGTATTCGGCGCCTTCGCCGCCGCTGAGCCAGGCTACTCCCATGGAATCGGGGCCGAGGTGGTAGATGACGGTGTCATCGTACTGATTGTCTCTGGTCTTTATGTAGCCGTTGTGGTAAAGTTCTGTAACTGTTCCATATCCTTCCAGGGTATCGCCTATTTTCAGAGATTTCAGGTATTCTTCAGTGGCGTAGCCGGAGTCATAGATGTTGCCGGTTAAGGTGATGGTGCTGCCATTTATTGTGTATGAGGTTACTCCGAATATGCGGCTGCCATAAAACGTCAGGCCGGCAAATGGATCTGTACCGGTCTGTTGCTGTTCCAGAGCGATGATATGGTTTCGGTTGGCGATTTCATAATCGTTGAACATGGCATCGCCTTTAGCTTCGAATTCTTCAGGCTCATATAGAGGAGTATACCAGGATTTTGACTGGAAATAGTTCTGCAGTTCGTTTGAAGTAAATTTCCGGCCCCGTCTGGCAAAAATTTCATTTCTGGCTAATCTAAGCTGATCGGTAGTCAGTTGACTTAATTCTTCCTGTGTATAATAGCGGCTGTCGCTTTCTGGCAGGATATATTCGGCTTCTGTCGAAGCCGTCGGCATGACGGTTGATTCTGGTGCGATGATCTGGGGTACTGCTGTCGTCGGCTCTGCGGTAGTAGATTCTGATATTGCTTCAGTAGCAGCTGTAATCTCCGTTTGATCTGGGGTGCCGATTGTTGCAGGTAGGCTGGAACAACCGGTGACTCCGGATAAAATTATCATTAGCACTGCTGTCAGTGAAAAGACTATAGATTTCTTCATAACTCATTCCTTCCTGATGTGAATTTATTTATTCCAAAATTGCTCCAGCCAACCGGTTACGTTGCGGCGTGTTACGATGCCGTATTGGGACCATTCTCGGGGAAACAGTTCCTGATAATCCGGCTTAAGAAAACGTTCGTCCAGAAGCAGGATGATGCCGCGGTCTTCCATTGTCCGAATGACTCTTCCGGCCGCCTGCATCACTTTATTCATGCCGGGATACTGATATGCATACTGGAACCCGTTTTCCTGCCTGTTGTCGAAGAATTGTTTTAGTATCTCCTGCTCGGTACAGAGCATGGGTAGTCCCGTTCCAACTATGATAACCCCTTCCAGGCGCTCAGCCTTTAAATCAATTCCCTCAGAAAAGATACCGCCCAGTACACATAAACCCACGAAAGAATCTGTACGTTCCTGCTCGAAGAGAGCAAGAAAATCTTCGCGCTCATGTTCACTCATATGGGATGACTGCATCTGCCAGCTGAATGTCCCGTCATATGCTTCGTCCAGCAGCTGTTCGACTGTCTCCATATATTGATAGGAAGGAAAGAACACCATATAGTTGCCGCGGTGGCTGGCTGCCATGGCTTTAATATAATCTACAACTTTTAAGTATTCATTTCGGTTTCTTCTCGTGTAACGGCTGCTGACATCGGACGCAATCAGAAGCATCCGGTTCTCTTCGTCAAAGGGAGAATGTGCATATACTGCGTAATCCTCTTCATTTCCGCTCAGCAATTTTTTGTAGTACAGAATCGGCAGCAGGGTTGCCGAAAAGAAAATACAGCTGCGTCCCTTCTCCAGAGAATCCTCCATGCATTTGGAAGGATCAATGCAAAAAAGCCTGAGGACAAAGCGGCCATCATACTGTAGTTCTGTATAGATCTGGTAGTGGTCTCCCACGCCCTCATACATATTAAGGAAATGACGGATCTGGAAATAAAAATCGAGAACAATATCCCGGTCGGGATATTCTTTTTCTTCATCCATAAAGACTTCCATATCTCCGAACAAACGCATCAGGTTGCTGACAAATAAATTGACATCTTCCAGCGGATTAAAGCCTTCGCATTCCCGCTTCATCTCCAGCAGATTTTTATTGCACCGCTCAAGGCCTTTGGCTACTTTGGCGGATCGGTTCTTGACAATCTGTTTGACCGTCAGAAAGTCTTCCTTATATAAAACCGCGCTGTACACCTCTCTGGCACGGCTGATTAAATTATGTGCTTCATCCATCAGTAATAGATATTCTCCGGTATTTTTCTCAGAAAAATATCGCTTCAGCCTGACATTAGGATCAAATACATAATTGTAATCGCAGATAATTCCATCCACCCAGTTGCTGATATCAAGACAAAATTCAAACGGACACACCTGATACCTGTTTGCATAGGACAGGAGTACATCACGGGTGATACTATGCTCCTCGCATATCATATCGTAGATGGCATCATTGATCCGGTCAAAATGACCCTTTGCATAGTGACAGGCATCCGGGTTACATTCGGTCTTCTCCATCGGACACAGTTTTTCTTTAGCCGTGATTGTTACGGCAGAAAAAAACAATCCGCCATCTCTCAATAACGCAAATGTTTCCTCTGCCACACTCCGGGTGATAGTTTTGGCGGTCAGATAGAATAGTTTTTCGCCGTATCCTTCCCCCATCGCTTTAAGGGCCGGGAAAACAGCAGAGAGGGTCTTGCCGATTCCGGTAGGGGCCTGGATAAACAGATTACGGCCCTGAGCCATGGCACGGTATACGGATATTGCCAGTTCCTTTTGGCCGGCCCGGTATTCATATGGAAATACCAGTTCTTTCAGGGATTCATTCCGGCGAAGCTCATGATGATAAAGATACCTTGCCCATTTGACATATTCGTGAATCAGTCCCTGAAACCAGAGATCAAGCTCATCAAAGCTTTTGTCCTGCCTGAACCGGCGGATCTCCTCTGTCTCCAGATTGCAGTAAGTAAGCTGAATTCCGATCGTATTTTTATTATGATCTGTACAGTAAAAATAGCCGTAGCACATTGCCTGCGCCATATGTACCGGAACAGGCTCCTCCAGGGTATTCAGGTCACGATAAATACCCTTGATTTCATCGATGGTTGCTCCGGCAGCCGTTTCTATCACTCCGTCTGCCCGACCCTCAATAACGATCTGGAACTGTTCCTCTTCCACGGTATGCTTCATCGATACTTCCGCACGATAATCCGATCCCATCTGCCGCTGGATCTTCCGATGGATCCGGTTGCCTGCCTGCATTGCATCTTTTTCAGCTGAACTGCTGTGCCGGTTATCCAGATCTCCGCTCCGCAGTACAAATTCAACCAGATTGCGGACCGAAACCCTGATATTCTTTTTTTCGTCCGCCATGGTTTCATCCTTTCAGACTTATGTTTATGTACAGAAAAAGAAAACACCGAAGGCCTCCCATCGGGAAACACTTCCGTGTTTTCTTGTCATGCTTTTACGCCACTCTAACCGCATTCGGAGCAATTGTTGTCAAATATGATTCAAATTCCTGATCTTCTCCGTACATTCTTACTGTTAAGTCCCGGGTCAGATCAAGGCTTAATACTCCAAGGATAGACTTTCCATCAATTACTACGCTATTATAAAAAACGTCAATATCGAATTCACAAGTTGTCGCCTTTGCCACAAATTCTTTTGCCTCGCCTACAGTTGTCAGCTTAATCTTTACTTCTCTCATTTCAAACACTCCTTTTTTTACACTCAAACAGTGATGAAATACTTATATCACTTTTAAGCCCAAATGTCAAATTATTTTTCTTGCCTTTTCGACAAAAATCTGTTATAATTTCATCAGTTTTACAACAGACAGTTCGTAACCATCCTGTCTATAAACAAAACTAGGGACCTTAAGCGGGAAATACCCGCCTGTTTTGTATGGCTCTGAGGGGCTTTTTTTGTTTCATAGGAAATATTCTTGCTGATTTCCTTATTATACTCTCAGTATGCCCCATTTGTGCATTTTCATACATTAACAGCAATCCGAGATCCCCAGTCCTGAAAGGAGAATCGGAATTAATGAAAGTAATGGTTTTATTCAGCGGCGGTGTCGACAGTACTACCTGTCTGGCTCTCGCCATCCAGCAATTCGGCCGTGATCAGGTCATCCCCCTCTCTATTTTATATGGTCAGAAACATCATAAGGAAATGGAAGCAGCCAAACAGATTCTCGATTATTATGGTATAATCGGAACGGAATTGGATCTCAGCTTAATTTTTGCTTCCAGCAAATGTTCACTATTATCACACTCCGGGGAGAACATCCCGCAAGAGTCTTATGCCAGCCAGATCAGTCAGACTGGCGGCAATCCGGTCAGTACTTATGTCCCATTCCGCAATGGATTATTTCTCTCCGCTGCTGCCAGCATGGCTCTTTCACTTGAATGTCGTCAAGTATGGTATGGTGCCCATCGGGATGATGCTGCCGGAAATGCCTATCCGGACTGCAGCGAAACCTTTTTTAATGGCATGAAGCTGGCCGTTTGCGAAGGTACTGGTGGTCAGCTTGAGCTTATCGCACCTTTTATTTCCCATAATAAAGCGGAGGTAATCCGGCAGGGACTGCAGCTGAATGTCCCGTATCAGTACACCTGGAGCTGTTATGAAGGCAGCGAAACCGCCTGCGGCAAATGCGGAACCTGCATTGACAGAAGGCTGGCCTTTGATCACAATCATACGACAGATCCAATTTCTTATAGCAGCGATGCACCCGCGCTAGCCCATTCTGACAACATGGAGGTATTTACTCATGCATAACCGCACCTTTTCCAGCATTCAAAAAATAACCATATCCGGTATGGTTATGGCCTGTTATATTGCTATTCTTTACATGACTCAGAGTTTTTCCTTCGGCCCTTATCAGATTCGGATTGCTACTGCGCTATATGGTCTTAGCTATCATATGCCCTTTCTGATCATCCCGATGGGGCTGGCAAATTTCATTTCCAATCTGATCTTTGGCGGCCTTGGTCCGGTAGATATGATCGGCGGCTGCATTGTTGGCATCATAACCACAGCACTGATCGCCGGAATCCGGCGCTTTCGGCTGCCCACATGGCTCTGCTGCCTGCCCATTGTACTGATACCGGGATTCGGCGTATCGATCTGGATCTCTGCAATCTTCCATACGCCATACCTGCTGCAGGCTTTCACGTTATGCATTGGCCAGCTCATCCCGGGGATCTGCGGCACGATCTTAATCAAAGCAATCGGCCGATATGTATTTCACATGAAAGAGGTGACAGCATGAGTGGACGTAAATCAGAAGATTTAAAGGATATTCACCTGCTGGGCAATCAAAATACCCGCTACCCGCAGGATTATGCCCCTGAAATATTGGAGACCTTCCCCAATAAACACCCGGAAAATGACTATTTTGTTAAATTCAACTGCCCGGAATTCACCAGCCTTTGTCCAATGACCGGCCAGCCGGACTTTGCCACAATCTATATTTCTTATGTCCCGGCCGAGCGGATGGTTGAAAGCAAGTCTCTGAAGCTGTATCTGTTCAGTTTTCGTAATCATGGGGATTTTCATGAGGATTGTATGAATATTATCATGAAAGATTTGATTCGGCTGATGGAGCCTAACTATATCGAAGTGTGGGGCAAATTCACGCCCAGAGGCGGAATCTCCATAGACCCGTACTGTAATTATGGCAAGCCTCAGACCCGCTGGGAACAGGTGGCCTGGAATCGGCTTGCCAATCATGATCTGTATCCGGAGCAGGTGGATAACCGGTAAGAATCAACCGGTTATTCGCTCTCCTGACGAAACAACTTGTCCCATTTTGGAAAATGCTTTTTTAAAGAAACCGGATGCCCGGCACGGCTTAGGAAACAGTGACTGCTTTCTCCAACCGTCCGTAATTCTCCGGTTTCTTTATCGTTCATGCAATATTCCAGAGTCATCTTAATCCCGTTATAATGCTTCAAAGATACCTTAATACAAACAATGTCATAAAAATGAACCATACTTTTATATTCACAGGTGACCGACAGTACCGGTATAATAATACCATCCTCTTCCATTCCTTTATAACTGATTCCCATCTCTTCCATCAGCGCAATTCTGGCCTCTTCCATCCAGCGGATGTAGTTGGAATGATGTACGATCCCCATCTGGTCGGTCTCATAATACTGAGCCTGATGTTCATATAATTTCATAATTCTTTCCTCTCTATCCTTGGCGACTGATTGTAGATAAAATATCATACTTCGTCATCATATTACCACTTTCATCAAACTGCAGCACCGCCATTATCCACCTCACTCCTTACATTAATTTTTCTTTTCATGCCATTCTTGCCCATAACCGCTTCATAATGTAAATATATGCCGGGATCAGAAATAGATCGGCGGCTATCCAGGCAGCCGGATTGGCCATGCATACGGCCATATATCCGATGAATGGTACCAGACAGAATGCTACTATGGATCTGGCTGCCATCTCACTCACTCCGGCCAGTACCGCCATTTTGGAAAATCCCATTCCCTGGATCAGAAAACGCAGGATATTCAGTGCCGCCAGGGGAAAGAAAAAGATTGTATTAAGCAGGAGGAACTGCTTAACATCTTTAAGGATGGCAGTCTGATCCTGATCCACGAACAGTAAGGCAATCTTATCCCCGGTTGTGTATAGAATAACCAGGGCAATGACGGAGTATGCTGCGCCCAGCAGCAATGCCACCCTGACACCACTGCAGATACGGTCGAGTCTTCCTGCACCGATATTCTGACCGCCGTAGGTTGCCATTGTTGATCCCAGCGCATCAAACGGACAGCAGAAAAACATACTGATCTTGGTTCCGGCTGTAACTGCTGCTACGGCCATTGATCCGAGTCCGTTAACTGCTGTCTGGAGTACCACACTGCCGATTGCCGTAATTGAATACTGCAGTCCCATCGGAATACCCATATTGCACAGAACCAGCATGATATGGCGGTCAATTGCCTTCTCTTCTTTGGTCATTTTGAGAATATCATACTTCTTTCTCATATAGATAAAGCAGCCCACTCCCGAGACTGCCTGGGCAATGATCGTAGCCCATGCCGCTCCGGCAACCCCCACTTTCAGTACCACAATGAAAAACAAATCCAAAAAAACATTTATAATGGAGGACAGAACCAGGAACACCAGCGGTGTTCTGCTGTCACCCATTGACCGGATAATACCGGAAGTCATATTGTAGAGAAAGGTGGCCGGAATCCCAATGAAGATAATAAATATGTAATCGTAAGCTCCGTTGATAATATCAGCAGGAGTATTCATCCACAGCAGGATCTGGCGGCACAAAAGGCTGACTGCCAGCGTCAGAACGGCGGCAAATATAACTGCCAGCCAAGCTCCATTAGCGACAAACTTCCGCAGCAGGGAAAAATTCTTCTCGCCAAACTTCTGCGCCACCGGTATGGCAAAACCATTACAGACCCCCATACAGAATCCAATAATCATAAAATTAATCGAACCGGTGGATCCCACCGCCGCAAGTGAATGAACTCCGAGATACTTACCGACAATAATAGTATCAACCATATTGTACATCTGCTGAAACAAAAGACCGAAAACCATCGGTACAAAAAATCCCAAAATCAGCTTCCCGGGAGATCCCGAAGTCATATCCTTCATACTCTCTGCATTCATAATCTTACCTCATTATTTACAAAATATAATTGCACATTCACATAATGTACTCCAAATACAGAAAGAATGCAAGAGCTATTTTGTTAAACGTTTATCCAGAAAATTAAAACTGAGCAAAAAATGTCATGCCTGCTGTAAAAAAACATGATATACTGACAGGAAACGAAGGAGGTATCGTGTCTATGACCAACAATATTGTGATTCAGGGTCTTTCCCAGAATAACTTAAAACACATCTCCCTGATGATCCCAAAAGAAAAAATAACAGTCTTTACCGGTGTGTCAGGATCAGGTAAGTCCAGTATCGTCTTTGATACTGTCGCAGCAGAATCCCAGCGGCAGATAAAAGCTACTTATCCTGCTTTTATCCAGTCAAGGCTGCCAAAATACAGAAAGCCTCAGGTGGATTATATTGACAATCTAACTGCTTCCGTCGTAGTGGATCAGGCCCCGCTGGGAGGCAATGCCCGTTCTACAGTAGGCACGATCAGCGGTCTGTATTCCAGCCTGCGTCTGCTGTTTTCAAGAATCGGCCGGCCATATGCCGGAACGGCTTCCTGCTTCTCTTTCAATGATCCTAATGGGATGTGCAAGACCTGTTCCGGTCTTGGCAAGGTAACCACGATTGACATTGATTCCTTACTCATCCCGGAAAAATCCTGGAACGAAGGGTGTATCAATGACACACTATACAGACCCGGCTCCTGGTACTGGAAACAGTACGCCAAATCAGGCTTGTTTGATTCTGACAAACCGCTGAAAGATTATTCCGCCGCGGAATACAATCTGCTGCTCTATGGTTCCCGGGATGGAAAGAGCCAGCCCGAGAATCCTAAGGTTGAGGGTCTTGTCAACAAATACACTCGTACCCTGTTAAATCGTGACAACAGTAGTAAAAGTAAACATACCCGTGATAAGGCTCAGCACCTGATTGCTGAAAAAAGTTGTCCTGATTGTTCTGGCAGACGCCTGAACAATACGGCTCTGACCTGCTATATTAATGGATATTCGATTGCCGATCTATGTGCTATGGAGCTCGTTGATATGCGGGAGGTTCTGTCACATATCACGGACCGGTCTGTCGATATTCTGGTCCAGTCCTTAATCAGCGGTCTGGACCGGATGATTGAAATCGGGCTGCCTTACTTACATCTGAACCGTGAATCAGCAACACTCTCCGGTGGTGAAGCCCAGCGGCTGAAACTGGTCCGCTACATGGGCAGCAGTTTGACCGGCATGACTTATATCTTTGATGAACCCAGCACCGGCATGCACCCACGTGATGTATACCGCATGAATAAACTGTTGATTGAGCTTCGTAATAAAGGCAACACCGTACTTGTTGTAGAACATGACCGGGATGTTATTGCTATTGCCGATCATGTGATTGATGTCGGCCCGCTGGCCGGACAGCATGGCGGGGAAATTGTTTTTACAGGCAGCTATCAGAGTTTGCTGAAATCAGAAACATTGACAGGACAGGCGCTGCGCCGCCCGCTTCCATTGAAAATACAGCCGCGAAGATCCCGGGGCAGCTTACCGATCCGTGGGGCCTGCCTGCATAATCTGAAGCATGTTGATGTCGATATTCCTATCGGTATCATGACCGTTGTCACCGGTGTCGCCGGTTCTGGCAAAAGTACTTTGATCTCCAGGGTATTTGCCAGACAGTATGAACAGGATGCCATGATCATCGATCAGGGGCCGATTACTGCAACCAGCCGTTCCACTCCGGCATCATACCTTGGTTTCTTTGACCAGATACGAACGATATTGGCACAGGAAAATAACTGCAGTGAAGGACTATTCAGTTTTAACTCAACCGGAGCATGTCCGGTATGTGCCGGTAAAGGAGTAATTGTAACAGAGCTTGCATTCATGGATCCAATCGTCACGGAATGTGAAGCCTGCCTGGGTACAAGATACAATGAAGCATCCCTGTCATGCACCTACAATGGTAAAAATATCGTAGATATCCTCTCCCTTACCGCGTCCGAAGCACTCAATCTTTTTGAAGACAGCAAAATAATACGCAGCCTGAAGATGATGGAACAGGTTGGCTTATCTTATCTGACGCTGGGACAACCGCTTAGTACATTATCCGGCGGTGAGCGGCAGCGGCTCAAGCTGGCAAAGAATCTGGGCAAAAAAAGCCGCATTATCATTATGGATGAGCCGACCACCGGACTGCATATGTCGGATATTGAAAGACTGATGAAATTGTTTGACTTTATCGTATCTCGCGGCAACACGCTGATTATTATTGAACACAACCTTGATGTTATCCGTCAGGCTGACTGGATTATAGATATCGGCCCGGACGGAGGAAAAAACGGCGGGCAGATTGTCTTTCAGGGAACCCCCGATGAAATGATTCGGACCGCCGCGACTCTTACGGCTGACAGCCTGCGAAATTATTCTTGACAATGTTATCATTGGCAATGTTATTGAGACCCTTCCGGTAAGTATAAAAGACGGCATCGAACCAGTCAGGTTCAAAGCCGTCTCTTATTTTATAGCACTATTTCATTTTTATTGTCAGCTCTCTTCCCAATCCTCTGGCAACCTTTATTAAAAAATCCAGACTGGGATTATAGGTACCGCTCTCTAATCTTGAGATATTGGACTTCTGAGTTCCGATCCGCTTTGCCAGTTCGGACTGGGTTATGTTTTTTTCTTTTCTTGCCTCAATGATATGAGAAATAATTTCATAACGCGGCTGCAGTCTCTCATACTCTGCCCGAAAAGCCTCATCTCTCATAAACTCTTGTTTCATGTCCTTAAACGGGATACTATTCTTGTTCATTCTACACTCCTCCTTTTATAATCTTCCATGTATTGTTTTGCTTTTTCAATCTCTCTAAGAGGGGGTTTCATTGTTTTTTTAATGAAGCCGCATAATAAGATACAAGAATCGCCACGGTACATGAAATAAAAAATCCGGGCAATATCTCCTGCAAACTTGATTCTCAACTCATAAAGACCTTTATTATACTTCCCTTTTAGGGGTTTCACATAGGGCTCTTTCAGGTCATAACCATGCTTCTCCAATAATTCTATATCCAGAAACGCTTTCGCTCTTAGTTTGGGCGTTAAGGAATATAGAAAATCTTCTACGGGTACTCTTCCATTTTCTTTTTTGTAAAATTCAATGTTAAAAATGAATATCTCTCCTTTCTTATATGTTATCATATTTGATAACTTTTTGCAAGTGTTTTTATCGGGTTGCTTATAAGGAAATGAGCTAAGTAAGAATTACTTAACTATGAAAAGGAAACTTTTCACTGAATTAAATATAACACACATACATAAAATTTCAACTACATTCTAAACGATAAGGGGGCTGTCGCATGAAATAATTAGTGGAACAGGGGATGTCGTGCAAAACAAGTCTGCGAGCCTGGGCGGCGGTGGTTCCGGTCCGTATTTCCTGCGGTTTCGGATCGTAAGAGTATCTAAGAGCAGGGCAATGACGCTAAAAGCAATACCAGAAACGCCATAACTCGCTACGCTCAAACAATGGCCGTTTCTGGCATTAACGCGTCATTGCTCTGTTCTAAGATACTCTATCGACCCTGCAAAGGCAGGAAATACGGACCGGAACCACCGCCGCCCAGGCCCGCAAACTTGTTTTGCACGACATCCCCCAGCTACATATTCTCTCCTATAAGAAAAAAACAAAAACAGATTTCTGCGAAACGACGGCGTAGTGAACCCGACTAGTTTCGTAGGAACGATTCTGGTGTGGATAGCGGGTGCTATATTCACCGGAACTTATGCAACGCAGTACTAGCTTTTTTTGCAACGTCTTCCACTGTATGTATACTTAAGATAATATGATATAACTGCACCGGCATTAATCGGAGCGAATATGTCGCTGGGGGCTGTCGCACTAAAAAATCCTGTGGACGCTGGCGGCGGCTGTGCTGCCTGTCCGTATTTTCTGCCTTTGCAGGGCCGCTAGAGTCTCTTAAAGCAGGGAAATGACGCGTTAATGCCAGAAACGGCCATTGTTTGAGCGCAGCGAGTTATGGCGTTTCTGGCATTGTACTTAGCGTCATTTCTCTGCTTTTAGAGCCTCTTCCGGCCCGAAACCGCAGGAAATACGGACAGGCAGCACAGCCGCCGCCAGCATCCACAGGATTTTTTAGTGCGACAGCCCCCCTCACGAACATTATAATCCTCAAAGCAGACGCAGCCCCGCAGCTCCAATAATACCTGCATCATTGCCCAAACGTGCCATTACAATCTTAGTATTTTTTTCCGAATATCGGGAATATAACAAGGGCGCTACTTTTTCCTTCAGCGGAAGCATATGCCTCCAGGCAGCCACTTCTTCCACAAGTACAGGCTCTCCCGCCACGTTCAATTACCATATGGCCAATTTCACCGGCGGCGCTGTTAAAGCCATGTAAAAGCTTTCCATCCAGAATAATCCCTCCGCCAACACCGGTTCCCAGTGTAACTGCAGCCATAGAGCTGCATCCCATACCTGCTCCGGCCAGGTACTCCCCCCAGGCTGCGGCTCCGGCATCATTATCAGCATAAACCGGGATGGTAAAATATTCTTCTACCATCCCTAAAAAAGGCACATTGTCGAATCCGAAGTTATTCGCATATTCAATGACACCAGAGTTTTTATTAACGGTTCCCGGTATGCCGATGCCGATACTGCATATATCCTGAAGTGACATTCCATGACTGGCGAGCATATTCCGGGTTAACCGATGGATCTCTTCCGCTATGGCTTCGGGTGGTTTGGGGAGACCTGTCGGAACGGACTCCTTACAAAGCAGTCGATTATTTTCATCCACCACACCTGCGGCAATGTTTGTTCCGCCCAGATCAATTCCAATGTGATACATCTCATTCATCTCCTCTTATCCTTTCACACAAAGCTTGAATCTTCGTTCGCAAGGCGTATATGCATTGCAGTAAACAGTATATCCGGTATGATTGATTTCTTCTCCTGAATAATGTCCCTGGAATTCATGCTCTCCAAATCCGGGTCCTATTTCCAGTTCCTTTAAATCTTCTCTTATCTTGAGCAAACCATCCTTAAGAATCAATCCTTCACCGGCAGCCGCTTTGGTCCAAAACGAATCATGTTCCAGCACAGCACCTGCCGGAATGCAGGTTTCAAGACGCAGCGGCAGACCGTCAAGTCCTTCCGCCTTAATCCCCAGCTCCAGCCCATCATCCAGTTCATCAATTGTCACTGTGATTTTCAGCGTGCTGTTTATCAGTTTCTCCCGTTTTGAATGATCCATTTTCCACCAATCCGGATCGGACTGGGGTTCTTCAAAGGGAAGATAAAACCAGCCGTTTGCAGCCGCCTCCAGAGTACATCGACCCTCTTCAACCCGAATATTACCAGGGATAAAATTACGGATATCACAGTAGCTTTCTCCGATTTTTATATTAATCATGGTACTTCCGCTTTTCAGGTAAAGGAAGGCACTTTTATCTTTTAGAACCGTGTACGTGTACTTATCCTTTTTGACCCTGAGCACACCTGAATTGCGGTAAAATTTTCTGTATTCCTTTAAAAATCCGTAATGTTCAAAGGAATGCTCCATCATCTCACGGTGCAGCATAACAATGTGGAGACAGTCGGGAGCAATATCTCCTCTCTCCATATTATTACATATGATCTGATGTGCAGCTCCGTCAAAGGAGGGACTATGCTCACGGCTGCACATAAAAAGATACTGATAAAAATATTTATCCGCAAATTCCTGTTTTCCATTGTCCTGTCTGGTCGAATTCTGAGTAAATATGGTATCGTCCGGATCAATATAGGTTAACATCATTGCAAGGTTACGTCTTACATAACCAAGAAATCTGTCATCCGCCGTTTCCTCATACATAGCCATCATAGCGTTATTTACTACTGCATTGTAATTGCCGGTGGAACGCTCCGCATATTCTCCGTCCTCATCACCGTCAATCCCCTCTGCAAGATATTGCTCCGCCCGCTCCTTCAGACATTTGGAAAATTCCGCTTCTTCCCGGAAAAGCCCGGCTCCCTGGAGCAAAGCTGCCACAATTGCCCACCGGTGGTTCGGTGTATGAAATCCACCTGTACAAATCGCTTCCAAGGCACGGTGCATAAGGTCAATATATTTATCCCTTACTATACTCATTTCAGGGATATCTCCACTGTCATAAGTGACAAGGAGCCGGTAAGCTGCAATCAACCGCTTAAAACAGAAGGAAGTGTCCGCGGCTGATTTGAAATTACAGGACGGAAAATCAAAGCTTCCGTCCTCCCGCTGAACCCAGCCGATAAAATCCAGCGCCAGATTGATTGCTTCATACAATTCTCTGTCGTGGTAAAAACGGCTTTGCTTGTTTACATAAACAGAGACAGCGGCAGTTAACGCATAAATCGTCGGCTTGGCCTCAAGGATATCACCTTTGATACCGCCGTACCGGGGGTTCGTTTTACTTTTTTCACGGGCATCCAAAAACCTTTGTGTCCTGATTTCCGCCCCTTTAAGCAGATGTGCCATATAACGTTCCATTTTGCGCCTCCGTTTATCAGCCTTTTACACCGGATGCAGCAAGGCCTCCGGTAATATAGCGCTGCAGTATGATAAAAATTATAATAATCGGTATAATCGATAAGATAGAGGAGGACAAAATCGAATTCCAGTCAACACCCATCGTTCCGATATAACTTTTGATTGCAATCTGAATCGTAAAATTATCCTGATCGGAAAGAACCATGAGCGGCAGGATATAATCATTCCATCTCCACATGAAAGAAAAAATAGTCAGGGTAACGGTAACGGAAGATCCCAGGGGAAGCATAATCTTCCTGAAAATGTGGAACTCGGATGCCCCGTCCAGTCTGGCAGATTCGGCCAGCTCCAGAGGAATCGTCATATAGTGCTGACGGTACATAAAAATTCCGGTGGTAGTTGTTACGACCGGGAAAATACATCCCCAGATATTGTTGTACAATCCGATTTCACTGACAACCGTAAACTGAGCAATGGTCAGAATTTCTCCCGGAATTAAAGTACCCAACAGGAATATGGCAAACACCTTATTGACATATGTAATCTCTTTCCGGTAAATTGCCAGCGCATATCCGCACATCGCACTGATAACAACCGTGATCAAAGTGCCGACGACGGCCAGGTACAGACTGTTCTTCACATATTTAAAGAAACCGTCGGAGATTACTTTTAAATAAGCACTGAAATCTGGATTCTGCGGAAACAGATGCAGCGGATATGCAAACAGCTCCGTTGAAGGCTTAAATGAACTGAAAAGCAGCCAGATAATCGGAAATATCATCAGCAAGGCTACGGCCATACCCAATACCGTTATGAAGCAAGTTTCTATTTTACGTTTTACTGCGCCTTCCATTATACCTCACCTCCGCCTTTTGTAGCTTTAAACTGGATAATTGCAATAACAATGAATAAAATGCTGATCAAGATACCGATTGCTGATGCATACCCGTATTTGTACTGATTGAATCCCTGATCAAAAATGTATTGCACAATAAAAGTTGTAGAGGAACCAGGACCGCCTAAGGTAATTCCCTGTACCAACGCATATTCCTTCAAAAGGGAAACGGTTGACAACAGCAGGACGATGAAGGTGGTCGGCATCAGCAACGGAAGGGTAATATTTATAAATGCCTGGATTTTTTTTGCCCCGTCCACATTTGCCGCCTCGTATAATTCTTTTGATATATTATTAATTCCGCCGACATATAAAAGCATATAATATCCGGCTGTTATCCAGTTGGATGCGACACTGATTACCACAGTTGCCAGCACCGGATTTAAAGACCACTGAAGGGACTGGAAGCCTGTTTTTTGAAGGATAAAGTTAATCAGACCATATTCCTGTCCAAACATCCAGTTGATGGTAATACCGGCAACCAAAGATGATAATAACACCGGGATATAGACCAGCGTTCTTACCAATGTAGTCCCTTTCAGCCGGTTGGATGTAACCAGGGCTGCCAACAGCAGCGGAATAACAATTTTAAAAGGCAGGTTGCAGGCGGTATACACTAAAGTTCTGCCCACCGTCTTATAAAAATCACGGTTGGTCAGTATACTGATATAATTTTTAAGCCCAACAAAGTCCAACGTTTTCCATCCGTCAAAGTTGGTAAAGGAGAATCCGATGCTCAGCAAAAGCGGCAGCAGAAAAAATACTCCAAACAAAGCAAGGGACGGAATCACAAACATCCAGAATGCCCGTGTGTGGCAAAAAGCTTGTTTTCTCTTTCTCATAGTTTCCTCCTGGTTATAAGAATCTTATTATGCTGAATAATTTTGGCTCTCCATAAAGAAAAGCATCGCCAATGCCTGACCATAAGGCATTGGTTTTAACTCAATTTCTTTATAAAAACTTTTACTGGTCCTGCCCATCGGTGTTCCATAGGAAACCTGATGTACAACTCCCTCATCATCGGTATACCTAAGAATCGGTTCCATCGCCTTTAATGCTTTCTCCGCCCATTCATCCTCACCGAAACCAAGACTGACTCCCTTTAAGATTCCATATGCAAATCCGCAGGTTGCACTGGATTCAACATA
This sequence comes from Lachnospiraceae bacterium, assembly GCA_051654925.1. Classification (GTDB taxonomy): domain Bacteria; phylum Bacillota; class Clostridia; order Lachnospirales; family Lachnospiraceae; genus Brotaphodocola. The sequence continues at coordinate 6,740 of JBOFYZ010000075.1, read as the reverse complement.
CGAGTCTGCATCGTCTATTAATGTATGCCACATTCCGTTCTCATCCTGGTACTTCAAAAGCGTCTCTACCTGACGTCTCCATGCCTGTATCAGAAAATCCTTAACGCTGCTGCTGCACGAAACCATCCCCAAAAATTCCGGTATTGCTGCCGTAACCCAGCAATTCCCCCTGCCCCAAAAGGCTTTAGCGAAATTACTGTTTTCTTTAAAGCTCCATCCATGATACCATAAACCGGTTTCCTTGTCGGCCAGATATTTGACATGAAGCAGGAACTGATACTCCGCTTCTTCCTGATACTTCTTTTCATTCAATATCCTTCCCATATTAGCCAGGAATAGAACTGTCATAAATAAGGTGTCGTCCCACAGCTCTTCTTCATTTAACGTATCGGAAGTAATATGCTGAAGGCCGCCTTCTGTGGTTCTTGGGAAATCACGGAAAATCCATTCCGCCCATTCCCTGCATATCTCCATATACCTGTCATTATTAAGTTCCTCCGCCACGTAGGACATAGCCAGCAACGGAGTAACCGTATTTACATTTTTCGCAGGAAGCCCAGTCTCAAGCTGTCTTTCATAATAGGAGGTCAGAATATTCATATATCTGGAATCCTTCGTTTTCTTATAAAGCTTCCAGACACCAAACAGCCCTACCCCCTGAGTCCATTCCCAAAACTGATATTTTCTAATATCGTCATTGGCAAGGCTTTTCTTCTTCATGCCTTCCATAAACTGAGAATCTTCCTCATAAAGTACCTTCTCAAAGCTGTTCAGATATTTGTCAATAACCTGACTGATATCATCTATTCTATAACGCATTTACTGCCTCCTCTCAATGCTTTTATTGTATCATTCCACATTGCCAATTTCTACACTATTTTTGTCTTTTCGAGCATTTTATATTGCATATCTTGTTTTTAACAAAACAGATCACCAGTTCACCTCTTAATAAAGGATATGTGCCATCTCCATGAAAATTCATTTTCATCCAGCCGATACTTCTCAAGAAGCTCCGGCCCGCAGCTTGCCGATCCCACCCCGCTTTGGGCATAGTCCAGACAGATGACACTGCATCCGGATTCCTCTAACTCAAAGTTATGGGACTTGACTGCAAGCTCTTCTTGGGTATACACACCGGCATTGAACATAAACGGAGTATGGGACTGTACCAGCATGGTCATTTGTTGTCCACTGATACTCATATATTCACAATCCCAATGACTGCCGTATTCCTGTGGTTTTATATAGGGAACATGCATATGCCTGATATCATTTTGGAAGACTCCATGCCAGGATGCCTGATGCTTATCCGCATAACTTTCCATCGGTCCCATACCGCAATATTCCACCTGATTCATGGCTTCATCCAGAAACAAGCGAATACCAAAACGAGGAAGGAAAGGAAATTCGCTATTCTTTTTTACATCCAGGGAAACCGCAATCGTTCCGTCCGTATGAATGGTCCATGTTGATTCTATATTAAGTATTCTCTGTATATGAATCGCTGATAATGACAGACTGCTTGTAATAACAACGGAGCTTCCGTCTTCTTTTACCTCTGTCCGGTAAGTCCGTACTTTGCTGCGGTCATACCCTGCCCGTTCCCATTCCTTTCTGATTTTTCTGTCATTATCTGCCGGCGCTCTCCAGATGTTATATTCCATCGGCTGCTTTAAGTACTCTTCTCCCTGAATGCTGATACTTGAAAAGGTTCCCAGGAATTTGTGATATGTATAAACAAACCCTTTCCCTTTCAGAAACACAAGCATCTCCGTGTCTGCAACGAAAATACTGTCAGCACTTACATTTCCGGTTACAACCGGATCATATGTTTTTTTCTGCGGAATACCCGGTATCTCCATTTCGTCAAATCCCAGTTCATGTCCTTTTCGTACAAGGGGAATATCCTTTTTCAAGAAATACCTGATTCTTAAGAAGCATCGGCCCGAAGACGGGTACTCCATATGGAAACAGACCCAATCCTTTTGGTGAGGGGCGATAGAAGGGATATCTTCCATCCGTTCACGTTCTGTCACATGCCCGTCTTTTACCATTTCCAAAACAATCGAGATGTAATCTCCCAGCCAGGTAAAATCCAGATAGTTTCTCAGGGCAACTTTTTTATTTTCCCAGTCAGCCTCTGCTATCCGGACAGGCCGGTAAACATTTTTAAATTCCAGAAGGCCAGAATGAGGAATTCGATCCGGTGAAACAAGACCATCCATACAAAAATTCCCATCATGGGGGAACTCACCGCTGTCTCCGCCAAACAAAAACCGGCCCGGTTCCGTCTGTATCCCGTGGTCACACCATTCCCATACAAATCCCCCGCACATGCCCTGATACTGGTGGATAATATGGAAATAATCCTCCAAATCTCCAGGTCCGTTGCCCATTGCATGACAATATTCGCACATTAAGTATGGATTTTTGTGAGTCCGGTTGAAATAGGTATGGATTTCCTCAAAATCAGGATACATACGGCTGTACAAATCCAAATTTTTAAAATCATACTTTTTTGTATCCGGTACATAACGGGCGCCTTCATAGTGACACAGTCTTGTATCATCTCTTGCTTTGGTCCACTTAAGTGCAGCTTCAAAGGTGCAGCCATAAGCACATTCATTCCCCATTGACCAGATAACAATACTGGTCCGGTTTTTGTCACGCTCGACACATTTCCTTACCCGGTCAAGCGCAGCCTCGGTAAAATCAGGATTATCTGCAATGGCTCTGTTCCAGTTTTTCACATGAGTATCCCAATCATCAACCTTTTTATATACCTTGTCGGTTCCGTGACTTTCATTATCCGCTTCATCAATAATATAAAATCCCACTTCATCATACAGATGATAATATTGGGGACTGTTGGGATAATGGCTTGTACGGATCGCATTTACATTATGTTCTTTCATTAACCGCAAATCCCGCTCCATCTGCTCCGGATTAACAAAAAAACCGGTATCCGGTTCGCTGTCATGGCGGTTTACTCCATGAAATTTCACATTTACTCCGTTTATATACAAAACGCCTTCTTCAACATGTATTTCTCTGATGCCGAACCGGTCGGTAATATATTCTCCGCCGGCGAAAAAAGTAATGGGATACAGATATGGAGCCTCAGCATTCCAAAGGATGGGAGATTCCAGTGTGACCTGAACCGCACCGTTTTGTACCACTCCCCGTTTCAATTCGTTCCCTTCCATATCCCAAATAACATACTGGGTCTTAATCGGATCATCAAAATAGGAAAGGGATACCTCAACCTTCGCTGTACCTTCTTTCGTCAGCCTGGTCCGGATAAAATAATCCCGGATACCATTTTCAGGTCTTCTTAGCAGATAGACATCCCGGAAAATACCACTCATACGGAATTTATCCTGATCTTCCAGATAGCTTCCGTCACACCATTTTAAAACCAATACGGTAATGCTGTTTGTTCCGTTTTTCAGGAAAGCGGTCGCCTCAAATTCACTGGTTGCATGGGACACCTGGGAATATCCCAGAAACGTTCCGTTTATCCAGACATAGAAGCAGGAATCCACGCCTTCAAAATTCAGGAAAGCCCTTGGTGCTGCGTCGTCGCTGTGGTATTCCAGCTCCCGCCTGTAAAGACCGCATGGATTTTCTCTCGGAACATAAGGCGGATCAAAGGGAAACGGATATTTTGTATTGACATATTGATGACTGCCTGCGCCATAAGTTTGCCAGACAGCCGGTACTTTTACCGGAAAGGTATTTCCCTCATTCCAGTCTGCTTTCCAGAAACCATCCGGAAGTTCATATAGACTTTCAAAATATTGAAAGTTCCATATCCCGCTTAAAAGCTGGAAACGGTCTGATTTTTCCCGTTCTAAAAAAAAATCCCCTTTACGGGAAGCCGGAATATAGTATGACCGATCGGGCTGCGTATTTACATGCAGGACATGAAGATTTTCAAAATAAGATTCCACCAACATATTCATTTCTCCTGTTCGTTAAATTCTTTGTTTATCTATAAAGAGAGTATACTCGTTTTTTTTAACAACATCTATCACTTTACTTGTCGTTATGTATAATATGTATTGCATTTTTTGCTTTTTTATGATTAACTTAAGTAGTAACTAGTACTGCGCTGTATATTTATGAAGGAGGAGATGTATCTTTGAAGCATTACCCCAACTCTGCACTGCTTTATGAACGTGGATTTTCCATTATTGTCAATGAAGTAGCTACACCCATCGAAGATTCCACCTTCTACTATTTTGATTATGACCAGCGAAGCCATTCGATTAATATGGAGTTTCCTCACTTTCATATCTTTTATGAAATCATGATCCCTTTAAGCCCGAAGTCTTACCATTTTGTGGAAGGAAAACGCTATGATCTGGTTGCCCACGATATTGTTCTCCTCCCCCCTTCCATACTGCATCAAACCGAATATCAGCCCGGTCCGCCCAGTGACAGAATCATCATTGGTTTTATGTACCCAGGGCAGAAGAATTTTTATGCCGACGGCTATAACGAAATCCTGTCCATTTTTAATAATACCTGCCCCGTCTTACGCTTCCATCGTGAGCAACAGAATATTCTATTCCAAAAACTGAATGAGATTACTGAAATAAGCCGGAATGTGCAAAGTACCAATGTACGTCATCTTATGATCCATAATAAGTTTTCAGAATTCCTGTTTTTACTTTACAGCCTGAAGGAGCGCAGCCATTACGTTCCTAATATAGAAAACGGTATAAAAGAAAAAATCTATACCATCACAAATTATATATACACACACTACAGTGAAGATATTTCCCTGACTTCTCTGGCAAATACCTTTTATATCAGTTCTTATTACTTATCACACCGGTTTAAAGAAGTCACCGGTTATACGGTTGTACAATACATTCAGCTTACCCGAATAAAAAATGCCCAGTACTTATTGCTCAATACAGAGTTAAAAATCACCCGGATTTCCGAAAAAATAGGATTTACCAGTTTTTCACAATTCAACAGGGTTTTTCGAAAGTTTTGCGATATGTCACCTTCCGGCTTTAGAAGCGCCGCCAACAAGACATCTTATCTGCCTGTCATACCAAAAGAAAAACAATAACGAAAAGCTGCTGCAAGACAGCCGGAATATTGATCATTCCGGCCGTCTTGCAGCAGCCCATTTATATTTTATAACATCTGCTTCATTGCATCCGCAACAAATTGTACTTTTGTTCCAACAACAACCTGAATACTGTTCTTGCCGGGACGGATAATACCGGAAACTCCTGCCGACCGGATTTTCGCATCATCGACCAGAGCAAGATCACGAAGTTCAAGTCTTAGTCTTGTGACACAGTTATCCAGAATCATAACGTTTTCTTTTCCGCCAAGACCTTCCAGAATAATCTCTGCCATAGCTACATATTGATCGCTTCCTGCTTTTACTACTGCCTTTACTGCAATATCATCATCTTCCCGTCCCGGAGTTTTTAAATTGAACTTAATAATAACAAAACGGAAGATGAAGTAATAGAGACAGGCAACTACTAAGCCGATCGGTATAATCAGCAATGGATTCTGTGCCATCGGCGCCTTAAAGCTCAGGAGCCAGTCAATAAAACCACCGCTGAAGTTAAAACCTGAACGGACTGGCAGGAACGCACATACCGTTGCTACTACTCCGGCAATCAATGCATGCACTAAGTATAAGCCAGGAGCAAGGAACATAAAAGCAAATTCCAGAGGTTCTGTTACACCGGTAAAGAAAGCAGCAAATCCGGCTGACAGAAGCAGACCATAAGTTACTTTTTTCTTTTCTGGTTTTGCAGTATGATACATTGCCAGAGCTGCTGCCGGCATACCAAACATCATAACCGGGAAGAAACCGGTCATGTACATACCAGTCTGCCCGTAAATACCATTGACATTCGTTCCCCAGAATTTAGCGATATCGTCAATGCCGGCAATATCAAACCAGAATACAGAATTCAGTGCATGGTGCAGACCGGTTGGAATCAGCAGACGGTTCAAAAATGCGTAGATACCGGCGCCGATCGATCCTGTAGAAATAATAGCTGTTCCCAGTGATACCAGTGCCGTATAGATAACCGGCCAGACAAAATATAAGATTAATGCCGCAATCAGGGTACATCCTGCCGTAACAATCGAAACACAGCGTTTGCCGCTGAAGAATGACAGCGCATCCGGAAGCTTCGTTGACTTGAAACGGTTGTAACAATTCGCACCAATCAGACCACACATAATACCAATAAACTGATTCTGGATTTTATCAAATGCCGGAGCAACATCTGCGACATCAATTCCCTGAAATATTGCTACCGTTCCCGGACTTAACAGATTCTGTATAATCAGCCATGATACCAGGGCGGCCAGTGCTGACGTTCCATCACCATCATCCGACATACCGACCGCCACACCAATGGCAAACAGAATTCCCATGTTATCAATGACAGCTGAACCAGCTTTAATCAAAAAGGCTGCAATCAGGTTATTGGCACCCCATCCGGTCGGATCAATCCAGTATCCCACGCCCATCAGAATCGCTGCTACCGGAAGACATGCTACCGGAAGCATCAGTGACTTACCAAGTCTTTGTAATAATTTCATGATATCAATTCCCACCTTTTATTTTTGACTGATCATCTTTTGCGGTGATCATCTGTTTAACAGTGCCAATTTGAATATTGCATATCTTATTTTTTCAATTTCATTATCGGACCACCTGCCATTACCGATATATCATAATTGACATC
>JBOFYZ010000074.1:0-108762 GCA_051654925.1 Lachnospiraceae bacterium | reverse complement strand
TGACGATGTTACCACTTTGAACGTATGGACATTTATTGAACTACATCAGAGTTTCTACACAGAGATGGCCAAGCGATGGAACGAGCAGAACCCTGATAAAAAAGTAAAACTGGTTTTGAGCAATTTACCATATGATGATATGCATAACAAATTGTCTCTGGCACTGGAATCAGGCGAGGGTGCACCCGATATCGTTGATATCGAATTGGGCAAATTCCCGGCATTTATGGTAGGCAATATCGGTTTGATGGATCTGACAGATGCGATTGCGCCATATAACGATACCGTTGTTCAGTCAAGACTCGATATTTATTCTAAAGATAATAAGGTATATGGTTTCCCAACCCATGTTGGAACCATGGTTGCTTTTTACAACGATGATCTGCTAAGCGAAGCGGGCGTTGATTATGCAGCTATCAAGACCTGGGATCAGTTCAAAGAGGCCGGTGTGAAATACCATGAAGCAACCGGAAAGACATTTGCCTGCGTGGAAACCAGAGCACAGTGGATGATCAACCTGATGCTGGCCCAAAAGGGCGGCGATTACATTGATGCGAATGGTGAACTGGATCTGACCAATGATAAGATGGCAGAAGTGCTGGAGTACATCAAAGGCATGCAGGATACCGGCGCATTTGCTACCGTCGCAGGTGGTCAGCCGGATGATGAAGAGGCTTACACTTTCTACAATTCAGGCGAATATGCAGTACAGATTATGCCATTTTGGCAGACCTCAAGATATACCAACTATATGAGTGATTTAAAAGGAAAAGTTGCAATTTCGACCGTTCCGGTGTGGAGTGAGTCTGATACGACAGCAGCGACGATCGGTGGCGGCGGTACCGGTACAGCAATTGTGGCAACCAGTGAGAATGCAGAACTGGCGGCAGAACTAATGGCCTTTATCAAACTGTCTGAAGAAGCCAGTCATGAAATCTGGAACGTCCTTGGGTTTGATCCGGTTAACACCGTTGTATGGAATGATATTGAGCTGACTCAGAATCCAGATAACCAGTTCGTTCAGTATTTTAAAAACTACCCGTTTGATGCACTGCTGGCATCCGATGAAGGCGGAATCGGTACTCTCAATTCCTATACCAGTGAAATGTATCCTTCCATCAACAACGAATTCTGCTACGTGACCCTGAACAGTATTTATGAGGATGGAATGGACATCAGAGAGGCCCTTGAGCAGGCGCAGGATACGGTCAGCAATGAATTCAGATAACCGGTAACGTTGGCAGCAGTATGGTAAAGGAGTCGGTAATATGAAAAAGTTATTTTATTCAAAAAAAATAGCACCGTATGTTTTTATATGTCCGTTTGTGATAACCGTATTGGTATTCTGGATCGCACCGATCTGTAATGGCGTATTGCTGAGCTTTCAGGATGTGCTGAAAGACGAATGGGTGGGATTTAACAACTACTCACGTTTATTGACGGATAAAGTGTTTTTTAAAGCGGTGGAAAACAGTATCAGATACATGATTGGGACGTTAGTATTGCTGATTCCTTTTCCGATGTTGTTTGCGGTGCTGCTCAATAATAAACGGCTGAAAGGAGCCGGGATTTTCAAATCCATTTATTTTCTTCCGGCGTTGACTTCCCTCGTGGTCGCCGGTACGATCTTCAGGCTGATGCTGGGAGAATCGGAACTGTCCCTGTTTAACCAGGTACTGAGCTTCTTCGGGATTGCGCCGGTCAAATGGCTGAAGAGCGCAACAGCAACGTACTTTGCTTTGCTGATGCTGGCCTGCTGGCGCTGGACCGGTGTCAACATCCTGTACTTTCTGGCCGGACTTCAGAACATTCCGGTTGAATTGTACGAAGCTGCCTCAATTGACGGAGCTTCCCGCTGGCAGCAGTTTAAAAAAATTTCTATGCCGCTGTTAAAACCGACAACGGTTTACGTCCTGACGATCAGCATTTACGCCGGACTGTCGATGTTTCTGGAAAGCAGTATGCTGTTTAAAGGCAATAATTCACCGAATAATATCGGTCTTACAATTGTCGGTTATCTGTATCGCCAGGGAATTGAAAAGCGGGCGATGGGATATGCCTGTGCGGTGGGAATTATCTTGCTGGTCATCGTCATGGTGGTGAATCTGGTGCAGTTGAAACTGACCGGAACCTTCAAAAAGGAGGAGTAAAAACATGCACGGGAAGAAAATGAAACGTAATTTCGAAGTATGGGCAAGTACAGTGCTGTTTACCATATTGGCGATTGTGATTGTCATGCCCATCTGGCTTCTCCTTGTTGCCAGTTTCAAACCGGGAAACGATTTGCTTCAATATGGACTGAACCTTGATCTGAATGTAGCCAGAATGAACCTGGATAACTACAAATTATTATTTTTTGGTAAACATGAGTATTGGAACTGGTTTTTTAACAGTGTGATTTTGACAATGCTCAGTGTGATCCTGACGCTGCTGGTCAGTTCCTTTGTCGCCTATGGATTTGCTGCTTATGAGTTTAAGGGAAAGAATTTCTTCTTTGTCCTGGTTCTGATTATTTTATCGATCCCGCTGGAAGTAGTTATGCTTCCGTTATATAAGCAGATGTCGATGATGAAGCTGATGGACAGCTATGCAGCGGTGGTACTGCCATTTTTGGCGCATGCCTCCACCATCTTTTTCTTCAGGCAGTATATGCTGGGCATCCCCCAGTCGCTGCTGGAAGCAGGGCGGATTGACGGGGCAACAGAATATGGGATTTATTTCAAACTGATTTTACCGATTCTGAAACCAGCATTTTCGGCCATGGCGATATTAAATGGTATGAATGCCTGGAATAACTACCTTTGGCCGCTGCTGGTACTCCGTTCATCTGAGAAGTATACACTGACGGTCGGACTGAATACCCTGATCAACCCGTATGGAGATAACTACAGCCTGCTGATCGTAGGTTCGGTATTTTCCATTATCCCGATTTTTATTTTGTTTATCGTATTCCAGAAGTATTTTATTGAAGGTATGACAGCCGGTGCTGTAAAAGGATGATTGATAAGGAGAATATAACAATGACAACACAAAAAGCAAAAATGACAGTTGATAAGGACTATGTGATTGCGCCGATTGATAAACGGATTTACGGATCGTTTATCGAGCATCTGGGGCGAGCCGTATATGACGGGATTTACTGTCCCAATCATCCGACCGCAGATGCCCTGGGTTTTAGAAATGATGTCAAAGAACTGGTGAAGGGGCTTCAGGTTCCGATTATCCGCTATCCGGGCGGGAACTTTGTCTCGAACTTTTTCTGGGAAGATAGTGTCGGCCCGATTGGGCAGCGTCCGAAACGTCTGGACCTGGCATGGCGGAGCCTGGAAGAAAATAAAGTCGGGCTGAATGAATTTGCCGGCTGGACGAAGGATGTCGGCTCAGAGATGATGATGGCGGTTAACCTGGGAACGAGAGGGATTGCCGATGCCTGCAATCTGCTGGAATACTGCAACCATCCGGGGAATACCAAGTACAGTGATCTCAGAATATCACATGGCTATCAGCAGCCACACAAGATCAAGACCTGGTGTCTTGGCAATGAAATGGATGGCCCCTGGCAGATCGGTCACAAGACCATGACGGAATACGGGCGTCTGGCCGAAGAGACGGCAAAAGCCATGAAGCTGATCGATCCGGAGATTGAACTGGTCTCCTGCGGCAGCTCTGCTCTTGATATGCCGACATTCCCTGAATGGGAAGCGGTGACCCTCGAACATACCTACGATCATGTGGATTTTGTATCGCTGCATCAGTATTATGGCAATCGCAGCGGTGACAGCCAGGATTATCTGGCCTGTTCCGATGATATGGATAAATTTATCAAAACCGTGATCGCTACCTGTGATTATGTAAAAGCGAAAAAACGCGGCAAAAAGAATATTAATCTTAGTTTCGATGAGTGGAACGTCTGGTTCCATTCCAATGCGGCCGATGATGACATCACGAAGAATCATCCGTGGCAGGTGGCCCCGAAACTGCTGGAAGATATCTATACCCTGGAGGATGCACTGCTGGTCGGCCTGATGCTGATCACCATGATCAAACATGCAGACAGGGTGAAGATGGCATGCATGGCCCAGCTTGTCAATGTCATCGCGCCGATCATGACAGATGCCGGCGGCGGGGAGGCCTGGTGCCAGACGATCTATTATCCGTTTATGCACGCTTCCGTATATGGCCGGGGAACGGCGTTGCAGCCGGTGATTGCGACACCTAAATTTGACACGGCAACCCATGAGGCGGTAACTGCAGTCGAATCAGCAGTTGTATACAATGAAGAAGCCGATCAGGTAACGATCTTTGCGGTGAACCGGAATCTGAAAGAAGATATTGAACTGACCACGGATATCCGCAGCTTTGAGGGATATCAGGTGCTGGAGCACATTGTCCTGGAAGGTGACTTAAAGACCGTAAACGGTGCTGGAAACCAGCGGATTGTACCGCACAACAATGGTTGTTCTGCAATCGACAACGGAATTATGATTACCGCATTAAACAAGGCATCATGGAATGTCATCAGATTGGGGAAATAAAAATGAACCAGAATAACTACCTGAAAACCGATTATAATGATCCATTTATTCCAAATCGGGCAGATCCATATATATGCCATCATCAGGATACCTATTATTTTACTGCCAGTGTTCCTGAATATGACCGCATTATCCTGCGTCAGGCCGCTTCCTTTGACGGCCTGCGGGATGCGGCGGAACGGACTCTCTGGCAAAAGCATGATGAAGGTATTATGAGCATCCATATCTGGGCTCCGGAGTTGCATTATATGAATGGCAAATGGTATATTTATTATGCAGCGGGAGACAAGGCCGATGTCTGGAAGATCAGGCCGTATGTTCTGGAATGTGCCGGAGATCCGATGACGGATGAATGGCGGGAACTGGGGCAGGTGGAAGGCGCCGATGAGTTTACGTTTCAGGATTTCTCCCTGGATATGACGGTGTTCGAACATCGGCAGCAGTGGTATTGCATCTGGGCAGAAAAGGTGAGTGTCGGGAAGAAAATCTCTAATCTGTATATTGCCAGACTGGAGACACCGTGGAAGCTGGCGACCCAGCAGATACTGCTGACTTCTCCCGACTATAAATGGGAACGGGAGGGCTTCTGGGTTAATGAAGCACCGGCAGTGATTGGTCATCAGGATCGGCTCTACCTGACGTATTCGGCAAGTTCTACCGGAGCCTGCTACTGTATGGGGATGTTGTCAGTTGATCAGGATCAGGATATCCTGGATCCTTCCAGTTGGATCAAGGAAAAAGAACCAATATTTAAGACTGATGTAGAGAAAGGGCTGTTCGGCCCCGGCCATAACTCCTTTCTGCAGATACCCGGGCATAAAGCAGCGATTATGGTCTATCATGCCAGACCTTATGATGAGATCAACGGCGACCCGCTGTATGACCCGAACCGGCATGCGTACTTAGGCTGGGTGAACTGGGCGGATGATGGTCCCGTTTTCAGTGCTGTGTCATGGAAAGAGATGATAACTATGGCTTAGGCCATCAGTGCAGGCTTATGGCAGGAATCCAAACTTTAAGAGGGGCGGTTCCTGTCTTTTTTATTTGATTTAAAATCAGAGATTGAGGGTGTATAGAGTGGGTATTCCTTATAAAATACTTGATTATACGCGCTTGTATGCTATGATGTTCATAAAGTAATTCAATGGAATTGCACGCGAGTTGAAGCCCGGTGGAAAATTGTTCATAGCAAGGGAAGGAAAAAAGGTAAAATAAAATGAAAAACAGCAGGCTCTTCCAAATTTTATATCTGCTTCTGGAGCGAGGCCAGATGACAGCAAATGAGCTGGCTGGCCGTTTTGAAGTATCGATCCGGACGATCTACCGGGACATAGATGCATTGTCAGCGGCAGGTATTCCTGTCTATATGCAGCAGGGACAGGGCGGCGGTATCCGCCTGCTGGAGCAGTTTCGGCTGGAGCGGACATTGTTGGGAGAAGATGATCAGGAACAGATCCTGACGGCATTGCAGGGACTTCATGCGGTTGGTGTCGGAGATAAAGAAATTCTGGAGCAGCTGTCGGGGGTATTTCAGAAGGAGGCAACCCATTGGCTGGAAGTGGATTTTCAGAGCTGGGGGGCTTCAGAAACAGAACAGGAATATTTTGAAGCCTGTAAACAGGCAATTATCAAAAGGCAGGTGCTGGAGTTTTGTTATTATAATTCGAACGGAGATCAGGGTGACCGGGTGGTCGAGCCAATGCGGCTTTGCTTCCGGGGCGGTAACTGGTATTTGTATGGTTACTGCCATGTCAGACAGGGGTTTCGCCTGTTCCGCTTAAACCGGATGAAAGAGATGACGGTAACAGATACCAGTTTTGTGCCGCGGGTACTTCCGCAGGAAGAGAAACTGAGTAATGTGAAAGATGCACCGATGATCCCATTAGAACTTAAATTCTCTGCCAAAGCAGCATATCGCGTTATGGATGTTTTTAATTCGCAGGGGATCGAAGCACTGCCGGATGGATCGTATCTGGTCAAGACGAAATTCCCCCCGGGGGAGTGGCTGGTAGGGTTTTTGCTGTCATTCGGTTCAGGGGTAGAAGTCAGAGAACCACAGGAACTGAAACAATATCTAAAGGAAGAAGCTGAAAAAATCTATAAACTTTATATAACATGACATTAGATGTCATATTAGACGAGGTATACTGTAAGAAAAAAAGGAGAAACAAATATGGAAAACAAAAAATTCTGTCAGTCATGTGGTATGCCAATGGAAAAAGAAAGCGATTTCGGCACCAATGCCGATGTCAGCAAAAACAAGGAGTATTGCTGCTACTGTTATAAGGACGGGGCATTCCCGGATCCGGAAATGACAATGGAAGACATGATTGCATTCAATCTCAAATTTAACGAAGAAAACAACTACCCTATGGGTCCGCAGGAAGAAGCTAAAAGAATGATGGAGCAGTGGTTCCCGACTTTGAAAAGGTGGAAAGCTTAAAAGTAACGTTTACTCGTATAGAGCCGCACATTGTAAAAACCAAATAACCATGTTAAAATAAATCTACATTATTTTTGAAAGAGAGGGCATCTGATATGGATAAAAAAGTATTGGATTTTGTGACTGAAAAAACACGTGAGTTAATGGACTCAAACTCATGTAGCGCCGAGGCAAAAACAGCCGCTCAGAGCTGGCTGGATGCGCTTGGAACGGAACAGGAAGCAGCAGAAACAAAAAAATATCTGGCTGAACTGGAAGCTGATATTATACCGGTTGACGCCCTGATCAGTTTTACTGAATCTGATCGCGGAATTCAGGCGTTTGGAGCGGATACCGCCAAAAAATTTGCTGCGCATGGAAGGGAAATCAAGTCAGCAGGAGCGAAATACTGTGACTGTCCGGCTTGTGCGGCAGCAATAGCTATTCTCGATAAGAAAGATGACCTGCTTAAAAAGTCGTGAAGGTGACCGACAAAGAAGCAGGGAGTCGGGAGATCAGTGAAGGAGTACCGGAAGAGAGAGCCGATACTTCTTGCTGCACCAACCCCCTTCTTCCCGTGTAACCCCCTATCTGGCGTTGCCCCTATAAAGTCCATTCATCACTTTCTTTCTGAAGTGCAACCATATATCGAAAAATCCCATCCTTCTTTAATAATTCATCCGGTGCCCCCATTTCAGCGACCTTCCCCTCAGATAGTACAACAACCTTATCCGCCCCCATAACAGTACGCATCCGGTGGGCAATAATCAGAACAGTTTTATTCTGAATCAATCCGGAAAGTGCTGCCTGTACAGCGGTTTCATTTTCGACATCCAGGCTTGCGGTAGCTTCATCCAGCAGAATGACAGGGGCATCCTTCAGCAGAGCCCGGGCAATCGAGATACGCTGACGTTCTCCGCCGGAGAGGGTTGAACCGTTCTCGCCGATTACAGTCTGGTATTTGTCCGGAAGCAGCTGGATAAATTCATCGCACTGAGCGGCCTTTGCAGCAGCCAGTACTTCTTCATCAGAAGCATTCTTTCGACCGAGCCGGATATTTTCCATGATTGTATCACGAAACAGCACGACATCCTGAAAGACAATGGCATAGTGTTTCAGCAGAGTTTCCGGTTCGACCGTTGCGATGTCGGTATTACCCAGACACACGGTTCCGCTGCCGGTATCCCAGAAACGGGCAGCCAGTTTGGCAGCGGTACTTTTGCCGCCGCCGGATGGTCCGACCAGGGCGGTGACTTCACCCTGCCGGGCTACGAAAGACACGTCGCTGAGAACACCTTCTGATTCCTGATAAGCAAATGTAACATGATCAAATGAGATATCATAGCCCTCCGGGGTAAACTCCGTTGTTCCGCTCTGAACCGGCTGGTTCTCAATGGCCTGCATCCGGGCAATCTGTAATTTTGCACTAAAGGTAGCGGCCAGGTGCATATAGCAGACATTCAGCGGGTCATAAATGCGGGATGACATAATCAGAAAAACGAGGAAGGTAATCAATTCCAGTTCTCCTGACACCAGTAATGTAATGCCGGTCAGGACAGTGGTGGCAATGCCGACTCTTAATAACGCCTGGGCTGAGGTAACCGAAACTCCGGTAGCCAGCTCCGCCTGGATTGCGGCTCGCTCCTGGCGGTCAAAAGTCTCTGTCAGCCGGCCGAGATAGTTTTCTTTCTGGTTGCAGGCCTTGATATCCTTGATTGTTTCCAGCAGTTCCTGCAGGCCATCGGTTGCAGCCCGCTTAGCCAGGATGTTATTGGTGCCGTATTTGTCCTGGAGCCATTTAGAACCAAGAATCAAGACTGCTGATACCGGAATGACCCACAATACCGCCAGTCCCATCCGCCAGTCCATGCAGAGAATCCCGATGGCAATCAGGGTAGTGGAAATAACGGAGCCAAACAGCTGAGGAATATAATGAGAGAAGGACTGCTCCAGAGAGCTGCAGTCAGTCATGATTGTGGCAGTCAAATCGGAAAGATCCCGCTGTCCGAAGAAAGCCAGCGGCAGCTGCCGCAGTTTTTCGGCCAGTCCGATCCGGCGGTTGGCGCTCTCAATATAGGTGGCGATATAGAGTGCCTTATACTGAAACCAGTGAATGAGATAGATGGCGGCGGCCATCAGGAGTGCAATAACGGTATAGTAGCCAAGTCTGGCAACAGGTGAAATCCCGTTGTTCAGACAGTTGATAATATAGTCCAGTACGGCGATCAATAAGCCGGCCGGCAGCATCAGGCTCAGGTTGGCAGCCACGCTTAAGGCAGTCGCTTTGACAAAATCTCTGGCACCCTTCTCACTTAATGCGAAAACAGTTTGTATTTTCTGAATCATGACTGCACCTCCTTTTCGGCATTTCTGGTATGTTCTACCTTCCATCTGGCAGAAGTCTGATAATCGTTCCACATGGAAGCATACAACCCGCCACTTTCCAGAAGCTGTCTATGTGTGCCGCTTTCGGTAATCTGTCCGTGATTCATTACCATAATTGAATCAGCATTCTGGATGGTGGTCAGCCGATGGGCAATCATCAGGACGGTTTTTCCTTTGGTCAGATGTTCAAAAGCTTTCTGGATCAGGTTTTCATTTTCCGGATCGGCAAATGCGGTAGCCTCATCCAGAATAACAACCGGTGCATCTTTTAAGATCGCCCGGGCCAGCGCAATCCGCTGACACTCTCCGCCGGACAGATAGATTCCCCGGGTTCCGACGATGGTATGTAAACCATCCGGCAGTTTGCGGATAATGTCATCACACTGAGCCGCAGAAACGGCCGCCATCACCTGTTCCATCGTGGCATCAGGCCTGGCCGCCCGAATATTTTCCAGCAGGCTGGTTTTGAACAAATGGGAATCCTGGAAGACAAAAGCCACCTGGTTCATCAATTCATTCGAAGAAAGGCTGCGGATATCGCTGCCGCCGATCAGGATCTGTCCGTTGGAAACGTCCCAGAACCGTGGAATCAAGCTGGCTGCTGTGGACTTTCCGCTGCCGGAAGGGCCAACCAGTGCCACTGTGGAATGTTCCGGGATCCGGAAGCTGACCTGTGACAAAGCCGGAGTGACAGCCCCCGGATAGGTAAAGGTAACATTTCTGAACTCAATATCGGCACCCTGACAGCAGGCTGAAGATGATTCGTCTGCCAGAACCGGGGCATTCCTGATTTCATCCAGCTTGCGGACCGCCTCATTGGACTGCATCATCGCCTCGGCAGCATACATGATCCGGCTCATCATCAATCCGCACATCGGTGCAAAAAGGATGTAGAATAATAGATTGGCAAACGTCGTCCATGCGTCCGATGCGGTACTGCATAAATAGATTCCAGCCGGAATCAAAAGACAAAAGGTGCCGTTTAATACCGTCGTAAATGCAGTCATCGGAGCCCGGCATGACATCGTATATTCAGATGCCATATCGCGGTAGCTGATAATTGTGGAATGGAAGGCTTTAAAGGAATAGACGGTCTGCTGGAAGACTTTTACGACCGGGATTCCCCGGACATATTCGGTTGCTTCCGTGCTCAGATTTTCAGTAGCGATCTGGTAACGGCTGAAAAAGTTGGCATTTTCACCGCCCATCATCCGTCCCAGCAGTACAACAGAAAGCGCCATGGGAACCAGACATAAAAGGCCCATCCGCCAGTCAAATACAAACAGCATAATAACTGCGGCGGCAGGAGTTACAATCGCCCCAACCAGATCGGGCAGTTGATGTGCCAGCAGCGATTCGGTCATCCCGGCATTGTCATCGATCAATTTACGCAGCTTTCCGGACTGGTTGGCCTGGAAAAAGCCCAGCGGGACATCAATCAGATGCTCGGCAGCAGCAATCCGCATGTTTCTGGCTGTCCGGAAAGCAGCCAGATGTGTACACATCAGGGAGGCGAAATAAAGCAGCATGCCGGTCAATACCATTTTTAGCGCCAGCCAGCCATAGCCGATCAGATCACCGGCTGCCTGCCAGTCAGGCATAATGATAAAAAGATTTTTAGCAATCAGCCAGATACAGATGTAGGGCGCCATCATAAAGACCGCTGAGATTCCGGAAAGGACGCATCCAAGCAGCGTTAGCCACTTGTGACTGCCGGCAAAGGTAAGCAGCTGAGCCAGATTGTTTTGCTTTTTTTGAGTGCTCATGTAACCATTCCTCCTTAAATTGACTTTACTATATAACGTTGTTATATTTTACTCCGCTGCCATGGCCTTTGTCAAGAATATCTCTGTTAATGAGAAAAAAGTGATAAATAGAATATAATAACCTATTGACAAATTTATAATATATGGTAATATAAACATATGAATAGATGTTCATATGAAGTATAAACCATACATATAATAAGGAAAGGAGAACTTAGTGACAAAACAGGAGAAAGAGAACATAGAGCACGAAATTGAAGAATATTCATGTGGCTTTATGCATGTCCATCAGGACATTGTGAAAAATGTAGAGAACGTTATGCCGGGAGAGCAGCAGCTGCTGGATTTATCAGATTTTTTCAAGGTATTCGGTGATTCTACAAGAATCAAAATTTTATATGTACTGAGCCAGTCTGAGATGTGTGTATGCGATATTGCATCCCTGCTTCAGATGGGGCAGTCCGCGATCTCCCATCAGCTCAGAGTCTTGAAGCAGATGCGTCTGGTATCATTTCGCCGGGAAGGGAAGACCGTTTTCTACCGCCTGGCCGATGCCCATATCGAGACCATACTGGCTCAGGGCATGGAGCACATCAGCGAGTAACATTCAATTAATCAAGGAGGATAATAAGGTGAGAAAAATAGTAAAATTGGAAGGCTTATGCTGTGCCAACTGTGCAGCTAAGATTGAAGAAGGAATTAAAAAGCTGGACGGAGTAAAAGAGGCAACTCTGAGTTTTATGACCCAGCGTCTTACCATGGAAGTGGAAGATGGCAAAGAAGATGCTATCCTTGAGGCTGCCCGAAAGATTGCCGACAAAATAGAACCCGAAGCTGAATTTAAGGTTTTGCGCTAACCGGAGGAACCGTATGACGAAAAAACAAAGAATCATAGTCAGCCGTCTGGCTGCCAGCGCGGTATTTTTTATTCTGGCGATGCTGTTGGAAGATAGAAGTGACTATGCCTGGATTCCATTTATTGTATCATATTTGTTTGCCGGTTATGACATTCCCTTGCGGGCCTGTCGCAATATCAGCAAAGGCCAGGTATTTGATGAGAATTTTCTGATGACGGTAGCAACAATCGGAGCCATTGTCGTAGGATCTTTGGAAGAAGCCGTAGCGGTAATGCTGTTTTATCAGGTAGGTGAACTGTTTAATGATTATGCCGTTAATAAATCGAGGAAATCAATTACCCAGCTGATGGATATCAACCCTGAGTATGCCAATCTGCTGAGAGATGGTGTTGAGCAGAAAGTGGATCCCTATGAAGTAGAAGTGGGAGAAACAGTTGTAATCAAACCGGGCGAAAAAGTGCCGTTGGATGGAATTATAACCAAAGGGACGTCCAGTCTGGATACCAAGGCTCTGACCGGGGAATCTATTCCGGTAGAGGCCGAGGCCGGGGACGCGATAGTAAGCGGTTCGATCAATCTACAGGGTGTCCTGGAAGTCCAGACGACAAAGCTGTTTGATGATTCTACGGTTGCCAAGATTCTGGAACTGGTCGAGAATGCCAGCTCCAGAAAGGCAAAAGCAGAGACTTTTATTACTAAATTTGCCCGGGTTTACACCCCGATCGTAGTGGTTCTGGCGCTGCTGCTGGCGATTATCCCGCCGCTTGTTACCGGAGAATGGGGAACCTGGATTTATCGGGCCTGCAGCTTTCTGGTCGTGTCCTGTCCCTGTGCCCTGGTAATATCCGTACCGTTAAGTTTCTTCGGTGGCCTTGGTGCTGCTTCCCGCAATGGTATACTCATGAAGGGCAGCAACTATCTGGAAGCGGTGGCTTCTTTAGATACCGTGGTCTTTGATAAAACCGGGACACTGACGAACGGTAAATTCCGGGTCAGTGATGTGGCTCCTGTCACAGGAGAGCGCGAAGCTTTACTAAAAATGGCGGCATTGGGAGAATTCCACTCTAACCATCCGATTGCCCAGTCGGTCAAAGAAGCTTATGGAAAGCCATTGAATGGTGAAGATGTGGGCGATGTGGAAGAGATTGCCGGTCAGGGAGTTCATGCCCAGGTACGTGTAGATGGAAGCTGGCACAACCTGTATATCGGCAACAGCAAGCTAATGGATCATCACGGAGTAACGGTCGATTATCCGGCCGCTGTTATCGGAACCACGCTATATCTGGCAGACAGCAGTCAGTATCTTGGTGCGATTGTTATATCTGATACCATCCGTGAAGATGTTCCGGCGGCACTGGCCGGACTGCGTAAAGCCGGTGTCCGGAATCTGGTAATGCTGACCGGTGATAAGGAAGAAGTCGGTAAAGCCGTGGGCAATAAGCTGGGCCTTGATCAGGTATATGGCAATCTGATGCCTGGAGATAAGGTTGCCAAGGTAGAAGAACTGCTGGCGGCGAAGGCAGCAGATAAAACCCTGGCATTTGTCGGAGACGGAATTAACGATGCCCCGGTACTGGCCCGGGCCGATGTTGGTATTGCGATGGGCGGTATTGGGTCTGATGCGGCAGTGGAAGCGGCCGATATGGTAATTATGGATGATGAACCGTCGAAGATTGTTGATGGAATACACATCGCCAGAAAGACCGTTGCGATTGTCAGACAAAATATTATCTTTGCAATTGGTGTGAAAATTCTGGTTCTGATTCTGGTTGCGCTTGGATATGCTTCTATGTGGATTGCTGTTTTTGGTGATGTCGGGGTATCCGTGCTGGCAATTCTGAATGCGATCCGTGCTCTTGCATACAAAAGAAACCGTTGACAAATAAAAAATCAACTGATATTATCATCTCATGGAACGAGGATGTTGCAGAAAAGATCATTGGGAGCAATGACCTTTCATGACATCCTCTTCTATTATTTCATAGGAAAGTGCGGCCTATGAAATAATAGCCCTCCGGGGGATGCGCACTGCGCGCTAAGGGAGATGGCTGCTGAAGCAACCGCGCTTCGCGAGTCTGCATGCAGACTCTATTATATATAACAAAGAGAAAGGATTGGAATGATGAGTAAATACAGCAAAGAAGATATTATTCGTCTGGTGGAAGAAGAGGATGTGGAATTCATCCGTCTGCAGTTCACTGATATTTTTGGAATGTTAAAAAATGTCGCAATTACTTCCAGCCAGCTGGAGAAGGCTCTGAATAATAAGTGTATGTTTGACGGTTCGGCAATTGAAGGTTTTGTTCGGATTGAAGAATCGGATATGTATCTGTATCCTGATCTTAATACATTTGTGGTCTTTCCGTGGCGGCCGCAGCAGGGCAAGGTGGCACGGCTGGTATGTGATGTATATCACCCCAATGGAGAGCCGTTTGAAGGAGATCCGCGGTATGTATTAAAGAAAGTAATCCGCGAAGCTGCTGCGATGGGATATACCTTCCAGGTGGGTCCGGAATGTGAATTTTTCCTGTTTCATAACGATGAAGAAGGCCGCCCGACGACAGAGACTCATGAAATGGCTGGTTATTTTGATGTCGGACCAATTGATCTGGCAGAAAACGTACGCCGGGATATTGTGCTTAACCTGGAAGATATGGGATTTGAGATTGAGGCATCCCATCATGAGATTGCTCCAGCTCAACATGAGATTGACTTTCAGTATGCGGACGGACTTACTACGGCAGATAATATTATGACGTTCAAAATGGCAGTTAAGACGATTGCAAAACGCCATGGCCTTCATGCTACATTTATGCCGAAGCCAAAAGCAGGTGTGAATGGTTCCGGTATGCATATCAACATGTCGCTGTCAGATATTTACGGCAATAATATGTTTCTTGATGAGACGGATGAACTGGGCCTGAGCAAGGTGGCCTATTATTTTATGGCCGGCATTTTAGAACATATGAAGGCGATTACCGTCCTGACCAATCCACTTGTTAACTCATATAAACGTCTGGTACCGGGATATGATGCGCCGGTATATATTGCCTGGTCTTCCAGCTCCAACCGAAGTGCTCTGATCCGGATTCCATCTTCACGCGAGAACAGTACCAGGATCGAACTGCGCTGCCCGGATTCCGCTGTGAATCCATACCTGGCCCTGGCGGCCTGCCTGGCAGCGGGGTTGGAAGGAATCCGCAAACAGATGGAACCGCCGGCAAGTGTCAATGAGAATATTTTTGCCATGTCTGAAGAGGAAATGAATGCCCGTAAAATCAAACAGCTTCCGGAGACTCTCGGCGAGGCACTGGAAGCCTATGAAGATGATCCTTTTGTCCGGGAATTGCTTGGAGAACATATTTATAAAAAGTTTCTGCAGGCGAAAGCAGCGGAATGGAAAAAGTTCCGTGCTGAAGTGACGGATTGGGAGATCGAGGAGTATCTTTATAAATATTGAAGATAGCAGCCAATTCGATTACTTGGAGGTGAAAGACGTGACGAATGTGATTGTGGCGTTTCAGAAACCGGAACATGCCAAAAGCATAAAGAATATACTGATGAGAAGCGGATTTCAAGTAATCGCCGTCTGCAATTCCGGTGCTCAGACACTAGCTTATGCGGAAGGATTAAACAGTGGGATTGTGATATGTGGATACCAGCTGCCGGATATGCTGTTCGCAGAGCTGCATGACTGTCTGCCGCGGGAGTTTACGATGCTTCTGATTTCATCTCCAGCCAAATGGGGCGGCCGGATTGCGGAGGATATTGTCTGTCTGCCAATGCCGCTTAAAGTCCATGATCTCGTTGAGGCTCTGGAGCTGCTGGATCAGAGACAGGTACGCAGCAAACGCAAAAAAAGACAGCAGCCGAAACAACGTTCAGAAGAAGAGCAGGCATTGCTGGCAAAAGCTAAAATGCTTTTAATGGATCGAAACCAGATGACAGAAGAGGAAGCCCACCGCTACATACAGAAGTCCAGTATGGACAGTGGAACGGACTTGCTGGAGACGGCACAGATGGTGATCAGTCTGATGAAATAATGGGGGATAACATGAAGTTTACGAAAATGCATGGAATTGGTAATGATTATGTATATGTGGACTGCTTCACAGAAACCGTGGAGCAGCCGGAGGCAGTGGCACGGTTCGTCAGTGACCGGCATTTCGGGATTGGCTCAGACGGGCTGATTTTGATCTGTCCTTCTGAGCATGCTGACTGCCGGATGAGGATGTTCAATGAAGACGGCAGCGAAGGTGATATGTGTGGCAACGGAGTGCGCTGCGTAGGTAAATATGTATATGACCATGGAATAGCCAGAAAAGACCAGATTGCGGTAGAGACCAGAGCCGGGATCAAATATCTGGATCTGGAAACCGAGGATGGAGTAGTTATCATGGTAACGGTAGATATGGGGGAACCGGTACTGACCTCCCAGCTGCCGGAGGCGATTACTGTTGATGGAAAAGACCTGGAGTTTACCGGTATCAGTGTCGGAAATCCCCATGCTGTTTATTTTACCAAGGATGTTGACGGACTGGATCTGGAGGCGATCGGTTCGGCGTTCGAGAATCATCCGAGATTTCCGGACCGGGTTAATTCAGAATTTATCCGCCTCATTGACCGCACCCATATTCAGATGCGGGTGTGGGAACGGGGAAGCGGTGAGACCTGGGCCTGCGGAACCGGAGCGACAGCCAGTGCAGTCGCCTGTATGATGCATGAGCTGACCGATGACCAGGTAGAAGTACAACTGAAGGGCGGCAATCTGCAGATCTGCTGGAACCGTGAAAGCAATCATGTATTTATGACGGGACCAGCCACCGAAGTCTATCATGGAGAGATCATGCTGCCCGATAATTTGAAATGATTCGAAATGATTTGTAAATCAGGGATTGACAATTATAAAATAAAACGTTATGATTATTTAAGAAAAATAAGTAATCAGGAACGAAGACGTTCGAACATTAAATGTTCGGACGTTTTTTAATAATTTAGGAGGACAGCATGGATAATATCGACAGAAAGATACTAAAGTTATTGCAGGAAAATGCCAGAATATCGCTTAAGGCTATTGCGGAGAATACGTTTTTATCATCTCCCGCAGTGTCAGCAAGGATTGAAAAGATGGAACGGGACGGTATCATTACCGGGTATCATATACAGGTGGATCCGATGAAACTGGGATATCACATCATTGCATTTATTAATCTGAACGTGGTACCGGAAGAAAAACTGAAGTTTTATGATTTTGCGGAGCATACACCCAATATTATGGAGTGCAATTTTGTGACAGGGGAATATTCCATGCTGCTGAAGGCGGCATTTACGAGTACGGTGGAGCTGGATTGTTTTATTGGGCAGGTGCAGCGATTTGGCAAGACCAGTACACAGATTGTTTTTTCCACGCATGTAGGGCCGCGTGGTATCGATGTAGAGCAGTAGGGACGGGCTAAGTTCGTACTGAAAGGGGCTGTCGCACTAAAAAAAGCCCTCAGCTAAGTATTCATCTCACATCAATAGAAACTTGGCAAACCTCTGAAATAAAGGAAATTGCAGCTTTATTTCCAGCGTTGTATCGTGAAATGATTTATGGTAAAATAGATTATTATGAGTATTTGCAATTCCAATCGGACAGGGGAGATTTAAAATATATAAGTTCCGCAGTATGTGCTTGAGGCTGAAGAACTGAAAGCGGAGCTGATGGCTCAGAATGATGTGAGCGATGGATTGATGTTTAAAATGGAACATGACCCACGGATCATCGGAAGCGACTTGCGATAAAGCCCGACCTGACAGGAATGTGGCAGGTGAGCGTCAGGAGCAGACCAAAAATTTTGAAGAAGTCGTTAAACGTGATAAACTGGTATTGGGGTTAGATATAAAAATCCTGTTAAAGATCGTGAAGATTGTGTTGAGAAATGAAGGAGAATTATAAGATCATCCAATAAAAGGAGATTGGAATGATACCAAAAATATCTATCATTACGCCGGCCTACAACAGTGAGCGGTATATAGACGAAACCATTCAATCAGTAAGAGCGCAGACATATCAGAACTGGGAAATGATTATTGTGGATGATTGTTCTTCTGATGCAACCTGTCAAATAGTGAATAAATATATCGAAATAGATGGTCGAATCAAACTGCATCAGCTTGATATAAATTGTGGTGCAGCAGTTGCGAGAAATTCAGCGCTTCATATAACCCAGGGACGGTTTATCGCCTATTTAGATGCTGATGATATTTGGTGCTCTGATAAATTGGAATTACAAATGAACTTTATGCTGAATAACAAATATGGTTTTTCTTGTACATCGTATGAAGTGATCAGTGATGATGGACAGCCTAGGAATAAGGAAATTCATATGTTGAGCAGCGTCGATTACATGGGCTTTCTGACAAATAATTTACTTCAAACTGTGGGGATCATGGTAGATATTGATATCGTTGACAGAGAACTTCTGATCATGCCCCTTATGCGAAGAAGACAGGATGCGGCGACTTGGCTGCAAATCCTGAAAGCGGGTCATAAATGCTATGGTTTGGATAGTATTTTAGCTAAGTACAGACGTATCGATCATTCGTTATCGAGTAATAAAATAAAAGCAGCAAAAGCGGTCTGGCATCTCTATCGGGATAATGAAAAAATTTCACTCCCTCTGAGTTGTTATTGCTTTAGCAGATATGCATTATTAGCGGTTTGGAAAAGGATTTATATTAGGAAGAAAGTCCGGTGAGGTGCTTTGCAATCAGATTCAAAGGAAAACATCTTTCATATAGAGAAAACCAACGAGGTTGATATTGGCTTGTTATAAAAAGCCTCGTACTCGAAGAATATAAACCGCATCAATCAAACGGGCACTCGAATGGCGTTACTACTTTAAAGTCAACAAACTTTGGAAAGAACCTTTGATGCACTTACGGAGTTATTGGCCTGGGCTTGACACTTCTTGCAAAAAACACTATAATAGATATGTTAAGCGCTATTTTGCAACTATCTGCCGGTCGTCGGCCGCCTGGTTGAGCATATAGACAAAATCGCTGTTTTCATTTTCATGGTTTTATGTGTATAAAATAGAATTTATGCTGGTAGGTAGGCAGTACCGATAATTACCCTGATAAATTATTTTAAATCAGAAATCCATGTGGAGAATCTAATGTTAACACCATATATAATTGTATTAAGTATATATATAATATCGATCTTTATTGGTCTTTTACTAAATATTACTTCAAAAAATAAGTTAATTCATAATTCAAATAAAAAAAAGAAACCATATGTACATAATTATCATATCCTGCACAACAAATGGAAAAAAGGCACGCTTTTTATCTATGTTTTAGTGCTGATATTATTAATTCTGTATCATGCTTTTTCAATTAATGATAGGGCGGACTGGGCTATACCTTACATTTGCATATCCTTTTTATATAACACATTTATGACTGTATCCTCATACTTTAATCCTACATATATCCGGCCACAAAAAGATATTGAGTTGAATTTAAAAACAACGATTGTAATCCCGGTATATAACGAGGATTTGGAAATGTTTAAAAAAGCGCTTCAGAGTTTGAGGATTCAAACAAGGCTGGCCGATGTGATTTGCGTGATTGAGGACGGATCACTGGAGGAAAACAAATGTCAGCATATATTCGAGAGTTGGGCAATTGACTATCCCGGAGAAACTTATTACGAGTATATCCCCAACAGTGGTAAAAGGGAGGCGCAGGCAATTGCTTTCAGAAAATATATGGACGAAACCGATATATTTATCACCATAGACAGCGATACTATTTTAGAAAAAAGAGCGGTTGAGGAAGGGTTGTACCCCTTTTATGATGAAACTATAATGTCGGTTGGCGGGGTCTTGCTGGATTATAACAACAAAGACAATCTTTTGACGCGAATTGTTGGAATATCATTTGTCTCGACATTCGCTAATGGGCGCGCCGCCTATTCAAGGTGGAAAAGTGTGATCGTAAATTGCGGCAGCCTCGCTTTCTATCGTAAAGAAGTGATTGAGAAAAATCTGGAGCATTTTCTTAACCAAATGGTATTTGGACAAAAAGCCCGCCATGGCGATGATAGAATGCTGACCCAATGCGCCGCCATTATGGGCAATACCGTTTGTCAGGAGACATCATTTGGATACACATTAATTCCCGTTAAGTTATCCCATCTGATCAGGCAGCGAACAAGATGGGGGAGGAGTTTTTGGTTTGGAGGATTTTGGTTCCTGCGGAATCAAAGTCCGAGAAAATTCTCTTGGTGGTTTCAGATGTATCAATATGCTTCGTTTTTTGTTTATATCCCTATATTCTTTTTTTCGCTGATTTATTTCCCTGTTAGAGAAATGAGTCTTCCATGGGCATTTTTGTTTAATACGATTAGAATATCATACATGCGCAATTTTAAATCGCTGACAATTGAAAGAGAGGATATGTCAAAGCTTGTTCAGGTGCTTTCTTATCTGATATTCACGCCTCTTTCGATGCTGCTTAATATATTTCTTGGTTCGATATTAAGGATATGGTCACTAATGAATATATACAAAGCAAGCTCTTGGGGAACAAGGAAAAATGTAGAGGTTGGAATATCTAAAGAAGGAGGTAGTATGACTGTGCCCGCAGGAGGATTAGAAAGAGTTCCAGAATATAGCGGCACTTCTGTAGATTATTCAGCCTCATAATGTATTAATCCCATAAAAACAAGTCTCGTGTGAAAACCTTATTTTCACACGAGACTTGTTCATTATTATTCCAGCCGATTTATTCGATTTATTACACCTTGTACACTTGAATTTCTAAAGTTATCACTATCAGCTTTTTCGTTTTCCGATCCTTCTTTTAAGGCATACAGTTTTTTCACATGGTTTATTTAGCGGTATTGCTTCTCCGGTAAGTAAAACATATAGATAATTAAAGTGAATTATACTAGTACATCATTTGTGATTATCGGCATTCATGGGAGCGAATATGTAGCTGGGGCTGTCGCACTAAAAAAGCCTATGGACGCTGGCGATAGCGGTGCTGCCTGTCCGTATTTTCTGCCTTTGCAGGGACGCTAGAGTCTCTTAAAGCAGGGAAATGGCGCGTTAATGCCAGAAACGGCCATTGTTTGAGCGAAGCGAGTTATGGCGTTTCTGGCATTGTACTTAGCGGCAGTTCTCTGCTTTTAGAGACTCTTGCTTCCCGAAACCGCAGGAAATACGGACAGGCAGCACCGCTATCGCCAGCGTCCATAGGCTTTTTTAGTGCGACAGCCCCTTCCGGTACGATCTTCCCACGTTCCAGTTAAATTGATAGTAAATTTATTTCTTCTTACCAATGATACGAAGCAGGTAAATGAAGAGGTTGATAAAGTCAAGGTAGAGTTGCAGGGCGGCAAAGACCGATGCTTTCTTGGCCATGGCCGGGTCGTTGGCGTAGTACTGATGGTAGGCTTTGATCTTCTGGGTGTCGTAGGCGGTGAAGATCAGGAAGATGAAAACGCCTATGGTACACATGATCAGCTCGAATCTCTGTAGGTTGATAAATATTCCGATCAGCCAGAATGCAACGAGGAAGAGCAGAGCGCCGGACAGGAAGCCGCGAAGGCTGCTGAGGTCGGCTTTTGTTACGTATCCGGCTACCGCCATAATTCCGAAGAACAGGGAGGTTGCTCCAAAGACTAAAATCAAAGCTAAAACGTCGTACAAAAAGAAATAGGTTGAAAATACGAAACCGTTCAGAACCGCATAAAACAGGAACAGGGCTCTGGCTGTGCCGACGGACAGCTTCTGAATTCTGGCACTTAAGAACAGGACAACTGCCAGTTCTGCAATAGCCAGGATGTAGATTGCGTAGGGAACCTGATAAAGGACATAGAAAAATACTCCGGTCTGCAGGTTGGCTAATGCTACGCAGAAGGTTACCAGTAGTCCAAGGAACATCCAGCCGAACGTTTTGGCGGTATAGAGACTGACTGGTTCCTGTTGCTGTACAGTACCGGCAGGCTGATAATACTGGTTAAAATCATTGTTGTAATCCATGGTTGATTTTCCTTTCTTCTATTTTTATATAGTTATACTTATCATACCTTTTTCTACCTGATTTTTCAAGTTTAATTTTATATTAGCCAGTTTTTGGAAAAAAGATAATTTTTTTCACTTCCTTGGCTTGCAAATAACAAGATGGTCTGATAAACTAATAGGTGGTTGATAAAAAATCGACATACTTATCAATGATTTATTGGAGGCTCTTTTGTCTGGTTATGATAATAAGTTGGACAAGGGGTATACCACAAGAAAGGATGGGAATATGAATTATTTGGATATTGAGAAAGTAATTGGTCGCGAGATTATTGATTCCAGAGGTAATCCTACAGTGGAAGCGGAAGTTTATCTGGCAGACGGAACCGTAGCAAGAGGTACAGCGCCAAGCGGTGCATCTACAGGTGAATTTGAAGCATTAGAATTAAGAGACGGTGACAAGGGCCGTTATGGTGGAAAAGGCGTATCCAAAGCAGTTGAGAATATCAACACAATTATCAACGATACTTTGGTTGGCATGGATGCATCTGATATCTATGCAATAGATGGAGCTATGATAGCAGCTGACGGAACCAAAGACAAATCCAAGCTGGGCGCTAACGCAATTTTGGCAGTATCAATTGCATGCTCAAGAGCAGCTTCTGTATCTTTAGATATCCCGTTATATCGTTTCCTTGGTGGTGTTAACGGCAATCGTCTTCCAGTTCCGATGATGAACATCTTAAACGGTGGTGCTCATGCAGCTAATACCGTAGACGTTCAGGAATTTATGATTATGCCGGTTGGATGTGACAGCTTCCGTGAAGGTTTACGTTGGTGTACCGAAGTATTCCACGCACTGGCAGCTCTGTTAAAATCCAAAGGCCTGGCTACTTCCGTTGGTGATGAGGGTGGTTTTGCACCTGACCTGGGTAGTGATGATGAAACAATCGACTATATCCTGGAAGCGGTTCGTGCTGCCGGCTATGAGCCAGGAAAAGATTTTATGATCGCTATGGATGCTGCTGCAAGTGAATGGAAGAGCGGCGTTAAAGGCGAATATCTGCTGCCGAAATCAGGCAAGAAATATACTTCAGCTGAGCTGGTAGCTCACTGGAAAGGTCTCTGCGACAAATATCCGATCGTTTCTATCGAAGATGGTCTGGATGAAGAAGACTGGGATGGCTGGAAGCTGATGACCGAAGAACTCGGTGATAAGGTTCAGCTGGTTGGTGATGATCTGTTCGTTACCAATACCGAGCGTCTGTCTAAAGGTATCGCACAGGGATGCGGTAACTCTATCCTGATCAAGTTAAACCAGATCGGTTCTGTATCCGAAACTCTGGAAGCGATCAAGATGGCACACAAGGCAGGCTATACCGCTATTTCTTCTCATCGTTCCGGCGAGACTGAAGATACTACCATCGCTGACCTGGCTGTAGCATTAAATACCTGCCAGATTAAGACTGGTGCTCCAAGCAGAAGTGAGCGTGTAGCTAAATACAACCAGCTGATCCGGATCGAAGAAGAACTGGGCGCAGCTGCAGTATATCCAGGAATGGACGCTTTCAATGTAAAATAAAATATCTTGAAACAGACAAACTCCTTTCACATATTGTATTAGTATAGTGCAATATGTGGAAGGAGTTTTTTTCATTGGATGATGTAAAAAAAATTGTAATAGATGCCGGGCATGGCGGAGATGAGCCGGGCGCAATCTATGAGGGACGTATGGAGAAGGATGATAATCTGCGTCTGGCCTTGGCGGTAGGACAGATCCTGAGTCAGGCAGGGCAGCAGGTCGGGTATACCAGAGTATCAGATGTATATCAGTCTCCTAATGAAAAAGCTCAGATGGCGAACAACGCAGGAGCAGATTATTTTATTTCATTTCAACGGAATGCCATGCCGATACCAGGGTCTGGTTCCGGAAGCGCCTCTCTGGTATATTCCAACACTGGTGTACCGGCATTATTGGCAGATAATATTAACCCACAGATGGCAGCAGCCGGATTTACTGATCTGGGAACAAATGAGCGCCCAGGTCTGGTGATACTAAGAGACACCCAGATGCCGGCGATACTTTTGGAAGTTGGCTTTATTGACAATCCTGTCGATAATGAGATCTTTGACCAGAATTTCAATCAGCTTGCCAATGGTATTGCGCAGGGGATTCTCACGACCATCGAACAGGAAGAGATGCCGCCGCAGTTTTATCAGGTGCAGGTAGCAGCTTACCGAGATCAGGAAATGGCAAATCTGCTGGTAGACCGCCTGAAGAGTCAGAATCTGCCTGCTTTTGTGATTTCCCAGGATGGCTGGTTCAAAGTCCGCGTTGGTGCATTTTTAAATCTCGACAATGCGGCAAGAATGGAACAATTGCTGCGCAATATGGGGTATTCTACGGTAATGGTGAGAGAAGCTGAAATGAGTTGATAAAATATCTGAAAATTGTATTAAAATCTCTGCCGGAATATGATATAATCCAGATAGATAGGAGAATCTGTTAACACATCTGGAAGGAGGCAACACCATGACAGAGAAAAAATTAATGATTACTATCGCCAGGCAGTACGGCAGCGGCGGCAGAGAGATCGGAACCAGACTGGCAGAAGAACTGGGACTCAATTACTACGATAAAAATATTCTCAGGGTCACATCCGATGCCAGCGGCATCAAAGAAAGCTATTTTCATCTGGCAGATGAGAGACCCGGGAATAGACTATTGTGCCGGATTGTCGACAGTCTCAAACCACTGATCGGAGAACCTTCCTATGGCTCAGACCTGGTCACTGCAGATAACCTGTTCCGCTTTCAGTCCGAGGTGATCCGCCAGCTGGCCAAAGAAGAATCCTGTATTTTTATCGGCCGCTGCGCCAATTACATTCTGGACGGAACGCCCGGCCTGGTTCGCATTTTCATCTATGCCGATCTGGACAACCGGATAGAAAGAATTCGCGAAAAGCGTTTATACGAAGACAAAGATATCGCTAAAAACATCAAACGGATCGACAAAGAACGATGGGATTACCACCGTTATTATACCGGTAAAGGCTGGGACGGAGTAGAAGGCTACGACTTAATGATCAACACCTCAACAATCGGCATCGAAGGTGCCGTCACCTGTATCAAGAATTATATTACGCAGAGGGGATTGGGATAATTAGCGCGACAGTCCCATTTTAATCTATTCTAACATTCTTTACATCTCTGGTACCGGAGTTGGGCGGTCTTTATCGAAGACTTCATCAGAGTTGAAAAGATCATCCATTTTTCGACTGGAAGGATCTTCGGCAGTGATATCTTTCCACATCCGGTAGCCATCCAGATTTCTGCGTCCCTGTCTTACATAGGTGTCACCGAGTTGTACCCAGTACTGGCTGGAGTCCACATTGCAGAAATAACGGAATCCGGCATCGTAGAGATAGTTGAAGCGTTCATTTTCAGTGGTATACGGGCGCCAGTTACCGACATCGGCACCAAAAGGGTAGAGAATAATATCGGTAGGGCCGATCAGGCTGTCTACCTCATTCTCCCATTTATCTGTGTCAGTCTTAAAACGCTCCATTTTGACAGTGCCGAGATTAAGGTGTCCCCAGCTGTGTGAGGCGAGTTCCCAGCCATTGTCTTTCAGGTTCTTAGCAACTCTGGCGGCTTCCTGGCGATCCTGCTCATAGGTAGCAGAATCTTTGTATGAGACAGCGGTACGGTAACCGAGAATTCCTTCATATCCGGTGAAAGCCAGTACGGCGCGGGCGCCTTTGTAAGAAAAGTCCGGATGCTCCTGAATGAAGTCCTCCAGAATCGGAACCAGATCATAGGAACCGACGGATACGGTACCATCATCCATCTTCATTTCGCAGGTTGGCTTGCCGTCTTCTCCGATAATGATACGGGATGCAAAGCCATCGCCATCCATGTAGGAGTAATAGCAGACATCATCCTGAGACATTACAAAGGGAATCTTGCCTTCCGGCAGCATAATACTGCCTGCCTTCATCACGGTCTTACCATTCTCGTCAGTGGTTTCGTAAGCCATATCGTGGAGGCGGACAAGAACATAGCCTTTATCATACATGCTCTGCAGAATCAGATTGAATTCATTTACGGTTGTCATCACCTGGTTATAACCGGGGGTATCGGCATCACCGTCAAAAGCCTTGCTGTTGTCTACCACAAGGGAATGAAAGAATACGTGAGTAATTTTATTGATGTCGGCTTGTACCAGGTTTTCCTTTGCAGCTTCGTAGGAGGCAATTGCTTCCAGAACGGATGGATCAGAGCTGTATAGTTGATCGGACTGCAGCATTTCTATGGCACTATCGTAATCATAACCGGCAGCCAGCAGATCGGCCTGGGCAATCAGTTGTACAGCAGGTGATTGCAGGATAACCGAAGCTTCGGATGGAGTTGTTCCGGCTGTGCCGGACTGGTCTTGTGCCCGACTGCTGTCTGTAACAACAATTGATGTTTTGACATCTAAGTTTAATTTATCGGGTGTCTTGTTTTTTAAAAGAAAAGCACCGGTACCGCAAATACCGATGATTGCGACCAGACTGCCGGCGATGAGTATGCGCTGACGTAACTGTCGCGACCTCCGGCTATGAAATCGATTGGTAAAATTATATCTTCCCATTATTTACCTCTATATTTAAGTTATTTATTCGAATTATTCATCCTATATGATAACATAGAATTCCTTAAATTGCCATACATTTAATATAGAGAACCGTAAAAATTGAGGTAGATTATGAGACATTTTTTGTTAGCTTTATGCGGCAGTCTTATGATGACAACGGCACCGGCAGCTACGTCGGGACCAGAGATCAGTTCACCGAGTGCACTGCTGATGGAAGCCTCCACCGGAGAAGTAATATACGAAAAGAACGCCGATGAACAGCGCAGTCCGGCCAGTATTACCAAGATTATGACACTGATCCTTATCTTTGATGCCATTGACTCTGGCAAAATCAAAATGACGGACGAAGTGGTAACCAGCGCATATGCGAAATCCATGGGTGGTTCGCAGGTGTTTCTGGAGGATGCTGATATAATAGGACTTAATTAGAAAACCTCGCCATTGGAAGCCGTGACATTCCGATACCACGGATAACTGTCTTTTAACCGGCGTTTACCCGTGCCGTTTCCATAGTTGTCTAAGTCCACATGAATAAAGCCGTAGCGCTTATCCATCTCGCAGGAGGAGCAGGAGATGAAATCTATACCACCCCAGGAATAATATCCCCGCAGATCCACACCGTCCTGTACTGCTTCCCGCATGGCACGAATATGCTCACGCAGGTAGTCGATGCGGTATTCGTCATGGATTTTTCCGTCTGAGGTTACAGTATCCGGGGCACCGAAGCCATTTTCGGTGATATAGATGGGAATGCGGTAGCGGTTCCAGTAAGTATCCAGTTTGATACGCAGTCCGCCGGGGTCAATGCCCCAGCCCCAGGGGTTGGCCTTGACGTGGGGATTGCGGTTGGCTCCGTCCCCTTTTTTTACCGACTCGGTATCACTGACAGGAGTGTAATAGTATGAAAAGGACAAAAAGTCTGCGGTGTTCTGCCGTAATAATTCATCATCTCCCGGTTCCATGTGGATATCAATACCACGATCTCTAAACTGCCGCAGGGCATAGGCCGGATATTCCCCCCGAAGCATAACATCCGCATAATAGTATTCCATCTGATTACGCAGGAATGTCGCCTGAACGTCTTCCGGACGGCAGGTTGCAGGATAACTGGTGTTTTCACATAACATCATACCAATCTGAAAATCAGGATTAATAGCGTGGCCCAGTTGATGTGCCTTTGCACATGCCACAAACATATGGTGCAGACCCTGATATTTGGCCTCTTCAAGATTACTGACCTGGTCGGCGGGGATGCCAAGGTGGTTGAAGGATTCAAAGTGGATGAGGTTAATTTGGTTGATCAGAATCCAGTATATTACTTTATCCCGGTATCGCTGAAAGATGGTTTCGCAGTAGCGGACAAAGCAGTCGGCCGTTTTGCGGCTGTACCAGCCGTTAAAATTCAATGCTAAATTAAGCGGCATCTCATAGTGAGAAAGGGTTATCATTGGGGCAATGCCATAAGAAAGCATTTCGTCGAACAGTGCATCATAGAATTGCAACCCCTCCTCATTGGGAGATTCATCATCACCGTTTGGAAAGATCCTGGCCCAGTTTATGGAGGTGCGCAGGGTGTTGATGCCTAAACCGGCAAGCAGTTTAAGATCCTCCTTATAGGTGTGATAAAAGTCGATGCCCCGCCGTTTGGGATAATTGCCATTGGTGTCAGTGACAGCAGCTCGGATATCTGTTGTGGTCAGCTCTGTGTTGGAACGTTTGTGCAGGGGCAGATCCCCTTGATATTGGTTGATGTCAGCCAGACACCAGCCCTTTTGACCCTCCTGCCAGGCACCCTCACACTGGTTGGCGGCCATTGCGATGCCCCACAAAAAATTATCGGGGAATCCGTTTGGAATTGATAGACTCATTGTGATACCTCCTTTTCGCTCATTATACATGTGTTTGCAGGCTACTGAATTAAATCGGTAAAAATTGTGTACATTGCTGTAAAAATGTCGGACAAATTGACGGTTATTGTGCTATAATGTCAAATAATAAAATTAAAAAGGAGGACCCTGATGTTTCACTGGGTGAAACGAAGTTACAAGAGAAAACTTTATGCTGCACTGATTGTGGTGTGGCTGATTCCCCTGGCATTATTTATCGGTTTTGATTATTATACGGTATACACTAAAAATGCTGGGGTAATCGGTCAATATACTGCCAGCAATCTGCGGATTGCGGCTCAACTGGCCGACAACGACATCTCCACTTTTATTGCTATTGTCAACACGGTTGCCGCCGACGAAGAAGTGGCCGATATTTTGGCGAGATCCAAACCCCGCACCCGCAAGAATCCGGAGGACACCGTCCGCTTAAATCATATCATTCAGATTACTCTGGCCGGTTTGCCGGAGGAGGTGCCGGTGCATCTCATTACCCCCGACCGGGATACCCGTTATTCCACCACCAATTACTATATGCCGTTCTATGTGGATGACCGGGGAGATCTGTTTGAAAAAATGGATTTGATTGCTAGCACGGAAGACCTTACGAGTCAGGTACACTGGCGGGTGGATGGAAAGGATTCCCAGGACACCAGCTATGTGCTTGGCCGTGCCATTCTTCATCCTGACAGCGGGGAGATTGTGGGCTATGTAGTGCTGGATATATACCGCAGCTATTTTACGAATATTGTTGATATGGTGGCCAGCAAGAATGGGTTTAATACCCTTGTCACTGACCGTGAATTAAGAATCATTGCGGATCTGGAAAACCGCCATTATCCGGGATATCTGTTTCAGACTGAGGATGGTGATTTACTGGACGGAGCCCGGGGAGCTGTGTCAGCCCGGGTGGATGGAGTGGATCACCTGATCTATTATGATACTTCAGCGAATACTGGTCTGTATGTAATTGAAATGATCCCCCAAGAATATTTAGTTAAGAATTCCCTGCAAGAGATTAAGGGACATGTGGTATTTTTTATTTTGATTTTTGTTCTGGGCATTTTCATCATCACTTATATCTCTAACCGGATGATGACTCCGGTTAAAAAGCTTGAGCTGGCGATGGGGCAGGTGGGGGAAGGCGAATACTCGACGCAGGTTGCTGTGGCAGGGGAGGATGAGATGGCTCGCCTGGGCGAAAGCTTTAATCATATGACCCGGGAGATAAGACGGCTGATTGATGAAAATTATAATAAACAGCTGGCACTGCGACAGGCCGAGATAAAGGCTCTCAAAGCCCAGACAAACCCTCATTTCCTTTATAACTGTCTCAACAGCATTGATATGATGCTGCTGCTTGGGGAAACAGATGTGGTTCAGCAGATGACTCAGGCCCTTAGCCGCTATTACCGCAGCCGGGTGCGGACAGAGAAGGAGATTGTTACAATCGGTGAGGAGGTGGAGGAAGTGCGCAATTATCTGGCGATTCAGGTGCTGCGCTTCAAGGACCGGTTAAAGGTCACCTTTGAGGTGGCGGAAGAGGTACTTACCTGTTGTATCCTGCGGCTGATTCTGCAGCCACTTGTGGAAAATGCCATTGTTCATGGAGTGGAGCAATACGCAGGGGTGGGAGAGATTATCGTACAAATTCGTCGTGTGGAGAACCGGATCAGGGTCCAGGTACTTAATAATGGTCCCCGGGAAAGTAACTCCCGGGGTGAGGGAACTGGCATGAGCAACACCGAATTGCGGTTAAGATACCGATATGGGGAAAACTGCCATCTGAGCCGTTCACGAGATCGGGGATACACGATAGTACGGCTTGAATTTCCGATTGAAGGAGGAGAAGAACATGTGGTCAGTGATGGTTGTTGAGGATGAATATTATGCACGGCGTGGAATGGAGCGCCTGGTGGAACTAATTGGCGGAGAGTATGAGCTGATTGGAGCGGCAGAGAATGGAGCTGCTGCTTTAGAGATGATTCGGGAGCTGCACCCCAGTATTGTGCTTACCGATATCCGGATGCCGGAGATGGATGGACTGGAACTGATCAGGGCCTCGGAGGGCAGCGGCAGCCGGTTTATTATCATTACCGGACACAATGATGTGGAGTATGCAAAACAGGCTCTGCGTTACCACACGGTGGATTACCTGCTCAAGCCGGTTGACCAGAAGGAGCTGAAGAAGGTGCTTGACCAGGCCGTGGAACTGTTATCTCAGGATATCAATGCTCTGCGTCATCGTATTGTTGCCTATCTGCGGGGGCAGACGGCTGATACAAGTGTGATTGGCCGCATTCCGGCCAGGGAATACCAGCTGGTGCTGTTTGAGCTGGAAGCTGCCGGAGCTGGTGCCGTGATCAGGCAGGGAGCACAGGTGCTGCGTGACCGGCTGCTGGAATGGTGTGAAATCCCCTGGGTTGTCGTGCAGATGCATACGGACCGGGTTGTGGTACTCTCTGACGCGGCTGAAGACTGGCTGCCGCGGGTGAACCTGCTTCAGACTACGCTAAAAGAGCTGGAGATTGTCGTCAGCACAGCTATTGTGGGGGCAAAGGAGATCGGTGGGCTGCCGGATGCCTATGAAGCAGCGAAGCGGATGCTGCAAGGGCGGTTTTACCAGGGGGCGGGGCACATCTTTACCAAGCTTCCCACGCCGCGTCGCAGAGCCCGGGAGGGAGAGCTTAACCAGGCGGTTCAGGCTGTTTTTCGCTCGGTCAATGCCTGCAATACCCGGGAAGCACTGCGGGGTCTGGAGGTGCTGTTTCAGATATTGTGGGATACTCAGCCGGGGAAGGATAGGATTGCAGAAATATGCATGTCCTTCTACCTTCAGATTACTGCCAACCTGCGGGAAGCGTGGATACTTCCAGCCGGATTTGCTGCATATAACCCGGCCCGCCATGACAGCAGTCTGAATTCTCTGCGGGTTAATACGGAAGCTATGATCAGGCAGGGTCTTGACTTGCTGCGGGAAAAGCAATGCGATCAGGAGGACAATCCGGTGGAAAAGGCAATCCAGATCATCGGCACCCATTATTGTGAGGATCTGGTTTTGGAACAGATTGCTCAGGAGGTTTTCTTAAATCCCAGTTATCTGAGCCGTAAGCTGAAAGAAACATTGGGGATGAATTTTTCTAAATATATCACATCTTTGCGGATCGAGAAGGCTCAGGAGCTGCTGCAGCGCGGAGCCAGTGTTGAGCAGGCAGCCAAGGAGGTGGGGTATCCAAATTACCGGTATTTTTCTAAAGTATTTAAGGAAAATGTCGGCTGTCTGCCCAGCCACTATCTGAGATCATAGAGTAATATGAATAAGTAGAATTACTGACAATATTTGTGGAATATTACTAAAAATGGTGTCATTCTTACCTGATTGTCATAATTTCTTACCAAAAGCAACACAAGGAACAAAAGGTTGATATAATGGGGTAAGTAGTTCATGAGCAACACCCTAACAATCAATTTTATTGGAGGAGGATTTTACACATGAAAAAAATGAATGTATTACTGTCGCTGCTTCTGGTAAGCACCATGCTTGCCGCCTGTTCAGGCAATACAAAAACTGAGCCCACGGCAGCACCGCAGGCAGCTGAGTCGGATACGACTACAACTGCCGCAGAGAATACCCCGGCGGAAAACGCAGAGACTGTAGGTGAGGCAGCAGCGGAAATTACATGGCCGGATTTGACCGGACAGACTGTTGTTGTTTACAATTGCAGCATT
Source organism: Lachnospiraceae bacterium (assembly GCA_051654925.1). Lineage (GTDB taxonomy): Bacteria > Bacillota > Clostridia > Lachnospirales > Lachnospiraceae > Brotaphodocola. Next base: position 76,527 of record JBOFYZ010000074.1, on the reverse strand, counting down.
GAGGAGGAATTGCTGGAGTTAGGCAAACGGTTTGAGGCGGCAACCGGCGGCAAGGTTGAGAGTATCCAATTGTCGGCTGGCGAAGCACTTGGCCGTATTTCCGTGGAAAAGGAGAATCCAAAAGCTGGGGTGTGGTATATCGGAGGTGTTGATTCCTATATCAGTGCCAAGAAGGATGGCTTGCTGGAGCAGTATTCATCTCCGACAGCAGCCAATTTTTCCGATCAGTTTAAGGATAAGGATGGCTATTATACTGGTGTTACAATGACTTATCTGGTAATTAGCTATAACCAGACACTGCTTGATGAGCTGGGACTTGAGGTACCTGCGAGCTGGCAGGATTTGCTTGATCCGGCCTATGCCGGCCAGATTACGATGGCCAGCCCGGCGACTTCAGGAACCGCCTATACCTTCCTGTCTACCATTTGCCAGCTCTACGGCGAGGAAGAGGGAATTGAATATATGAAAGCTTTGGATGCTAATGTAAAAAGTTACGAAAAATCAGGTTCCTCACCCTCCCGTTTGTGTGCACAAGGCGAGGCCGCGATTGCAATTACTTATTTCCACGATGTAACCAACTACCGGGAGCAGGGATTTGACGATTTCCTGTGTGTGATCCCTTCTGAGGGAACCGGTTATGAGATGGGCTGTACCGCTCTCGTTAAAGGTGGTCCATCGCCGGAAGCCAGTAAAGCGTTTATTGATTTCATCCTGATGGCTGATAATCAGGAAGTCGCAATATCCCTTGGCTATCACTCCGGACGTACCAATCCTGATACCAAACCGAGTGAACTGGTAGAGGAGCTGCTTACAGATGCTCCTGTCATTGAATATGATGCGGAATGGTCAGGTGAAAACCGGGAACGGCTGATCGGGGAGTGGGCTGAGGCAGTCGGCCAATAATCCGGTCCATGCAACCAAGCCGGACATACAGATTTCGTATGCCCGGCTTTTCTTTGCTCAAAAGGAGGTAAAATTCATGAGTTCACGAGCAGAAATGCGAAAAATGAAACGCCGCCAGCTGGCCAGCGAGATGAAAAAAATATCTTCTGACCCAATCCTGCTGTTTTCAATCCTGTTTTTGATGTTGGCATTGTTTCTCTTTATTCTGTACCCACTGTTTATCGTGCTGAAGGACAGTTTTCTGGCGGATGATGGCGGATTGACACTTCAGTACTATATCAAGGCATTTACCACCAAGTCAACGATCCGGTCATTGACCAATACGCTGAAACTGTGTCTCTTTGTGGGCGTTATCGCGACTTCGATTGCCTTTGTGTTTGCCTATACAGCCACTTACTGCAAGAGTCATTTTCGCTCTATCTTCAAGCTGGTGGCACTGCTGCCCATCGCTTCGCCGCCCTTTGTGCTGTCTTTATCGGCGGTGACTCTGTTCGGACAGTACGGTGTTATCACCCGGGGGCTTTTCGGTATCAAAAATTTTAATATCTATGGCTTTAAGGGCATTGCGATGGCACAGATCCTGGCCTTTTTCCCGGTCGCTTTTTTGATGCTCTCCGGATTGCTGCGAAAGATTGATCCGGCCATAGAAGAGGCTTCCCGCAATCTTGGAGCATCTCAGGGACAGACCTTCAGGCGAATTACCCTGCCACTGATGGTACCGGGTCTGGCTAATGCCTTTTTGATCTCATTTATTGAGGTGGCAGCTGACTTTTCTAATCCCAATGTCATCGGCGGCAACTATGATACGCTGGCGACCACCATTTACATACAGGTGCTTGGCAACTACAATCTGAAAAATGGTGCTGCGGTGGCGATGATGCTGCTGACGATCTCGATGTCCGTGTTTATTTTTGAAAAATATTTTGTTGAAAACAAAAGCTATGTTACGGTTACTGGAAAGACCGCCAAAGAGCGAAATCTTATCACCGACCCCAGGATTGTCTGGCCGTTAGACATCTTTTGCCTGCTGGTCACGGTATTTATCATAATCATGTATGCGATGGTACCCATCGGTGCTTTAGTGAAACTGGTTGGCCGGGACTGGACTCCAACACTGGCTAATTTTAAGTTTGTGTTTGAGAGTGGTGGGAAGGTTATCAGGGACTCGGTATGGCTGGCTCTTATCGCGATGCCGATTGCCGGGATTATATCAATGATGATTGCCTTTTTAATTGAACGCAAGCGGTTTATTGGGCGGGGGTTTCTGGAATTTGTGTCACTGATGGCGATGGCAGTACCTGGAACGGTACTTGGTTTTGGGTACGTGCGGTCCTATAATACCAAGCCGTTGCTGCTTACGGGAACGGCGTTTCTGATTATTGTCGCCTTTGTGGCTAAGACTCTCCCGATTGGTGTGCGTAATGGCGTGGCAGCGCTGCAGCAGATTGATCCGGCCATTGAGGAGGCGGCTCAGGATCTGGGAGCATCCAGTGCCAAGGTGTTTACTTCGATGACCATACCGCTGATTAAGCCGGCGTTTTTTAATAGTCTGATTAATACGTTTGTCCGCAGTATGACGGCAGTGAGTACGATTATCTTTCTGGTCACACCAAAATACAAGCTGCTCACCAGTCAGGTTATGAAGAATATTGAGGAGGGCAAATTTGGTTATGCCTATGCCTATTCGGCAGTGTTGATGTGCATTGTCATGCTTGCGATCTTTATGCTCAACACGGTACTCAGCCGTTTCGGCAATAAGGGTCGAAAGCAGAGCTTTATTTAGGAAAGGAGAAACAGTATGGACAAGAATCGTAAGGCAAAGCGGGTGTCGGTCTGCAACGTGACAAAGGTTTTTATGAGTCATGGAAAAAACAGTGAGTTTAAAGCAGTGGATAATGTCAGTGTTGATATTGCCCCAGGGGAGTTTGTTACCTTGCTGGGACCGTCTGGTTGCGGCAAGACAACGATTTTAAGAATGATCGCTGGTTTTGAGCTGCCCACGGAAGGAGAGATTTACCTTGATGACCAGGTCATCAACAATCTGACTCCTGACAAGCGAGACACGTCAATGGTATTTCAGAGCTATGCTCTGTTTCCTCATTTAGATATCTATCAAAATATTATCTATGGTCTGCAGATGAAGCATCTGAGCAAGGAGGAAATTACCAAAAAGGCAGAGGCGATTATTGATCTGGTTGGACTGCGGGGGATGGAAAAGCGTCAGCCCAATCAGATATCTGGCGGACAGCAGCAGCGGGTGGCTCTGGCCCGGGCTCTGGTGATGGAGCCAGGAGTGTTGCTTTTTGATGAACCGCTTTCCAACCTGGATGCCAAGCTGCGCCTCTATATGCGCAACGAGATCAAAAAGCTCCAGCGGGCAGTGGGGATTACCGCCATATATGTCACCCACGACCAGGCCGAAGCCATGAGCCTGTCTGATCGTATCATTATTATGAAGGATGGCATCATTGAACAGGTGGGCTCGCCGCGGGAAATTTACTATCAGCCATCCAGTGAATTCGTGGCCAATTTTATCGGTGATGCCAACTTCTTTGATGTAACGATTGAAGCCGTGGAGAATGGCCTGGTTCTGGCCCGGCTGGGAGACTTTAAGTTCCAGGCCAGCTATGCAGGCGTAAAGCAACCCGGGGATAAGGCCCGGCTGGTGATTCGCCCGGAGGAGATGACCATTGGCAAGGATGGGGTTATCAGCGGAACAGTATCCCGCTCTACCTTTATGGGAGCTGATCAGGAGTATACTGTAGAGACGGACAGCGGTTCGCTGGAGCTGGTGGTCTCAAATCCCAAAGACAAGTTGGAATATGATGAGGGTGAGGCGGTTGAGATTGGTTTTGGTAATAAACGGCTGCACGTAATATAGAAAATAATAGCAAAGAGAGGTGTTTGAGTATGTCACGCTTTATTCTGTTGGTTCTTGACGGTTTTGGTGTGGGGGCGATGCCTGACACGGCGGATTACCATCCTGAGGATGCAACTGCCAATACTGCCCTTCATGTGCTGGAGTGCAATCCCGAACTGCGGCTTCCCAATCTGGAGCGTCTGGGTCTGATGAATGTACTGGGACGATCGATGAACGGTATGAAGCCGAATCCGGATGCTACTTATGGTAAGGCGAAGCTGATGCATTTTGGGGCTGATACCTTTTATGGTCATCAGGAGATTATGGGAACCCGTCCGCAGCGCAGTAATCTGCAGCTGTTTACAGATGTTTATGATGAGGTGGCCGCAGTGCTTGAACAGCATGGATACCACACCACTGCATATTCCCTTCCCAATGGTGCGAAGGTCATGGGAGTGGAAGATATCATCTATCTGTGTGATAATCCGGTCAATGATCCGGGACAGTGTCATACCATAATGGCCTGCCTTACACCGGATGGCTCTAACCGGGATAAGATCCTGGAGATCAGCCGGCTGGTGCGGGAATCGGTACAGGTGCCGCGGACTATCCTTCATATGAGCAATAAGGTCAGCTATGAAGAGTATCTCCCATACATTGTAGAGGCACCGGATCGCCGCGCTTATGTTAATTTTATGCCCTTTGACCTGTATAACCGGGGGATTGAGATTTTCCATCTTGGTTACGGGATTGATGAGCGGGTACAGCTTTCCTATCTGGCAGGCAAGCACGGTGTACCCATCTATCATCTGGGTAAATTTGCCGATATTGTGGCCAACCCAACCGGCCGGAATTTTTCTATGGTGCAGACTGGTCCGCTGTTTGAGCATTTCTATCAGGTACTCAGGGAGCAGAAGGAGGGACTGATTGCGATCAATTGCCAGGAAACGGATTTGTCAGGACATGAATCCAATCCCCAGAAATATGGTGCTATCCTGCAGCAGGTTGATGATATGCTGGCTCAGGTACTGCCCACCCTTGACGAGGAGGATCGCTTGATTATTATGGCCGATCATGGCAATGACCCCACCAACAAAGGTGGTATCCATACCCGTGAATATGTGCCGCTCCTGATCTATGGAAAGGGTATTAAACCGGGGTATATTGGTGAGCGGGAAACTATGAGCGATGTGGGGGAGACGATCCTGGATTTTCTCGGGAAGACCGGAAGATGGCCGGGGCTGAAGCAGGAACATACGGAAAACGGAACCAGTTTTTTGGAACTGTTTGAACAGCAACGAAGCACTTGAGAATTATCGAGAGATGAACAAATAATATTGCAGTAATATACCAATGTTTATAGTCTAACGAATAGAGGCAGCATAACTCGCAAGAGTTATGCTGCCTTAAAAAATAAACTTCAAATATCAGACTTGTTAAAGCTTTTCCGAATAGGACAAATTGCAAAATTCATATATATGTGTTAAAACCGGACAGGAGGGCAATCATGGATGATTTCGGTATATCCCATGAAGAACTGGAAGCCTTAAGGCAGGTAGATATACGAACGGTTGAACCAGCTGCTCTTGTAGATATAAAAAATATAACAATAGATGAAGCGTTGCCAAGGGAGGAACGGATAGCAGCATTCATTGCTCAGGTTAAAAATCCATATTGCTTTAAGGTGGGAAAAATAGTTGTAGGTATTGGATATTCGGATAATGAAGTATCGTTTCAACAACGACTGGAAAATTATTTGCAAACATTATGATTGGGATAATCTGAATGAGCAGGAGTTTATCGAATGGAAACAAAAAAAGAGATACGTTACCATGCTGATCTTTATCTGCGTTTATCCCGTGAGGATGGTGATAAATCAGAAAGTGACAGCATTACCAACCAGCGCAATCTATTGATGGATTTTTTAAAAAACCACCCGGAAATCAAACTTCATAAAGTACAAATTGATGATGGCTATTCGGGCGTGAATTTTGAACGGCCGAACTTCGTTAAAATGATGGAGTCGGTAAAAACGCAGGAAATCAATTGTATCATTGTAAAAGATTTTTCCCGGCTTGGCAGAAATTTTATCGAAACAGGAAAGTATATTGAGAAAATGTTCCCTTTTTTGGGGGTACGTTTTATTTCTGTTATAGATAACTACGATAGTGCCAGACCCAAGACGTCATCGGACAGTCTGTTAGTACCGGTGAAAAATTTGATGAATGATGCGTTCTGTCAGGATATTTCTATAAAAATCCGCAGTAATTTTGAGATAAAACGGAAAAAAGGCGATTGTATCGCTCCCTTTTGCGTGTACGGATATCGGAAAGATCCTGAAAATAAAAACCGCTTATTAGTAGATGAACTGGTTGCAGGAAATATTCAAGATATTTTTAAACGTAAGTTAGAGGGATATTCGGCTCAGGCGATTGCAGATTGGCTGAATGATGTTGGGGTACTCTCGCCCATGGAGTATAAACGTTATTTAGGAAGTAATTTCACTTGTCCTTTTCGCCAGAATGTGAAGGCAAAATGGACGGCAGTTGCGGTACTGCGGATTTTAAAGAATCCGGTCTATATAGGAACTTTGGTGCAGGGGAAGCGGAGCAGACCCAATTATAAAATCAAGAGACCGGTTGATGTGCCGGAGGAACGCTGGATTAAAGTGGAGCATAATCATGAGCCGATTATTAACCCGGAAGTCTTTGAGACAGTGGCTAAGATACTAAATACTGATACCAGAACTGCTCCGATGCAGGAAACAGTATATACACTTTCGGGATTGATGCGATGTGGTGATTGCCAGCGTAATATGGTACGGAAGAACAATTCTACCAAAAGTAATCCGTACTATTATTATATTTGCTCCGGACATAAACAAAAAACTGGCTGCAGCAGTCATAGCATTAGGGATAGTTTTTTGGAGGAGGCCGTGTTTATGGTTATTCAGGAACATATTCGTAATATTCTTGATATTGCTGCGATGTTGCAGACGATTCAGAAATTACCTTATAGGGCAAGATCAGTTCAAAAAACCGATAACCAATTGGCGGTTAAAAAAACGGAGATTGAGAAATACCGCCGTTATAAATTACGATTACATGAGGATTACGTGGATGCTGTCATTTCCCGGGAAGATTATTGCTCCTTCGGAAAAAGGTATGATATGAAAATTCAGGAGGCAGAAGATGCGGTTTCTAAGTTAGAACAAAAAATTGAACGGCTGATAAGTGGTAATTCTGATGAACAACACTGGATTTCTTATTTTAAGCGTTATAAAAATATTGAAAAGCTGGACCGACGGTTGGCGGTTGAGCTAATTGACCACATTTGTATTTATGAAGATCAAAAGATACTGATAAAATTCAAGTTTCAGGATGAGTATGACGGTTTTGTACTTTGGCTCTGGGAAAGGAGGTCGGTTTAAGTGGCGAGAAAAAGCAGAATACATATTGAAAGTTCTCAATCACCCTTATTAAAGCCAATGTATTACGTGGCATTGTATGTTCGGGTATCTGTTTTTAATGGTGGGAAGAAGGATGGCGATACCATTGAAAACCAGAAAACTATTCTGCAGAATTATATTGCCGGAAAGCCGTATTTTGTTCTGACGTCCATATACATTGATAACGGTGAGTCCGGCGTGGATTTTAATCGCAGTGAGTTTAACCGATTAATAAATGATGTTAAAATGGGAAAGGTAAACTGCATTGTAGTAAAGGATCTGTCCCGCTTTGGAAGGAATTATATAGAGACTGGCGAATATCTGGAAAAGATATTTCCCTTTTTAGGCGTGCGCTTTATTGCTATTAATGATAACTATGACAGTACAGAGCCAAATGCTGCGGATATTCTACGGATACATTTGAAAAATCTCGTTAATGATGTTTATGCAAAGGATATCTCACGAAAAATTTGTCCGGTGCTTGAGACAAAACAGAAACGTGGAGATTTTATTGGGTCATGGGCTCCTTATGGCTATCGAAAGGCAGAAGATAATAGACATAAACTTGTCATTGACGAAGAAACCGCTCCGGTGGTACGCAACATTTTTAAGTGGCGGACAGATGGCTGGAAATATCGGCAGATTGTACAAGAATTATTAAGACAAGAGATTCCTTCGCCCAGTCAATATCGTTATGCAAATGGAATTATCAAGGATCAGAAACTTGCTCAGACAATATGGAAATCGACAACGGTTATGCGGTTATTATCAAATCAGGAATATTTAGGACATATGGTACAGGGAAAAAAACGGGCAGCCCTTTGGAATAATCAGACTCAGACAGAACTTTGGCCTGAAGAGTGGATTATTGTAAAGGATATCCATGAGCCTATTATTGATGAGGATACTTTCTGGACAGTACAGGCGCTCAATGCCAGGGCATCTGAAAAGCGAAAAGCAGATCAGGGGCGGTTTTCGGAGGTCCCGGATCGGGAGAATGTTTTACTGGGAATGGCTTTTTGCGGTGAGTGTGGGGCAAAACTTGTTCGTAATAAGACTGTGAAAGAACGTAAGCAGAAAGAACCTAAGTATATTGCCTGGTATCATACAGTATGCCCGATTCACAGAGCAGCCCCGGCTAAATGTTCATTTACCGGCATAGCAGAAAATGATTTAGTTACTGCTGTGTATGAGGCAGTGAAAATGCAATTGATTATTTATCAGCAAAAGGCAGAATTGATAAAGCAGGAGCAAACGTTGAAAGAACATACAACAAAGGAAAATTCCTGGTCTCTGAATCGGGAGATGGCGGCCGCATTGATAGAAAGCATTACAATTTATAATAAAACAAGTATTACAGTCCATTTCCGTTTTGAGGATGAATATCAGAAATTGATAAAAAGTATGATGTTGATGGGGGCGGGGGAGTATGGATAACGTGAATATTATTATTTTATATATTCGGATTTCGATGGAAGATGTAGATATCGGAATTGATGGTAAAGATGAGAGTGACAGCATTGCGAATCAAAGAAATATTTTGCGTTCATTTGTGGACAGCCAGCAGGAATTTCATGGCAGCAAGATACTTGAGTTGTGTGATGAAGGCTATACAGGAACAAATTTTGAACGCCCTGCGGTACAGGAATTATTACAAAGGGCAAGAGAAAAGCAGGTTGATTGTATTATTGTTAAGGATTTTTCACGTTTTGGCAGGGATTATTTGACAGTCAGTGATTATGTGGATCAGATATTTCCGTTTTTGGGTATACGGTTTATTTCTTTAAATGACGGTTATGACAGTGCTAATCTCAATGGTACAACCAGTGGCCTGGATATGGCGTTCAGGAATGTGGTAAATGCTTTTTACAGCAAAGATATTTCTGAAAAAGTACGCAGTAGTAAGCGGGCAAAAGCACAGCAGGGTGCTTATTTAAGTTCGTTTGCCCCGATTGGATACCGGAAAGATGGGGCAAACAAGAATCGTCTGGTAATAGAGGGGGAATCGGCTGAAATTGTCAGGCGTATCTTCCTGATGTCTGGTGCCGGTCTTAGTGTGGCGGAAATTGCCAGGCTGTTAAATTCAGAAAATGTTCCGACACCAAGTAAGCTGAAAGCAGAGCAGGGGTTTCGGCATAAGTGGTGGTACGGTTTGCAGGGAGAGAAATTATGGGATCTTAGTTCGATTACCAGAATCCTGCGGGATGAACGGTATTTGGGAAAGGCAGTATACGGAAGGAAATGCCGCAGCGAATTAGGTAATTACAGAGTGCGAAATGCCGGAAGAGAAAACTGGATTGTTGTTCCGGATTGTCACGAACCAATTGTATCAACTGAGGAATTTCAGGCCGCTCAACAAACATTGAAACGTTATTCGCAAGTAAAGAATCGAAAGGATTCAAAACATCTTTTCATTGGCAAAATCCGTTGTGGAGAATGTGGATATGCTCTTATTTGTGAAGGTAAGGTCAGGCCGAGATACCGTTGTTTAACAAAGCAGCGGACATTCGAATATGATTGCATAGAAACGGGGATACCAGAAGTTGAGCTGACGGAGATTGTGTGGCAGACCATTCAGCTGTATTGCCATACTCTTTTGGAACGAAACGTGCATGAGCAAAAAGAAAACGGAAGAGACCGGATTTCTGTTATGCAAAAGCAAATAACAGTGTATCAGAGATCTTGTAAGAATCTTGATGAGCAGAAAGCAATTCTGTATGAGAAGTTGCTGGATGGAGATCTGATCCGGGAACAGTATCCAGGTAAGCGTGACGCCCTGGTTAGGCAACAGGAGGAACTGCAGAAAAAGATCGTTGCATTGGAAGAGAAACTGCGGAATTTGAGGGGAGTTAATAGCGATGAAAGTCTATCGGTTAAGACGTTGACGGATTATCTTCAGCCGGATCGGTTGACGCGTGAGATGGTGATGGCTTTTGTGGATTGTATTTATGTTTATGATAGGGAAATGATTAAGATTGAGTGGTTGTTTAATCTGGAATGATTATATTGCCCTAATAGGCTATCATTTGTTTTACGTCCCTACTTGACACAACCAGAAGGGGGAGATCCAAACGGTGGAACCAGGCCAGCGTGCTGGTGTTCTGCAGTACCGACTGGGCGGGAAGACACTGGGCGAAGTGGAGATTGTGACAGTTGGAGGGTATCTGAACGATGGTCTTAGGTGACTGTTTGGATACTCTCTTTTGCTTTAATATTTGACAAGTCTGCATTGGGTAGTATAATATTAGGATTAGTTTATGAAAGGATGGATACGAAATGTTTTATTTTCAATCGCTCATCAGGAGTGTGTGTAAGAAGTTGGTCGCATTATCTCTGGTGATAGTGATGACTGCAGCATCATGTATAATGGCGTTTGCCAGTAGTGAGACAAGTGATCTTCGTTTAAGTCTGCCTCATGGAGCATCAACGAGCGGCAGGGTGTTAAGCGTTGATGGCAAATCGGCAATAAGCCTCAGTAATCTTTTATGGTATCTTAATCTGCAGGTATATGGAAAAACTGGTAGTCAGGATATTTATTTCCGGAACTACGACAAAAGCATCGATGGTTCAATCACCCCCGGAGGCAGCCAAATCACGGTAAATGGTACCAATAAGCAAATGCCGTTTGCCAGCTTCTATCATAACAATGACCTTTTTGTTCCGTTAGAGTTCACTTGTGAAGCCCTTGGCTATAAACTTTACTGGAGAGAGGCAAACGCAACATTATATATTCAGGATCCGAAGCAGTATAATCAGGCCAATGATTTTGTGACAAAGTCACTGGCGGCAGTTGCCGATTGCAAGGGAGTGAAAACCACTATCAGCAATCAGACAAGTCTGCGGTACTATGCGGATACGGCTGTTGTTACGGATAGCGGAGAGATGAAAACCGATCTTGTTACTGGCAATGCCTACACATTTCAGGATAGTATCTACAGCAGACCGGTCAGCTATTTTTCTGACCAGATGGAATCTGCTTCATTGCCCAGAACAGAACAATATGTGACAAAAAACGGAATCTATTCCGGAAATGGAGACGGAACCTTTGTCAAGGATGCACCGCCGCCGGAATATATCAGTGTTCTGGATATGGCTTCAAAATCGGTGCTTACCGACTGGGAACTGTTCTTGTATTCTGCATATGTCAGTAAAGATGGAGATGGGAATACAACCATCAAGTCAGAAACCGATGTCGGACTGCTTTTACAGGTGGGTTTTATCTTCTATGCACCGGAACATGCAGATTCACTGCATTGGACCAATACATATCAGACAGTAACATATGATAAGGATACTTATTTACCTAAAAAGCAGGAGTTAAGGTTTTACGCAAGCTACATTCCCAATGCCGCAGATCAGGAAAAGCTCTATTTGACCTATGAGCATAATTATGGATTTGAGTTTGGTGATGGGATTGAGATCACACTTCCTGCCGGGATAGAGTAGCGAATTTATATAAAAAAGGGTACGGTGTACGCGGGAAGAAGGTTGATGGAGTTCAGCCCTCTTCCTGTTTTTATGTGCGTCAGAACTGTGGTGAGTATGAGTACGATTGATGATAGAAAAGATTAAGTCCTTACTTGACACAACCAGAAGAAGGGGAGTTACAGACGGTAGAAACAATGATAAAATGCATCGTCATTGCTTCCGGAAATGATGCCAGTGTTGCCATGGCAGAATACATAGCGGGGACAGAAGATGAATTTATCCGGATGATGAATGAGCGGGCAGCAGGACTGGGAATGACCGGTACCCATTTTGAAGACTGCTGTGGCCTGACCGATTCCCCGACCCATGTGACGACTGCGCGTGATATCGCAATTATGTCGCGGGAATTGATTAACAAATACCCTCAGATTCATAATTATTCGACCATCTGGATGGAAAACATCACCCATGTAACGAAACAGGGCTCTAAGGAATTTGGACTGTCCAATACCAATAAGCTGCTGAAAATGGCAACAAATTACCGTGTGACAGGCCTGAAGACCGGCTCAACATCACTAGCGAAATACTGTTTTTCGGGAACAGCAGAAAAAGACGGAGTACGCCTGATTGCTACGATTATGGCGGCACCCGATTATAAAACCAGATTTGGAGATGCCAACACCCTATTGAATTATGGTTATGCAAATTGCAAGTTGTATGAAGATAAAGAGATGGTGCCGCTGCCAGAGCTGATGGTCCGTAATGGTGTGAACGATACGGTCCCACTGCGGTATGGTGGGGAATTCTCTTACATGAGCATGAGCGGAGAAGATTTCTCCGCGATTGAAAAGGTCCTTATGGTTCCGGAGGAAATTGAGGCTCCCGTAGAGTCAGATCAGAAAGTCGGAGTACTGCGCTATCAGCTGGGCGGAAAAACACTGGGAGAAGTAGATATCCTGACTGATGGAGCAGTCCGCAAGGCCGGCTATAAAGATTATCTGAGCAAACTCAGAAAATCCTGGATGTTGCAGGTTTTGGGTACTAAAGTGATTGAGTAAATCATTAAGGTCTGGAGATTTTGGCATAGAACCAGAACTCCAGGCCTTTTTGTTATGAAATAAATGGTTGAAATGGTTGAAAAAGACCAGATATATGATAAAATATTAGTACAGTGTAGCATAAAGTGAGGAGAGCGTGTGATGAGAAAAAGCTTGTTCAGCAGAGCCCTGATGCTGGGACTTTTGTGCTTCAGCCTTACAATGGCAGGATGCAGCGCAAAAAGCAGTTCTTCAAATGTCGACCAGACGCCAGAAGAGACAGAGGTGGAGACAACAGAACCAGAGACGACAGAGCCGGAGTCCGAAAGCGAACCGGAGGATGAGAAATCCTGGTTTGATTTAGGCGCAGTAGAAGATGGTGTATATACCAATGAACAGTCAGGTATAACTGTTACCCCCACAGAAGAGTGGAGCATATTTACGATAGAACAGTTAAATCAAGTGGCCATGCAGGGATATGAATACCTTTCGGATGCTCAGAAAAAACAGTATGAAAAAGCCATGGAAACAACAAAATATTTATTTGGTGCATCCAGCCAGGATGGTTCATCTGTAATGTATATAGTCGAGAACATATCAGCCAATCCAATTACTGCAAATTTAAATGAAGAAGGGTACATTAAAGCCCTGAAACAACAGCTTGAAATGGCGGAAATGAGCTACGAATTCGGAGAGGTGATGGAAGTTGAAGCAGCAGGCAGGATCTGGACAGCACTTCCATGCTACAGCATGGGGATGGCTCAGCGCTATCTTGTATGTAAAGTCGATGGAAAGATTGAATCTTTTATCATCACAGTACCAGGTGAGGATGAGAATAAGATAGATGAAATCATAGACTATATTGGTGGCCTTTAATCAAATGTAGAATAGTGTTAACCATTTTCTTCCGATTAATACCGATGAAATAAGGTTGGAACGGCTGCTCTGAACAGAGCGGTTGCCGTTCCGACCTTTCTTTCTACAGGTACGGGGTCAGGCGCTCATCGTATAGTACTATTGTTTAATACTCATTTGTAGCTGAATAATTAAATCATTTTTAATACCGTGTCGGTATCCATAATTCTTGCAAATTCTTGGTTTAAATTTACCAGTGTCATCTCATGTATTAATTCCGCAGAATACATTTGCCCATTCAATCCTATTCGATCGAATGTAGCACAAGCATCAGAAACTAATATTGGATTAAATCCTAAATTCCCAGCCATTCGTGCGGTTGTTTCAACACAATGATTTGTCGTTAATCCTACAATTACTAGACAAGAACAACCCATTGTCTTTAGTCTTGATTCCAGGTCTGTTCCAATAAAAGCACTATTAACTTTCTTAATAAGAACATGTTCGTGTTCTTTAGGAACTATGTTATCCATAAATTCAAATGTAGCTTTACCTTTATAAAACAAGGACTCTTGATTATCCGATTCATGTTGCACGAAGATAATCGGTTGTCCAGCTGTTCTCCAATGCTTGAGTATACAAACAATATTTTCTTCTGCCTGAACATTATTTCTTTTTCCCCAAGAGGGATGAAGAAATGCTTTTTGCATGTCAATAACGATAAGTGGAACTATGTTCTTTTTCATTTATTTATCCTCCAAAATATACCTAAATAATAGCATAGAATAAAATGAAAGTACAGTGACACTGATATGAACAAATTTTTGCTACAGACTCGATACTGTCGATTCAAGGCTTCAATAATATTGGTGGTATTAATTGCATAGGGGTACTTTTCCCCCATTTTTCCCGAATACCTTCTAACTCGCTCACGGCAGCCGATTCACTTGGTGCATTGTATACCCCCTTGAATTCCGATGCAAATTTCTTGAGGTCATTACAACGCTGAATATCTGCTTGTGGAAACACTGCCTTGGTGGTAAAATATGTGTATGAATCACAAAAACGATAAGACTATGGACTAAAACAATTGAAAATAATAAAATTCGATAAAAGAGGGGGACAGAAAATGTTGAAAAAGGAACGGCAATTATATATTTTGGAATTAGTTGAGCAAGATGGTCGGGCAACTACGAATGATTTGACGGCAGAGTTGGGGGTTGCCGAAGATACAATCAGAAAAGATTTTCAGGAATTGTCGGCACAGGGAAAAGTGAAAAGAATTCACGGAGGGGTTCTTAGGATCGAGAAAGGGTTACTGGATTTTGAAGATCGAATTGTGCAGCAATCATCGGTAAAGGAGCAGTTAGCGAAAAAGGCGACAGAAATGATTGTAGACAAACATGTTCTATATATTGATGGTGGCACAACAAATTTAAAGTTTGCAGAGGCATTACCTCCAGATTTTGCGGGTAGCGTTATTACCAATTCACCGGCAATAGCACTGGCACTATGTAAATTACCGAATATTGTAATTACGTTAATTGGCGGAAATTTAGAGCGAACAACAAAGATTGTAGAAGGTAGCAGTGCGATCCATCAGATTCAGGAAATGAATATTGAGTGTTGTATTTTGGGAGTATCATCACTCTCACCGCAAAGTGGAATTACATTTCCATCATCAGGTGAAGCATTATTAAAAAGAGAAGTTATAAATCGTAGTGAGCAGGTAATCGTAATTGCGAATAAAGAAAAACTGGGAACCGTTGCTACCTTTCATTCAAATGCAGTTTCTGTAATTGATATTCTCGTTACAAATGAAACAAACAAAGAGATATTGTCAAAATATGAACAGTACGGGATTAATGTAGTAGCTCAGGAAACAGAATAATATATAAACAGAATATTGATTAAGTTAAAAAAATGCGACTAGCAAACCGGTCGCATTTTTTATTGAAAAAAGGCTTGGTGATTGTGAAAAAAATAAAAAATAGGCAATATCAATAAAAAACGATTAAATAATTAGTAAAATAACATATTGAAACATATTGATATAGCGTGTATAATGTCGTTATCAATTAACATCAATAAGAAGAGAGGAGACGGGATGAGCTTTGAAAATAATACTAAGATAGTCCTAAATGAGTTGGAAATGGTTTTAAATCAGATTGATGACAGCCAGATTGAGGAGGCCATCAAACTGATTCAGGGATCTGATAAGATTTTCTTTAATGCACTGGGGCGCGCCGAGTTTATGGGTAAGTCCTTTGTGATGAGGCTGATGCATATGGGGAGGGAGGTTTATGTAGTTGGGGAAACCAATACACCTAATTTTGGAGAACAGGATATCTTGATTATCTGTTCCGGCTCAGGAGAGACAAAACAGTTTATTAAAATTGCTGAGAAAGCCAAAAAGCTTGGTGGCAAGGTTCTGGTATTTACCGGAACCCCTGGCTCAACACTGACTAAAATCGCTGACGGTTCGATTGTGATTAAGGCTCCCAGCAAAAAGCAGGAGGACAGCAACTTTGTTTCTGTACAGCCAATGGCATCTCTTTTTGAACAGGGAATTCTTCTGGCTGGAGATTCGGTTGTCCTGACTATGATGGAACAGGCGGCCGGCAACAATGAGATGTTTAAAAGACATTCAAATCTGGAATAGGAGAAATAGAGAATGATGAATAATGTAAAAGATATGGCAAAGGTAATGCGAGTTGATATCATTGAAGCAATCGCTGCAGCAGGTTCCGGGCATCCAGGCGGTTCACTCTCAAGTACCGATATCCTGGCAGCATTGTACTTTGATAAGATGGAGATTGATCCACAGAATCCAACTTGGGAGGACAGAGATCGCCTGGTACTTTCGAAAGGTCATGCGGCTCCAGCGCTTTATGCAGCCCTTGCGGAAAAAGGATATTTTGATAAGGCAGCTCTGATGACATTGCGGAAGAATGATTCCTTTCTTCAGGGGCATCCGGATATGAAGGGAACTACTGGAGTAGATATCTCAACCGGCTCTTTGGGGCAGGGCTTATCTGCCGCTAACGGAATGGCACTGGCAGGCAGATTGAATAACAAAGATTATTATGTCTATGTGATTCTTGGTGATGGAGAGATTCAGGAGGGGCAGGTTTGGGAGGCAGCGATGTCCTCGGCTCATTATAAGCTGGACCATGTGATTGCGTTTCTTGATTTTAACGGGTTGCAAATCGATGGTACCAATGATGAAGTTATGGGTGTCAATCCGGTCGATGATAAATTCCGTAGCTTTGGCTGGGATGTGCAGGTTATTGATGGGCATGACTGTGATGCCATTGCTAAAGCAGTGGATGCGGCAAAGCAGGTGCCAGGAAAGCCGAGCATGATTATCTGCAAGACGGTAAAAGGTCAGGGCGTTTCCTTTATGGAAAATGTCGGTGGATGGCATGGAACGGCACCAAATGCAGAGCAGGCTAAGGATGCATTGAAAGAATTAAGGGCTTAAATAAAAGAAAACGGAGGTTTCTATCATGAATAAAGCAACTCGTGTAGCATTTGGCAGTACGCTTGTCGAATTGATTGATAAAAATGAAGACGTGGTGGTTCTGGATGCGGATCTTGCGCATGCAACTAAGACCCTGGAATTCAGCCAGAAATGCCCGGAACGATTTTTTAATATGGGTATTGCTGAGGCTGATATGATCGGAACAGCAGCCGGTCTGGCAGTTTGCGGGAAAGTCCCGTTTGCTGCTACCTTTGCCGTGTTTGCAACTGGCCGTGCGTTTGACCAGATTCGCAATACCGTTTGCTATGCAAAGTTAAATGTTAAGATTGTCGGCACTCACGCTGGTATTACAGTGGGACCGGATGGCGGAACCCATGAGGCAATTGAAGATATTGCACTGATGCGTTCTCTGCCGAATATGACGGTAATTGTACCGTCCGATGATGTCGAGGCACGGGCAGCTGTTCTGGCGGCAGCTGAATATGACGGCCCGGTATATTTGAGAATGGCCAGAGTCGCATCACCAACCTATCATGCTGAGGATTATAAGTATGAGATTGGTAGAGGCGAGCTTATCAAAGATGGGGAAGATGTGACAATAGTAGCTACCGGACTGATGGTGCCAAAGGCGCTGGAAGCCGCTGACAAGCTGGCGCAATCCGGGATCCGGGCACAGGTGGTAAATATTCATACCATTAAGCCGCTGGATGAAGAACTGATTGTTGCCTGTGCAAAGAAGACTGGTAAGGTTGTTACTGTGGAAGAAGCTAATATTTATGGCGGTCTGGGTTCGGCTGTATGTGAAGTGCTTGCAGATCGGTGTCCGGTACCGGTAAAACGGATTGGTGTACAGGATAAGTTCGGCAAATCCGGTGATCCGAATGAATTATTAAAAGAGTATGGCTTGACAGTCGAAGATATTATGCGTACAGTCAGAGAACTGGGGTGATGGAGACGCATTAAATTTAAAAAATAAAAGGGGGTAACACATTATGAAACTAAAGTATCAGGAAACAGTAGATGGAATTGTGGATAACATTGGCGGTATTTCCAATCTCGTAACGGCAGCTCATTGTGCAACCAGACTCCGGTTTAAACTGACGGACATGGACAAATTTAATGAAGCTGGCCTTAAAAAGGTAAAAGCTGTCATGGGTGTCAGGGTGATGGAGGGAAATGAGATTCAAATCATCATCGGAACAGATGTCAGCACGGTTTATGAAGAATTTATGGAGATTACCAGATTTAAAGGAGGCCGTGACAGCGGCAGCAGTACAGGCGAAAAGAAAAAGCTGACACCAAAAGCTGTCGGTTCAATGGCGGTAGAGTACCTGAGCGGTACTGTAGCACCGGTTATTCCGATTTATCTTGGCTGTGGTATGTTGTTGGCTTTCCTGACGATCTGCACCAATTTCCTTGGTCTGGATGCAGAAAGCGGTGTTGTTAAGATTTTAAATGGAGCGGCAATCGCCGGATTCACTTTCATGCCGATTGTTTTAGGCTGGTCGGCTGCCAGCAAACTGAAAGCTGACCCGGCACTGGGAGCATTGCTGGGTATGACACTGGTATGTTCAGATATTAACAATGTGGCGGGTCTTGATTTTCTGGGACTGCCAATAATGCAGATCCAGTATACCGGATCGTTCCTGCCAATGATTCTTGGTGCGGCATTCCTGGCGATGGTATACCGATTCTTCAAGAATAAGATTCCGCAGGCCTGCCGCTATTTTCTGTTACCGTTGGTGACCCTTGTTATTTCGATTCCGATAACCTTGATTTTCCTTGGGCCGATCGGATATGTTGCCGGTACCAAGCTGATGTGGTTTTTGAATTTGCTCGCAGGTCAGTTTAAACTTGGCGCACTGGCAGTCTGGGGCTTCTTTACACCACTTAGTATCATCACCGGTATGGATAAGGCAGTATACTTTATCAATATGGAACATTTGAATGCAGTTGGTTTTGATAATATCTTCCTGCCAGGCGGCTTGGCAGGAAATTCAGCAATTGGTGGTGCTGCATTGGCAGTATGGTTCTTAAGCAAGAATATTAACACCAAGCAGGTAGGTGCATCTTCCGGCATTACGGCAATCATTGGCATTACGGAGCCGGCTCTGTATGGAATCTGTGTGAATTTCAGAACTCCATTGCTAGGTGCTATGGCAGGTGCGTCAATCGGATCCATTTTTGCTGGAATTGTAGACTTAAAACAGTATGTATATGCCGGACCAGGACTGATTACTTCTCCGGTTTACATCTCACCGGATGGCAGCATGACAAACTTCTTTTTCTGTCTGGCTACAATTGCAATATCAGCGGTTGCCGGCTTTGCAATGACTTATATTTTTAGTATGAAGAAAAAAGGTCAGTATGATGGTGACACGGATGAGATGGAAAACGTGCAAACTCTGTCAGCCGCAGTTGAAACTGAAGTAGTGGCAGTTGTGAGTGGAACCAGTATTGCCCTTGAAGATGTAAATGATGGTGTGTTTTCTGCCAAACTCATGGGTGAAGGTATTGCGTTTTTGCCAGCAGATGGAAAGGTAGTTTCACCTTGCAGTGGTACAATTTGTGCGGTTTATGACACCGGTCATGCTTACGGGATTAAGCGAGCAGATGGTCTGGAGGTTTTGGTACATATAGGTTTGGAAACTGTCAGTTTAAACGGAAAAGGGTTTGAGGTAAAAGTGCAGCAGGATCAAGAAGTAATACAGGGGCAGCTTCTTTGCGAGTTTGACCTGGAGTATCTTAAATCTATGGATGTACGTCAGGATACTTTGCTATTATTCCCAAGACTGGATGCAGGAAAAGTGAGGATTAACAGGCCGGGAGCGGTTGTAAAAGGGGAGACAATCGTTGCAGATATAAAATTATAATGTGAAAGTCATAATCCTAAGATTAGCAAGGCTTTGATAAGGATGGTCGAAAGAAACCAATAAAATCAAGGCTTTGCAGACAGGAACAGACGGTGCTTTTATAAATTGAATAGCAATTTAGCAGAAAAGGAATGTTGCATTGAGCAATATTCCTTTTTCTGCTCCCCGTTTGCAGAGAACGGAGCTGACGCCATAGGCATAAAAACCTATGGCGTTTTTTTGCGCCCATTTTCAAGAAAGGAGCAAATTTCATATGAGCAACAATAAAACGATTGGTGAGCTGTTAGACGAGGCAAGGAATAAATCCGGAGCCCCAAAACTGGCGGGCCATGACATTATGGATTTGGAGCGTTTTGCTCCTGATACCCGACACATGATTGTCTTTGATGTGCTTACCCATGATTCGCCTGTCGGCTGGAAAGGTGAAAAGTGTCGTGCATTTCTGACCGACCAGGGTTATCAGAAATCATTGGAGAATGAACGGCTTGGACATATCAAAATCCGTAATCATGCAAAAGTAGTGGCAGGACACCTCCACTATGACCGTAAAGACCGTGAGCTGTAAAACTACCCCCAAAGAGGTTGTTATTCGTCTGTTTTCTTTGCCTATGCTCTTTGATTATCATAGCTAAGGTGTTTTTACCACTATTTCAAACAGTGCATTACAGAAAGAAAAAAGGCAGAAAACAGACCTTTTTCAAAACAAGGAAAGGAAGTGCTTGCAGGTGGCAGTATTCCGCATAGAAAAGACCAGAGATTACACGGTGATGGCGAACCATCATTTACGCAATACGGCACTTTCGCTTAAAGCAAAAGGGCTTCTTTCGCTCATGCTCTCTCTGCCGGAGGATTGGGATTATACCACAAAAGGCCTCGCCCATATCTGCAAGGATGGCGTGGATAGTATCTGCTCCACCATCAAGGAATTGGAGGAACACAGATATATCAATCGTGAGCGTATCCGCAACGGCAAAGGGCAGCTTACTACTGTTGAATATACCATTTTAGAACAGCCAAAACCGCCCTCCCCAGAACAGGGAAAACCTAAACGGGAAAATCCAGTTTTGGGTAATCCAATCTTGGAGAAACCTGTCTTGGAAAATCCAGACCAATTAAATACTAATAAATCAAATAAAGATTTATCAATTACTGAACCATCAAATCCTATCCAATCAAATCCAGATAAGGAGCAGGCGGCGGATAGGATGGGAATGGATAAGAGGGAAGCATATCACGAAATCATTTTGGAGAATATTGAGTATGACATTATCGTTCAGGATAAACGGCTTGACCGTGACCGTCTGGATGAAATCGTGGAACTGCTTGTTGATACCGTATGCTCCGCAAGGCAGACCATCCGCATTGCCGGGGATGACTTCCCCGCAGAGGTGGTAAAGTCACGGCTCTTGAAACTGGACAGTGGGCATATCCAGTATGTGCTTGACTGTATGTCGCAGAACACCACCTATGTACGCAATATCAAGAAATATCTGCTGGCGGCTCTGTTCAATGCGCCCTCAACCATCGACAATTATTATTCATCCCTCGTCAATTACGATATGTACGGCGGCGGAGAAAGGAGATAATTCATGCAGGAAGAATTGACCCAAAAGACGATTGCATTATCAGTTCAAACAACAAAGCTAACCGCCTCTGTTCTGCAAAAGGCTCTGAAAAAGCTGCTCTCCGCAGGCAAGAACAAATTACAGCAACCGCATAAGGGTAAACAGACCTTGCGGCAGCTTATGAAACACAACACAGGCGTTTCCAACATTGAGATTGCCAATGACAATATCAAACTCTTTGAACAGACTGCCAAAAAGTACGGTATTGACTTTTCGCTGAAAAAGGATGTTTCCGTGGAGCCTCCCCGTTACATGGTTTTCTTCAAAGGCAGGGATGCGGATGTGCTGACAGCGGCGTTCAAGGAATTTTCAGCAAAGAACCTTGCCAAAGAGAAAAAGCCATCTCTCCGTAAGCTGCTCTCTCAAATGCGGGATAAGGCAAAACAAAAAAACCAGCACCGTGAAAAGGTAAAATCCAAAGACAGGGGGCCAGAGCTATGAACATAAATATCAAGAAAATTGTTCTCCCTAATCTGCCCTACATACTCTTTATCTGGCTGTTTGATAAAGTCGGACAGGCGGTTAGGATTGCCCCCGGTGCAGATGTTTCCGCCAAAATACTAAGCCTTGGTAGCGGTTTTTCGGCAGCCTTTGAAAGTATGGGGCTATCCCTCCATCCGATTGATTTACTTGTTGGCATTGCCGGGGCAGTTATTATCCGACTCGTTGTGTACTTCAAAGGCAAGAGCGCAAAGAAATACCGCCAGGGTATGGAATACGGCTCTGCCCGTTGGGGAACGGCGGAAGATATTGCACCCTACATGGACAAGGAATTTTCAAACAATGTCATTCTCACGCAGACGGAACGCCTTACCATGCAGGGGCGCCCAAAGCAACCGAAGTATGCCAGGAACAAAAATATCCTTGTTATTGGTGGCTCCGGCAGCGGTAAAACTCGTTTTTTTTGTAAGCCAAACCTCATGCAAATGCACTCATCCTATGTCTGTACCGACCCCAAAGGAACGGTGCTTGTGGAGTGCGGCAAGCTGCTCCAAAAGGGCGGCTACAAGATAAAAGTGCTGAATACCATCAACTTCAAAAAGAGTATGCACTATAACCCTCTGACCTACATACGCAGCGAAAAGGACATCCTCAAACTGGTAAACACCATCATTATGAACACTAAAGGCGACGGTGAAAAAGCCGGTGAGGATTTTTGGGTGAAAGCCGAACGGCTCTTGTACTGTGCCCTTATCGGCTACATCTGGTATGAGGCGCCGGAGGAAGAAAAGAACTTTATCATGCTTTTGGATTTGATTAACGCATCCGAGGCAAAAGAGGATGATGAAGATTACCAAAGTCCCGTTGACCTGCTCTTTGAGCAGTTGGAGGAAAAAGAACCGGAGCATTTCGCAGTCAAGCAATATAAAAAATATAAGCTGGCGGCAGGCAAGACCGCAAAATCAATTCTCATTTCATGCGGTGCAAGACTTGCCCCATTTGATATAAAAGAACTCCGTGACCTGATGGAATATGACGAGTTGGAGCTTGATGCCCTGGGCGACAGAAAGACCGCCCTATTCCTCATAATGAGCGATACGGATACCACATTTAACTTTGTTATCGCTATTCTGCAATCACAATTATTCAACCTTTTGTGTGGTAAAGCGGATGATGTTTACGGCGGGCGGCTGCCTGTTCATGTCAGGTGCATTTTAGACGAGTTTGCAAATATCGGGCAAATACCCAATTTCGACAAGTTAATAGCCACCATCAGGAGCCGGGAAATCTCGGCTTCTATTATTTTGCAATCGCAATCCCAATTAAAGTCCATTTACAAGGACGCCGCAGATACCATAGTCGGTAACTGTGACACGACTTTGTTTTTGGGAGGCAAGGAGAAATCCACGCTCAAAGAAATCTCGGAGGTGCTTGGTAAAGAAACCATTGACAGCTTCAATACTTCCGAGAACCGGGGCACACAGGTTTCTCATGGCCTCAATTATCAAAAATTAGGAAAGGAGTTGATGACCCAGGACGAATTGGCAGTAATGGACGGAGGCAAATGTATCTTGCAGGTGCGAGGCGTAAGGCCGTTTTTCTCTGACAAATACGATATTGTCAAGCACCCGAACTACAAATACCTTGCCGACGCCGACAAGAAAAATGAGTTTGATATTGAACGGTACATGAAAAGGAAACCGCCTCTGGTTAAGCCGGATGAGCCCTTTGATTTGTACGAACTGGAAATAGATGAAACCTAAAAAATTTGATAAAACGAAGGTGAGGAAATTATTATGGCATTTTTTAATTCAGCGGTAGATGTATTGCAAACTCTGGTAATCGCTCTTGGTGCAGGTCTTGGCATTTGGGGCGCTATCAACCTCTTAGAGGGCTATGGCAATGATAATCCTGGTGCAAAATCCCAGGGCATGAAGCAGCTCATGGCCGGTGGTGGCGTTGCACTGATCGGTATGGTGCTTGTGCCTCTGCTCTCCGGCCTGTTCGGTTAATCGGGGGTAGCTTATGCAAAGCATTTTCGACAAAATAACGGAATGGCTGAAAGAACTTCTTGTCAGCGGCATTACCGGGAATCTGTCGGGGATGTTTGATACGGTGAATACCAAAGTCGGAGAAATAGCAGGTGAAGTGGGAATGACGCCGTCGGGATGGAACGGCGGCGTCTTTTCCATGATACAATCCCTCTCCGAAACCGTCATCCTCCCGATTGCCGGTATTATTTTAACCTTTGTCATGTGTTATGAGCTGATACAGATTGTCATTGAAAAGAACAATCTGCAAGACGTAGACACATGGATTTTCTTCAAGTGGATTTTCAAAACCATGATTGCTGTCATGCTTGTAACAAATACCTGGAATATCATTATGGGTATCTTTGATGTGGCGCAGCATGTGGTAAACCAAAGTGCAGGCGTCATTATCTCGGACGCAGGCATTGACATATCAAGCACCATTACGGATATGGAAACCAGACTTATGGCTATGGACTTGGGGCCGCTGCTTGGCCTATGGTTTCAAAGTATGTTTGTGGGGCTTACCATGAATATCCTTTCCATCTGCATTTTCCTTGTCATCTACGGGCGCATGATTGAAATATATCTTGTGACCTCCATCGGGCCTATCCCGCTTGCCACAATGGCAAACAGGGAATGGGGCAGCGTGGGGCAGAACTATTTGAAGTCCCTGCTTGCTCTTGGATTTCAGGCATTTCTGATTATGGTATGTGTGGGAATTTATGCGGTACTGGTACAGAATATCGCCGTAGGTGATGACATATCCGGTGCGATATGGTCGTGCATGGGATATACGGTGCTGCTCTGTTTTACATTATTCAAAACGGGCAGTGTGGCAAAAAGCCTGTTTGGTACTCATTAAGGAGGTGATTTTTCTTGGCATATGTAACAGTCCCAAAGGACTTAACCAAAGTAAAAAGCAAGGTGCTATTCGGATTAACAAAACGGCAGCTTGCGTGTTTTACCCCGGCGGTGCTGATTGGAGTACCGCTTTTCTTTTTGCTCAAAGGCAGTGCAGGAAACAGCATGGCGGCATTTGTGATGATACTTGTCATGCTTCCATTTTTTATGCTTGCCATGTATGAGAGAAACGGCCAGACATTGGAAGTAACCCTGGGCCATTTCATTCGTACAAAATTTCTGCTCCCAAAGGAGCGACCCTACCAAACCAACAACTTTTTTGCCGTTCTATCACGGCAGCGTAATCTTGAAAAGGAGGTAAAGGCGATTGTCAAATCAAACAAAGCGAAAGCTCACCCGCAAAGAAAAGCGGGAAATTGAAACAGTCATCCGCAATGCCAAAGGTGACGGGAAACCTCATTCGGCCCAGGACAGTATCCCCTTTGATGTGATATATCCTGATGGACTGTGCAGGCTGAATGAAACATCCTATTCAAAATGTATTGAGTTTGAGGACGTCAATTATCAGCTTGCCAATGCGGATGAAAAAACGGCGGTATTTGAAAACCTCTGTGATTTCTACAATTATTATGACGCTTCTATCGGTATCCAACTATCCCTTATCAGCCGGTATGTCAACAAGGAGGATTTTCAAAAAACCATTGAAATACCACCCCAGGGGGATGACTTTGACAGTATCCGTGAGGAATACACGGGTATGTTACAAGGGCAGCTTGCCCGCGGGAATAACGGCCTTGTGAAAACAAAATTCCTGACCCTTACCATAGAGGCAGCGAACATTCAGGCAGCACGGAGCCGCCTTGCCCGTATCGAAACCGATACACTAAATCAATTCAAGGTAATCGGTGCGGCGGCAAGGGTGCTGAATGGAAAACAGCGATTGCAGATACTTCACGGCATTTTCCATCCTGACGGAGAACGATTTTCTTTTGAATGGGATTGGCTTCCGTCAAGTGGCTTATCCGTCAAGGATTTTATCGCTCCGTCCTCATTTCACTTTGGAGCGAACCGCACATTCCGTATGGGTAAGAAGTTAGGCGCAGTATCATTTTTGCAAATCCTGGCGCCTGAACTCAATGACCGGATGCTTGCTGACTTCATGGAGGCGGAGGGCGGCATCATGGTCAATCTGCATATCCGCAGTATCGACCAAAGCGAGGCAATCAAGACGATTAAGCGGAAAATCACTGACCTTGACGCTATGAAGATTACAGAACAAAAGAAAGCGGTTCGCAGTGGCTATGATATGGATATTATCCCCTCCGACCTTGCTACTTACGGCGGCGAGGCAAAGAACTTGCTCCATGAACTGCAAAGCCGAAATGAGCGAATGTTCCTCTTAACCTTTATTGTTTTGAACTTTGGGGATACAAAGAGGAAACTGGAAAATGCAGTGTTTCAGGCTTCCGGCGTGGCGCAGAAATATAACTGCACACTCACACGGCTTGACTTTCAACAGGAGGCGGGAATTATGTCCTCTCTCCCTCTTGGGCTGAATCAAATCCATATTCAAAGAGGGCTTACCACAAGCAGTACCGCCATCTTTGTGCCGTTCACCACGCAGGAGCTTTTTCAGTCCGGGGAGGCTCTTTATTACGGGTTAAACGCTTTAAGTAATAACATGATTATGGCCGACCGCAAGCAGCTTAAAAATCCCAATGGTCTGATACTTGGTACACCTGGATCTGGCAAGTCATTCTCTGCAAAGCGTGAGATTGTGAATGTATTCCTCATTACGCTGGATGACATTATTATCTGTGACCCGGAGGCAGAGTATTATCCCCTTGTACAGCGGCTTGGCGGGCAGGTAATTAAAATATCGCCTACCAGCTCTCAGCATGTAAACCCTATGGATATTAACCTGAACTACTCAGAGGATGACAGTCCCCTTGCTCTGAAATCTGACTTTATTCTTTCACTGTGCGAACTAGTTGTCGGCGGCAAGAATGGATTGGAGCCGGTGGAGAAAACCGTTATTGACAGAGCAACCCGCAATGTTTACCGCACTTATCTTGCCGACCTAAAACCAGAGAATATGCCAATCCTTGGCGACCTCTACGAGGAAGTCAGACGGCAACCGGAACCAGAGGCAGCACGTATCGCCTCTGCTTTGGAACTCTATGTATCCGGCAGCCTCAATGTGTTCAACCACCGTACCAATGTGGATATTGAGAACCGCCTTGTCTGCTTTGATATTAAGGAGCTGGGCAAACAGCTTAAAAAGCTGGGGATGCTCGTTATTCAGGACCAGGTATGGAACCGGGTAACGGTGAACCGCAGCGAGGGCAAGGCCACACGCTACTACATGGACGAGTTTCATCTTCTGCTCAAAGAGGAACAGACCGCCGCCTATTCGGTGGAGATTTGGAAACGCTTTCGTAAATGGGGGGGTATCCCAACGGGCATTACGCAGAACGTGAAAGATTTGCTTTCTTCCCGTGAGGTAGAGAACATTTTTGAAAACAGTGATTTTGTGTATATGCTCAACCAGGCGGCGGGTGACAGAGAGATACTTGCAAGGCAGCTTAACATTTCTCCGCAGCAGATTTCCTATGTTACTCATTCAGAGGCCGGTGAGGGCCTTATTTTTTATGGCAATATCATCTTGCCATTCATTGACCGTTTCCCACATGATACGGAACTCTACCGCATTATGACGACCCGCCCCGAAGAAATGAAAGGAGACAACTAATCTATGAAAAACGAAAAAATATATCTGATTGCAGAGGACACCTACCATCAGCATATCGACCAGGAGGTACACCTTTACGGACTGCTCCATCAGCTTGTTTTCATGACAGGCAAGGTAAAAGATGCAGAGGATATGGAGCACTTTCAGGAAACCGCCATCCGTTACGGCGAGATTGCGGATGAACTGTTTGAGTGCTTGGATATCCACGGTCGTTATCTGGTTTATGGCGACAAAGCCGACCTTGCTTCCCTTAGAGAAAAAGAGCTGGAGCCGGTGGTAATTGAGGGTACGGAGGATACTGGCGGTGATGACGGCGAATGCACTTGCCTACGCTGTGTATTGGAGAAATGCCTTGCGGAACTTATGGACGAGGCGGAGATTTTGGCGGCGGCCATTGGGGAGCTTGACGCACTTGGCGTAGAATAATGCCTACGCAAACATTAGCCCATGTTAGTCTGTTTTCCGGTATCGGCGGTCTTGACCTTGCAGCCGAGTCCGCAGGTTTTGAAAGTGTGTGCCAGTGTGAATGGGCGGACTTTCCCTATTCCGTTCTTGAAAAGCATTGGCCAAGCGTACCGAAATTTAGAGATATTACCACATTCACAAAGGAGGCATTCATTGAGCAAACAGGACTTGAAACAGTTACCATCCTCTCCGGCGGATTCCCCTGTCAGCCATTCTCAACCGCAGGACAGCGAAAAGGCTTTGCGGATGAACGCTATCTATGGCCGGAGATGTGCAGAATTATTACCGAACTTCGTCCCTCTTGGGTGCTTGGGGAAAATGTTGCTGGCTTCATCGATATGGGGCTCGACAAAACGATTTTTGACCTGGCAAAAGCGGGATACGCTGTTCTCCCATTCGTATTTCCGGCTTGCGGCGTCGGCGCGTGGCATGAACGCCAACGAACTTTTATCGTCGCGGCTGATGTTTCCCACACCCCTTGCCTCCGACAAGGGCACAAACAAGGATGCACGAAACCTGGATGTATTCCTGTCGGAGGGTGGAGTGTTCCGCAAGAAGAACCGCAATGGCAGCATTTGGAGCCTTCCGCTCTCGGCGGCGGTGTTCTATCTGACACCGATAGCGTCGGACGGTTTCCGCTCAACACTGAAACCATCTGCCTTCAACCCAAAGAAAAGCGGGAGCAATCTGGCTGCACAGGTGATGGCGTTGGAGAACCCAGAGGCGGATACGGCAGCCCTCAATCCCGATTGGGTGGAATGGCTGATGGGCTTCCCCCAGGGATGGACGGACGTATCTTGTGGGAACGAGAGCCAGACGGTATCCCCCGCATGACAGAGGAAACTTTAGGACGGGCGGCACGGCTGAAAACGCTTGGAAATGCGGTATGTCCTCCACAGGCATATCCCATTTTCCGATATATCGCAGACATTGAAACCGGGCGCTGTAAAGACTGGTGTATTCATGGAAAGGCAGGTGATAAATTGTGAAAGAATACAAATCCACCGACAAGGTGACGCAGAAAATGACCCGTGCGGGTGCCGTGGCGGAAAATCTCACTACTGGTACGGCAGAAAATATAAGTGGCCGCCCTGCTGATGATAACTTTTCAGAACAGCCGGTAAATAAAGCAGGCGAAGTATTAGACCGTGCGGATAGTACCCTTACTCGCCGTTCTTCCAAAAAGGCAGCGAAGAAAGCACGGAAAACTATCAATCAAGGCACGGATACCATTAAGCGCCCGGCCTCCCGATTGCAGTTTTCGGAGGAAGAACGGGCGGCTCCTGAATTGCAGAAAGCCATTCGCAAGTCTGATAAAGCAGCGAATAAGCTGGATGCAGCACGGGAGGCAATTCCAAAACAAAAGAAACTGATTCGGGAACGCACCTTTGATGAGGCATTGGGAAAAGGTAAGACTCGCCTGCGCTTTGAGGAAATAGAAAAGCCTATCAATGGGAAGATGAAACACAATCCTCTTTCCCGTCCCGTGCAGGAGGCAGGAGCGCAAATCCACGGCAAAATCCGTGAGGTGGAAAAAGAAAATGTCGGTGTTGAGGGCGGCCATGCAGTGGAACGGTTTGGTGAAAAGGCGGCAGGTAAGGGATACCGTCTTACAAAGGATGGTATCCGGCGCCATAAGCTGAAACCGTATCGGGCAGCGGCAAAGGCAGAACGGGCTTCTGTTAAAGCCAATGTGAATTTCAAGTATCAAAAGGCACTCTATGATAATCCGCAGCTTGCCTCTAACCCTGTATCTCGCTTCTGGCAGAAACAACAGATTAAGCGTAGTTATGCCAAAGAAATAAAGGACGCAGGGAAAACCGCAAAGAATACAGACAGTGCGGTTAAGACTGTGGCAGCTAAGGCAAAAGCAGCCGTCCAAAAGACCGCCTCGTTTGTTGCCCGGCACTGGAAAGGCTTGCTCATTGTGGTTGCTGTCGGGCTTCTGGTATTTATGATGCTTGGTGCGGTGTCCTCATTTTCCAACCTGATTGTAGGCGGCTTAAATGGTATTCTCGGCACAAGTTACACCGCCGAGGACGAGGACATTTTAGGTGCGGAGGACGATTATACCGCGCTTGAAACAGCACTTAGGCAGCAGATTGACCGTATCGAACGTGATTATCCGGGATATGACGAATACCGCTATAACCTAAGTGAAATCGGCCATGACCCCTTTGAACTGGCAAGTTATCTTACCGCACGATATGAAGATTTTACTCGTGCAGAGATACAGGCGGCTTTACGGGAGCTGTTTGAAAAGCAATATACTCTTACGATTGTGGAAACCGTGGAAGTCCGCTACCGCACCGAAACCAGCTCATGGACAGATGATGAGGGCAATACCCACACGGATACTTACGAGGTTGCTTATGATTATTACATTCTGACTGTGACCCTCTCCAACAAGTCCATCAGCACGATTGCAAACAGCGATTTGAACACGGACCAGTTAGAGCTTTATGGCGTCTATATGCAAACAAGTGGAAACAAGGATTATTTGTTTGCAGACCATCCTTATGTGAGCGGCGGTACTGTTGCCGGAGAATATACCGATTATGATATTCCTGGTGAGGCGCTGACCGATGAAACCTTTGCAGCTCTTATCAGGGAGGCGGAAAAATACCTGGGATACCCTTATGTTTGGGGCGGCAGTTCACCGAGCACTTCTTTTGATTGTTCAGGATTTGTATGTTATGTGCTGAACAATTCCGGTGTATATACCATTCCCCGAACCACGGCACAGGGTATCTTTAATGAATGTACCATTATCCCACGGAGCGAGGCACAGCCAGGAGATATTATTTTCTTTACTGGTACATATGCAAGCAGCGGTCCCGTGTCGCACGTTGGTATCTATGTTGGTGATGGGATGATGATTCACTGTGGAAATCCCATTTCTTATGCAAGCATAGACAGTAATTACTGGTCGTCCCACTTCTATGCGATTGGGCGATTGAACCACAACTAAAATGAAAAGGAGATTGAACTTATGGCAGCAACACAAAAAATTCGCAATGACATTGCGAAAACCAAGGCAAAGATTGCAGAGCAGCAAAAGCGGCTCCGTGAATTGGAACAGAAAATCGTTGAGGAAGAAAATCTGGAAATTGTCCGTATGGTAAAAGCGGTTAAGCTGGATAACAAGGAATTGTCCGCTTTCCTGAAAGCCTATGCCAGCGGCTTGATTGAACTCCCTGCCGATATGCAGGAGGAACTTGTTCAGGAGGATAGCGAAGATGAAGAATAAAATATGGATGCGTATGTTTAGCGTACTTTTTTCCGCCCTTATTATGATGGGCGGTTTTTCTATGACTGCCTACGCTGGAGGCGGTGATGAAACGGAGGATGCCCCCGAAGAAACCGCTACGACAGAAACAGAAAACACGCAGGAGCCGGTTGCCCTTACCCCGGAGGGCAACCTTACGTTGGTGGATGATATTGAGGGTGAGGCTTCCGGTGATAAGCAATTTATTACTGTTATTACCCGCAACGGCAACTATTTCTATATCATCATTGACCGTGCAGAGGATGGTGAAAATACCGTTCACTTTCTAAACCAGGTGGATGAGGCTGACCTTATGTCACTAATTGAAGATGGAGAATTTGAAGTCCAGACC
The DNA here is from genome assembly GCA_051654925.1 of Lachnospiraceae bacterium. Taxonomy (GTDB): domain Bacteria; phylum Bacillota; class Clostridia; order Lachnospirales; family Lachnospiraceae; genus Brotaphodocola. Next base: position 44,842 of record JBOFYZ010000074.1, on the reverse strand, counting down.
TCTGTTGTAACCCCTGAACCTGAACCAGTGTCTACTACAGAACCGGAGCCAGAGCCTAAACCAGAGGAAAATAACGGAGGCATAGGCGGCATTGTTGCCGTGATACTAATTCTTGCCTTGGGCGGCGGTGGAGCCTTTTATTATTTCAAAGTGATGAAACCCAAACAGTCTGTAAAAGGCGGCGATAATCTGGATGATTTTGATTTTGAGGATGACGAGGAAATGGAGCTAGAAGTGTTTGAGGATGATGAGGAAAGTGCAGAATAAGCAGGAACAAGAACTCCGTTGCCCATGAAGTGCAACGGAGTTCTAATAGTTACGAAAGGATTCTTAACTACACTGTAATGCTTTTAGATTAGCTTTATCAGATAACATTAACCATAATATTTCACGGAGAGCTTGGTCGAGATTGATACATATATTTCCATATGTCCAATTTTCAATACTATACTCAAATTCATCATACCAAAAGTTTTGCATAAATGACTGGCGATACTGCTCTAATAAACTTTGTACAGCCTTAAAATCACCATGTCCTATTTTGTTCCTAAGTTTACGCATTATTTCAGCAAACAACGGTCTATCTTTTACGGCTATAAAATCAGGTAAAAATTGCGGAAGTTTTTTCTCGATTTCACCTACTGTTTTTCCATTGCCTTTGGGATTGATAATGAGCATTTCTATAAGTGACATTGTTTTAAAAATATGATAAGCATCATGCTCGCTATCAAAAAACATGGCGTTGATTATATAATCTAATAGCCAAAAATCTTCTTCTTTATCCAGAAAATCATCAATTAGTTGGCCTATATATTTTAACGATGCTATTCCTCCATTGGTGTAATCTTCTACGGTAATTTTATGTAGAGGGTGAGGATGTAACATGGATTCTAAATGATTAAGTATTAAAGGCTTTTTACCAAAATCATCTGAATCATAAACTGCAAATGGTATCTGCCTTGGAATTACTTTTTCAGCCACCTTTGATGATTGTAATTCACAACAGAATTTTATTAACTTCTTTGAATATTGAGGTTCACATGTTGGGTTATCCATATGTTCATTTTTCACTTGGAGCAATGAATTATCAAAGTCTAACACCTGAATCTCAATTAAGTGCTCTGCAATAATTTGCATAGGCTCTTTTTCGCTTTCTTTCCATCCTAATTGTTTAACTATATTTTCTAAGTTATATCGCCCCATAGCCCAAGAGGTGTCAAACTCTGATTTTTTATATGTTTCAATACTATTTTTATGGATTAGTATTTCTTCTTCAAAATCATCTTGTATTTCCTCTATCCAGTCGGGTGCAGGATTACAAATTCCAACACCTAATTTTTTTGATATTATTATTGGCCCTATTTTTCCATACATATTAAGCAAAATCAAACAAATCACCTCCAAATAATATTTTATCATGAAAGGACAATTTATGAAACTAATAATCGCAGAAAAACCCAGTGTCGGGGCGGCCATAGCGGTCGCCCTTGGCGTTTTCGGCAGAAAAAACGGATACATTGAGGGCAACGACATCATTGTTTCCTGGTGTATCGGCCATTTGGTGGGACTTGCCGAGGCAGGCAGCTACGGAGAACATTTGAAGAAATGGAACTATAACGACCTCCCCATTCTGCCGGATGAATGGAACTATGCTCTTTCCTCTGGTAAGGAAGAACAGTTTGCCGTACTGAAAAGCCTTATGGAACGCTCTGACGTTTCCGAGGTGGTAAACGCTTGTGACGCAGGGCGTGAGGGCGAACTTATCTTCCGGCTTGTCTATGAAATGGCCGGCTGCACAAAACCCATATCCCGTCTATGGATTTCCTCTATGGAGGATACGGCCATTCGTGAGGGAATGGAAAATCTGAAACCGGGGGCGGAATATGATGCTCTCTATCAATCGGCACTCTGCCGCTCAAAGGCGGATTGGCTGATTGGGATAAACGCAACACGACTGTTCTCCGTTCTCTATCATAGAACCTTGAATATAGGCCGTGTGCAGACCCCGACACTTACCATGCTCGTGAACCGTGACAGCAAAATATCCGGATTCCAAAAAGAAAAATATCATCATGTCCGATTGACTTTGGATGGTGTTGAGGCAGTGAGTGAAAAGATTTCCGTTTTGCAGGAGGCAGAACAGATACAAGTGGGTTGCCATGAGAGGCAGGCCGTTTGTATTTCTCTGGACAAGGAGAAAAAGACGGTAAAACCGCCGAAACTCTTTGACCTTACCACGCTCCAAAGGGAGGCGAACCGCATTTACGGCTACACGGCAAAGCAGAGCCTTGACTATGCTCAAAGCCTCTATGAGCGAAAACTTATCACCTATCCCCGCACGGACAGCAAGTATTTAACTTCTGATATGGCGGATACAGTAATGGATGTTGTAGGTATGGCAGTGAAATTTTCGCCATTTAGCGGATGCCCTGACTTCTCGCCCAATGTAGACCCATTGCTCTCTGATAAAGACGTATCCGACCATCACGCAATCATTCCTACAATGGAGGCGGGCAAGGCTGACCTTACCGCTTTACACGTTGGAGAACGAGGCTTATTCATGCTCATATGCTGTAAACTGCTTTCTTCGGCAGCTTCTCCCCATGTATACGAAACCGTTACGGCAGTGTTTGAATGCGGCGGGCATAGTTTCACTGCAAAGGGAAAAAGCATTGTCACGGAGGGCTGGAAAGTCTTTGAACGACTATTCCGTTCTTCTCTGAAAAATAAACCGGATGAGGATGGCGAAGATGAAAGCGACCTGCCGGGGCTGACCCAGGGCAAAACATATGAGTGTGCTACTGCCTCTGTTTCCGAGCATTTCACCGCACCACCAAAACCATATACAGAGGATACGCTTCTTTCTGCAATGGAACATGCCGGCAAAGATGATATGCCGGATGATGCAGAGCGAAAAGGGTTGGGAACTCCTGCGACCAGGGCTTCCATTATTGAAAAGTTGGTGTCATCCGGCTTTGCGGAGCGCAAAGGCAAAAGCCTTATCCCCTCAAAGGATGGTATCAATCTGATTACTGTTTTACCGGATGTTCTGACCTCTTCGTTCTTAACTGCTAATTGGGAGCAGCGCCTTTCTGAAATAGCCGGCGGTCATGCTGACCCATCAGAATTTATGGGTGATATTCAAAACATGGCAGCGGAGCTGGTGGCAACTTATTCCCATATTTCAGAGGACGGGCAAAAATTGTTTGCACCCCAAAAGGAGGCTCTTGGTACTTGCCCTCGTTGCGGCGAACAGATATATGAGGGCAAAAAGAATTTCTATTGCGGGAACCGTGGGTGCGGCTTTGTCCTTTGGAAAAATGACCGCTTTTGGCTTTCCCGAAAAAAGGAGCTGACAAAGAAGATGGCCGCCGACCTGCTGAAAAAAGGCCGTATCAAAGTCAAAGGGATGTATTCGGAGAAGAAAGATACCACCTATGACGCAACGGTAATTTTAGATGATACTGGCGGCAAATATGTAAATTTCAAGCTGGAGTTTGAAAAGAAAAAACAATCCCCCAAACGTGGGGCAGAGCGATAAGGAGGTGCTTAGATGTATAATTACGACCATGATTGCCCCTTTGAGGCATATGTAACGAACCTTGGCAAATATAATGAGGGCGAGCTTATGGGCGAATGGGTGAAGTTTCCCACGACCCATGAGGAAATGCAGAAAGTCTTTGAGCGTATTGGTATTGGCAGTGAAAATGAGTTTGGCAATGTCTATGAGGAATGGTTTATTACCGATTATAATTGTTATGTAGATGGCCTCCATGCCGTTCTTGGCGAATATGAAAGTCTGGATGAACTCAATTACCTGGCGGCCAGTATCGAGGCAATGGACAAATCCGACTTTGAGCGGTTTGAGACGGCTATTCAGGTAAGCGATTATTCCAAAAGCGTGAAAGACCTTATCAACCTCACGGAAAATCTGGATAAATACGATATTTATCCGAATGTACACGACCACGACGACCTGGGGCGAATGTACATAGAGGAATACGGCGCAATGGAAGTCCCCGACCATCTGAAAAACTATATCGACTATGAGGCATACGGACGGGATATTGCTCTGGACGAAATCAGTGAGTTTACCGACAGGGGCTATGTTCGTGATACCGGGGATAGCTTTTATGAGCACTATGACGGTGACAGAGAAAACATACCGGAGGAATACCGTGTGATGTCGGCACCAGAGGACGCGGAGCTGTCCGAAGATGAAAAACTGGAAATGGCTCAAGACCTTGCTTTTGACCTTGACGAATTTTTCCGGCAAAAAGACCCACAATATGCCTCTGCTCATTCAGATGCCCATGCAGGCAAAGAATTGATTGCAGATTTGCTCATGGAGGGAAAGACCGCTGCCATCAAAGACAGATTGACAGAAATGGCGCAGTTACCGGATGATGAACTATTCTCCCGTATTGGCAGTTATGAGCAGGTCACCGGATATGAGGCACATCTTGATACTGATGTTCCCGCCATCCGTGAAAAACTGGAACAGGCGCAGGAAGTGGTGCCCCTTGTGCCGGATGATTTCAAGACCGGGGAAAAGATTCAAACCCCACGAGGCAGCTTTTCCTTAACCGATATGACAAAAGAGCAGATGGAGGCAGCCGGGTATGGTTTTCATCATAGCTCGGATGATGGTATGTTTCATATCATGGGAAACGGAACGAGAGCCTTTGCAATTATAAGTGAAGATGCCCGAACCTACGATATTTACCAACTAAAGGATACTCCTGATAGGCGGGATTATGCTTTTGAGCCTCTTGACCGCCTCCATGAGCAGGGGCGCACAGTGGATATGCAGAATTATGACAAGGTATATTCCAGCGTTATGCGTCCCAGCGAAAATCTGGAAAGTATCTATACCAAATTCAATATTGACCGCCCGGAGGATTTTACGGGGCATTCCCTTTCTATGTCGGATGTGGTTGTTATTCATCAGCAGGGGCAGGATACCGCCCACTATTGCGACAGGTTCGGCTTTGCAGAGGTGCCGGAGTTTTTGAAACCGGAAAACTACCTGAAGAACACGGAAATGGCTATGGAAGATGATTTAGGTATGATTGACGGTATTATCAATAATGGTAAAAAGGAAATCACACCGCCTGGTGCAGATGAAAAGCCCTCAATCCGTGAACGGCTGGCAGAGGCAAAACGTGAGTGTTCCGAACGCAAACCGCCGGTCGTGAAGAAACCGGACAAGGGCGAGCCGGGGCACGACCTATGAGCCGAAGCAAAGCATGGAAAACAGAATGGGCCTTTTTCCTGGGCGAAAACGGCAGGCGGCAATATAACCAGGTGTGCAGACGGTGTGTGCATGATTGCAAGCAAAGTTTTAGGGCAGAATTGATTGCGTGTCCGAAGTATTTGAGCAAGGCGACAAATAGAGCTGCAAAAAGGGTTGAAAATAGGCAAAAATCCGCCTTGTATTAGCCGCAAAAAAGCCTGGCAATATCTTTTCCCTTGTTCGTCCGTTCTGCTAAAACCATGCTGAAAAAGGTCTGATTTGAACACTTTTATTACATGAGAAACGGGAGCGTATCCATTGGATTTCCAATGGGTGCGCTCCCGTTTTTCTGTGAGGCAAATGTGATGTTTGTATGCCTTTGGAAACGAATGTGAACCAGATTAATCAAGCTACTGGTTCAAAAGCTAATTAGTGAATTGTACTTGACTATCAAATGGGAGTCGATAATTGCGATTGCTGCAAAGCCGTCAACCTTTTGAAGTTCCGAGCAACCAATAACAGCGATAAGATACAGGCCAGCGCATCGGCAATCGGCCCTGAATATAAAACGCCGTCCAGACCAAAAATAATCGGCAGAGCAATCAGTAGCGGTATAAGGAAAAATCCCTGCCGCGACAGCGACAATGTAATTCCCCGCTTCGCATCACCAATGCCAGTAAAGTAGTTTACCGTAAGAGGTTGCACCCCGTAGACACATATCATCATCATGAAAATACGTAAATAGCGTTCTGCAAACTCGTAGTATAGTTCGTCACCTGAGCCAAAAATACTAATTATCTGGCGAGGGAATGTCTGGAATGAGAGAAAGGCGAGAACGCTGATGATTAAAGCTACGACAATCGCTTTCTTGTAGGTTTCTTTAATTCGTGCATAATTTTTGGCTCCCATATTAAAGCTATGTATGGGTTGACAACCTTGCGCAAGACCCACGCAAAACGCAGCCATGACACTGTTCAGCTTGGCAACAACGCCCGAAACCGCCAGCGGTATGTCGCTGCCATACACAGTAAGCGCACCATAATGTGTGAGCGTGTTGTTCATCACAATGTTGACCAGCATCATAATAGAGTGGTTAATAAAGTTGGAGGTTCCAAGCTTTACAATCGCAATGGTGTCTTTTAGGTTCACACGCAGCATTGCCGCCTTGATTTTGAAGGTCTTGAAACGAGGGAAGTACCAAATGCACATTGCAAAGGAAACAACTTGCCCTATAACTGTTGCTGCCGCTGCGCCTTGGATACCCCAATTGAACACAAACATAAACAACCAATCAAGAAAGACGTTCAATACCGCACCCGTGGCTGTAGCTATCATGGAATATGTGGGACTGCCATCAGCGCGTATAAGGTTGCTACCCGCATGAGTAAACAGCAAAAACGGCAGACCTAATGCTGTTACCCCAAGATATATTTCGGCAAGGGGAAGTACATTTTCGGTAGCCCCACAGAGCAATAGAATAGGCGTTTTAAGAAGAAGCACGAAAATCATAAGCAAGGGGCCGCAGATAGACAACAAAGTAATACCAGTACCGATAAATCGCGAGGCTTCTTCTGGCTTTTTTGCCCCCATGTTGATATTGAAATTTGCCGCAGTTCCTACACCAATGAGTTGCGCCAATGCAGTAGTTAGCGTAACCGTGGGAAAGGCAACATTTGTGGCCGCGTTTCCGAGCATACCAACAACTTGCCCAATAAATATCTGGTCTGTAATGTTATAAGCCGCGCTGACAAGCATACTGATAATGGACGGAATGGCGAATTTCCGTATAAGGCTTGCGACGGGAGCAGACCCGAGCGGATTATTTGATGGCACGCTTGCCGCATTCTCATTTTTATTGTCCATTTACCATCCCCTCCTGCTCTGCTGTAATATCTTTATTCACTGACACATAGATTGCATTCTTTTCCATTTGCTTTAGCGCCGTATATACAATTTCCAGATTATTAGCGTCAATATTCTGGGTAAGAAACTCATTAAAACGAATTAGCTCGCGTTGGACATCAGGCCAGCACTCTCTCGCCGCCTCCGTTAAAAATACTCTGTTTTGCCGCTTATCCTGTTCATCTTGTACTCGCGTGACATATCCCTTTTCTTCCAGCGACTTTACGGTGCGGGCAGTTGCGGACTTGTCAACGCTTATTAGAGCGGAAAGTTCATCTTGTGTAACGCCGTCACATTTCTGTAACACTGCAAAAAAAGGTTGTTCTGCTGCTGTGAGATTATATTTGCTTAGTAACACACTTAGATAAGATTGGCTCTTACGAAAAAGAACGGTTATAATTCTTATCATGCTTTCTTTCATATCTATCACCACCAGAAAATAGCATATCAGATAATAGTTGAGTTGTCAACTATTATCTGATATGTAAAATCTCCTCTTTGAGACATTTTTAACTAATATCCCAAAAGCCAACTAGACAGTGCGCCTTATCGCCCTTAGTCGTAAAAGGAAACTATAGCGAACGATACTTAGATGGCACGTCATATGGCGGCAAGCTGCACAACGGTCAACGAAAACTAATGGCTGTGCTCTAACTCTTTTTCTGTTTGGTCTGTATTTTCTTTTTATGTAGGATAGGTAAAAATGTTTTTTCGTAGCAGTAGTAGGCGCTGTGGTAATGTGTATAACTGGCCGTGTTTATGGAGCTGTGGGAAACGGTGTTTGCAGGCTGTGGAAAAGCCATCGGCTTTTCCATAGGCTGTGAATGCTGTTTTCCATCGGTGGAATGGCCTGTTATGCACATTTCCATAGTGCAAGGTCTTAGCTGTCTCTGGCTTTAATATGTAACCCCAACATGATAATAAATCCGAGTCCGAAAACAACATAGAACCATATCATATCACTTGATGAAAATGCATAAGCAAGAAATCCAAACACAAACGCCCACAACGCGGAAAGTAGTATGCCGATAATCCAAAATCCCGCTTTTGTGTTTTGCAGCCAAAACAAAAATCCAAACAAAACTATTCCTATCACGATACAGATTGCGGGATGGACGCCTAATATCTGATTGCAGACAATTCCGCTTATGGCCGCAAGGGATATGCTGTCAAACAGAATAATATGTCCGAGGAACAAGCCTATTATTGTGAAGATAAGGCCAACAAATATGCTGATTGCCAGTATGAGCCCATATGAAAATAAGACCGCCATATTGCTCCCCCTTTCCCAAAACACTTATAATTACAGTTCCATTATACCTCTAAAAATAAATTGAGCCCAGCATTTTATTATCGCTCCGCCTCTTTCTCCTGTCCACGCTCTTGTGGAACGGAAAGCAGGCTGTCAACATTCTGCTTGATGGTGCTATACTCCCTTGCCTCCTGGCGGGCGGTTTTGTAATCAGCATAAAGTGTTTCCTTTTGAGCTACAAGGGTATCATGCTCTGCTTTCATCTTTTCAGCAGTGGGGAGCTTTTCTAACTTCATTTCCTTTAAGGCTTTGGCCGCCACCTCAAACAAAATAATATCACTTTCATGTCCTCGCAGGAATTTTTCTTTGTCAGCGGATTTCCGATAGCTTTCATAGATAGGTTTCAGCTTCCGATATGTAGTAGTATGTTTCATCAGCAAGGCGAACTCTGTTATTTTGCTTTCCGTGGTTTTGATGGTATCAAGAAGATTATCGCTTCTGGTCGTGGCCGCTGTCGCTCGTTCCTCTAATTCATCATAACTGTTAATGCCATGCTCCGTGAGAAAATTCATTGTCTTGGCAGCTTGCTTTAGATTGTTGATTTTCGCCCAATGAGCAAAGCCAGCGCTCTCCTGTGCTTTGATGTTATTCTGAATATCAATGAGCAGGTTAATCCGTTTATCATCTTTTTTCAGCGCTCTGGATGGGCGGAGCCTTCCGGTAATCCGGGCGGTAACAGCTTCCTCGGTATAGTCGGCGCCCAACGTTTTCATGCGGGTAAACCGCCCCTGGTCGGTGGCACGACAGGATATGTATTTGCCACGCTTAATTTCGTATCCCTCGTTCTGCAGGCGGCGGAGCAAATCCTCCATATCAGAGGATATGGGTATCAGTCGGTCTATGATGGATTTTAGTTTTGCCTTATAGCTTATGCCTGTTTTTTCGGCTGTGTGTTCCGCATAACTCTTTCCCTTGTTCTGTCCGGGGATAATGACAGAAAGACCGTTCTCTTTACAAAGCCTGTCACTTACACGGCGGATATAATGATAACTCCGCTTATTGGAGTGATAGTGCTTATAATCTGCAAAACTGACCGCATTAAATATCAGGTGATTATGGACGTGCCCTTTATCAATATGGGTGGTAAGAACAAACTCATACTTACCGCCTAATACTTCTTTTGCAAGCTGCATCCCGATTTCATGTGCTTGTTCCGGTGTGACCTCTCCTGGTTCAAAAGCCTGTATCAAATGCCTCCCTAAATTTATACCCTTATCAATGGACTGGCGACGGGTCCAGGCAAACTCAATGTCGGCGGTTTCAGCGGTGCAGCCAAAGGATGATACCAAAACTTTCCCGTCTGTTTTGTCGGGATTGCAGATATAGTCAATCGCTTTCTTTAGCGTAGACTTGATAGGATGTGTCTTTGTAATTGCCATATCTGATTCAGCCTTTCCTTTATTTCCTCTATGTCGGCATCATAGGCAGTAGCACCAGCATTGAGACGCTTTGCAATCTGATTGATATTTTTGCCTATGCCCTGAAGTTCGGAGGTAAAGGCTTTGACGTTGGCGGTATCAGTGTAAATGATATATCCATCAATCGCCATCTTGCGAAGATAGGCACCGTACCGCTGTGTCGGCAGTAGCTTCATCTTTTCATCTATCAACGCCTTTTCTTCTTCCGTGACATAAAATTTCATTTGGATATTTCTCTTTCGGTTAGGCATTTCGTTCCTCCGTTCTTATAAGGGTTTGGGATTATCCCAACAAGCATTTTTGTATTTTCGGGCAGGGGGCCTGAAAATGCAAAAATCCGCAAGTGGGTACCCACTTGCTGTGCTTGCTACGTTACTTCTCTATCATATCTTGGTAATCATCAAAATGCTAAATTCGCCACCGAAAACGAAGAAAAAAGCTATTTGTTATAATTTTTTGCTTTACTAACATGAATTTACAGCTCACACAAATAAAAATATTATATCCTTTAGTTACTTTAAGGTGCCTACTTACGTTTTTGATTGTATTGCGGTACAATTAAACATAGAAAAAAATTAGTAAGTGGGGAAAATATCATGCCGGAATTGCCAGAAGTAGAAACAATCAAAAGAATACTTACACCGCAGCTTTGTGGCCGTTCTATAGCCGAGTTGACAATAAACCGCCCGGAAGTACTGGCGCATCCATCACCAGATATTTTTTGCCATTCCGTACAGTCGGCAGCTATCAAGGAATTAGAAAGACACGGCAAATATCTGTTAATCGGCCTTGATAATGACTGTACCATTATCATTCATTTGCGAATGACGGGCCAGCTCCTTTGTACGCCTGCCGATTATCCGCCGGAAAAGCATACTCATGTCATATTTCATTTGGATAATGGACAAGAATTACGGTACATCGACGTAAGACGTTTTGGCCGCCTTTGGCTGAAAAGAGCAGACTCGCCGGATACATTCAGTGGTATCCATAGGTTAGGAATTGAAGCGTTTGACGACCGTTTTAATGCATCTTATTTGCAAAAAACACTCGGCAACCGACATATTACAATCAAACAGGGATTATTAGACCAAACGGTTATCGCAGGACTAGGAAATATCTATACCGATGAAGCCCTTTTTGCAGCAAAGCTCAATCCATGCCTCCCGGTTAGTAAAATGCGGGAGCAGGAGTGGCAGGCCTTGGCCATAGCAATCCTCCAAGTATTGGAACAGGCCATTGCAAACAACAATATGACCGAAGAGGAATATTTGGCCGGAGGGGGTAAGGAGTACCGGAATACACCTTTTTTTCTGATTTACGGTCGTGAGGGAAAAGGCTGCCCCTATTGCGGTACATTGATAGAGCGAGTAAAAATAGCGGGGCGCAGTAGTTTCTATTGTCCTAAATGTCAGCCCAAGGGGGTATCTGCCAATGAATCGGTCACAAGAAATTTATAATAAGCTGCTTGCTTATCACGGAAAGCCTGATTGGTGGTCGGAAAACCCTTATGAAGTAATGACCGGAGCGGTTTTGGTACAGAACACCGCATGGGGCAACGTGGAAAAAGTCCTAAAGAATTTTAATGGAAAGTTGTCTCCGCAATATGTGGAAGCCTTACCTTTGGACGAGTTATGCTCGTTAATCCGTCCGAGTGGTTTCTATCATGCAAAAGCGAACAGCCTAAAGAAAATTACAGCATGGTACAAGCAGTATGAGTATTCCGTACAAAACGTGCAGAGCTATCCGGTTGAAAAAATCAGAAAAGAATTACTTGCAGTCCGGGGAATTGGTGAGGAAACCGCAGATGTGATTTTGCTGTATGCGTTTTATTTCCCAGTATTTGTTGTAGACGCTTATATCAAACGCCTGATTGAACGGCTGCAAATTCATATCAAGCCAACAAATGAAGCGATAAAGGCTTACTTTGAAAACGGCCTTAAAAAAGACGCTCTTTTATATGGAAATTACCATGCATTGATACTGTATAACGGGAAAAAGCATTGCAGAAAAACGCCTGTATGTGTGGGCTGTCCCCTTTCCAACGAGTGTACTTATGTTTTCACACAGAGCGCGGAGGTTCAACAGAACAAAAGGAAGGGATAATACGATGGTTCAAATAAATGAAAGAAAAGTAAATAGCTATGTTTCCAAAACAAAGATACCAACCTCGGACTATGTCATCAATCCTTATGTGGGTTGTCCGCATAAATGTATGTACTGCTATGCCGAGTTTATGAAACGCTTTACAGGACACGATGAGGATTGGGGCGATTTTCTGGACGTAAAGCGATGTGATAAGCCCATTAATACGCAAAAGCTCATAGGCACAACTGTCACGATCGGCACCGTGACAGACCCATATAATCCGTTTGAGCGGAAATATGAAATAACACAGTCCATCTTGAAACAGTTAGCAGGCAGTACGGTAAGATTCGACCTGATTACAAAATCTTGCCTGGTTACAAGGGACATTGAGTTACTACAGCAGATACCCAACCTAAAAGTCGTTTTATCATTTTCTTCGCTGGACGATAATTTTCGTAAGCGAATGGAGCCGTTCGCTTCCAGTGTTCAAGATAAGATTGCTGCGCTGCAGGAACTGCATCAGGCTGGTATTGATACATGTGTATTTATGTCACCGATGTTTCCCGGCATTACGGATTTTAAAAAGATTATTGAAGCCACAAGGGACCTCGCCAATGAATATTGGTTTGAAAACCTCAACCTGCGCGCCGGATACTACACAAGGGTTATGAGTTTTATCAAAGAGTATTATCCACAGCTTACTAGCCTTTACGATGAAATATATCGAAAAAAGAACATGAGTTATTGGGAACTTTTGAGCAATGAAATAGACGATTTTTGTACGTCAACCGGATGCACTTATCACAATTACTTTTACCATGAAAAAATCAAGAAGAAGTAAGGAGGTCAAAAACTTATGATTATCAATACTGGCGGAAGAACGGATACTGTCAATTATTATTGTGATTGGCTACTAAATCGTTTGGAGGATGGCTATGTGTATTCGCGCAACCCGCTTTTTCAGAATAAGATTACGAAATATGAGTTAAGTCCTGATAAGGTGGATGCTCTGATTTTCTGCTCAAAGAACTATACACCAATCCTTCCCCACATTGGAGAAGTGTTAGAAAAATATAATATCTTTTGCCACTATACCATTACTGCCTATGGCAAGGATGTGGAACCACAAGTTCCGCCCATCGATAATGCGATGGATACATTGATACAACTCTCTAACATTGTCGGAAAGGAAAAGCTGGCGTGGCGCTATGACCCGGTCTTACTGACCGACAAATATACTATTGAAACACATCTTGAAACCTTTGAGTATATGACAGAAAAGATATCGGGCTATGTAAGCTCCTGCATCTTCAGCTTTGTGGAGATGTATAAGAAGCTTGCGACAAATATGCCTGAACTGATACCGCTGACCGACGCTGATAAAAATGAGCTGGCACAAGGTTTAGGTGCGATAGCCGCAAAATATCATATGCCTATCCAAACCTGTGGAACTAACGGTGATTACACCTTGCATGGAATAAAGGCTTCGGGCTGTATTACATCTGATATTTTGGAGCAATCCAACGGCTGCAAATTTAAAAAGAATACTTCACATAAGGGAATGCGAGAAGGCTGCCACTGCATACCCAGCCGCGACATCGGCGCATATGATACCTGTCTAAATGGCTGTAAATATTGCTATGCTGTAAAGAACCAAGATGCAGTCAATCGGAATTATAAATTGCACGATAAAAACTCACCATTGCTCATAGGACAAATCAAGGATACTGATACGATTCAAAACGGAGCACAAAAAAGCCTTTTGGCTTCCGATAGTCAACAGATCAGCTTAAAGAGATAAAACAAGCTATAGCAAGGGGGGATATATTTGCAGCATACCGTATACTATTTTACCGGAACCGGAAATTCCCTCAGCCTTGCAAAAAACATAGCGAAAGAATGCGGTAACGTAGTAATACAGGGGATCGCTCCACAATGGGAACAGGCTAAAACCCTTATGCCAAAGGGCATCGTTGGGTTTGTATTTCCTATTTATTATTGCGGGATACCGCAGATTGTGCGGCAGTTTATGAAAGAAGTCAATCTATCCGCTACTGATTACATTTACGTTGTTTGTACATATGGAACATTTAGCGGAAATGCTGGAGGACTATCACAATCGAGGTCACTTTTGCGCGATAAAGAAAAAGAGCTGGATGCAGGCTTCTATGTGAAAATGGTTGATAACTTTGTTCTACTGACTTGGGATGTGCCAAATGATAAAAGGCAAAAGGTAAATCTCCAAAAGGCGCAGCAGAAATCCAAGCAAATAGCTGATACCATAATAAAGCGGCAAAATCATTATGACAGGAGCATTACAGAGCATATTTTCCCAGTATTGTTTGGATATAGATACTTTATAAAAACGGTCAATACCAATGACAGGGCTTTTTTCACTACCGATAAATGCGTGTCCTGTGGTCTTTGTTCAGAGGTATGCCCTACACAAAACATCGCTTTGCAAAATGGGAAACCGACTTGGAAAAGTGAGCGATGTCAGCGTTGCTTGTCTTGCCTTCATTTATGTCCGGCAGAAAGCGTTCAGTATGGTATATTTACAAAGCATAAAACCAGATATCATAATCCAGATATTTTAATAGATGAACTAAAATAGTTTTATTGGAGATAGGATATGGACTATAATCAAAAATCTAAAGCTGCTTATAATAAGAAGGCTGAGCGTTTTAACAATACCTTGGAGGGAAAAGTGACACGCAAATTTCATGCGTCCTTGATTGCAAATATGGCACTAAAAGATAGCGATGTTGTGTTGGATGTGGCGTGCGGTACCGGCACGCTTCTTTCGGCAATGGCAAAAGAAAAAGACATTAACGGGTACGGCATCGATCTTTCCGACCAGATGATAAAGGTTGCGGCGAAAGACAATCCGTCAATGGAATTTTATACTTCCGATTGTGAGCATCTTCCATTTGAAGACTGTGCTTTTGACATGATAACAGTCTGCACAGGGTATCATCATTTCCCGGATGTATCCGCTTTTGCGAATGAATCGTATCGAGTGTTAAAGGATAGCGGCAGCATCTATATTGCCGAAATCCGTTTGCCACCTATAGTAAGGCAGATTTGCAACCTCTTTATGCCGCTTTCAAAAGCGGGAGATATAAAGATATATTCCGATACAGAAATTACAAGTGTTTTGATTGCTGCAAAGTTTCAATCTGTAAAAGTGTCTAAAAAGGGATTTATGCAGATATTACAGTTAAAAAAGTAAAAGCCCGTAAAATCAAATCCTTTGACTTTACGGGCTTTCTGTTCTTGCGGATATTATGTAATTACTTTTGATTGTTCATATATTCTATGCCCCAGCTTTCCATTGACTTAATAATGGGTTTCAAGCTGTTACCCAATTCGCTTAGATTATACTCCACGCGTGGCGGGACTTCGGGGAAAACCGTTCGGGCAACAATCCCATCCTCCTCCATTGAGCGCAAATTTTGTGTCAATACCTTTTGACTGATACCGTCAATCCCATCTCTTAATTCGCCAAACCGTTTTGTGCCTGTCAATAGCTCCCTTAATATCAGGACTTTCCATTTATTGCTTATCAGCTTTAAAGTGGCTTCCACAGGGCAAGGCTCCATCTCTACCTGAAAATCAAATTCCTTTTCTTTCGCATCCATTTATCCAGCACTCCTATTCTAGTTTCATTATTGATATTGCATCCTTAATTGGAGCAAACATGACAAAAGCAACTAATATAATTATAATACTTGATTTATTAAAATTCAAGCCAATTCATAAAGGAATAGTTACTTAAAGGTGCCTACTTCACAAAACACAGACTGCATTGTATCCTAAATATATCAATATATGGGAGGTCTATAAAATGGATTTTTATGACGTTATCAAATCAAGAAAAACAACAAGGGAATTTGCAGACAAGTCCGTGGAAATGGAAAAAATAAAAAAAGTATTATCTGCTGGCCTGATGGCTCCGACGCATGACCATTTGAGAAATTGGGAATTCGTTGTTATTACGGATAGTAACATGATTGAACAAGTATTAAGCGGCGTTCCAAAAATGAACGGAACAAAGAGTACAGGCAATCCACCGCAGGCACGATCAATACAACACCTTATGTATGATTATTCCATGCCGATACAATGCGAAATGCTGAAAGATACAGGGTGTATCATATTCCCCTTTTTCAAACAAGCTGGCTCACTCTATAAATCTGAAACGGTAAGTGGCCTGAATGCCTTTGCTTCTATCTGGTGTTGTGTCGAGAATATATTTCTTGCCGCAACAGCCGAGGGATTGGCTTGCTCCATGCGTATTCCAACAGGAAATGAACCGGAGCATGTATACAAGGTTTTGCGGCACCCACAAAATTATATGTTTCCTTGCTACATTGGGCTTGGCTATCCGGCTCCTGACACAACTATGCCAGAACAGGTAAAATGCAATATTGAAGATAAATTACATTTTGATAAGTGGTGAAATCCGTAATAGAACGATACAGGCGGCGGTCATAAAATGACTGCTGCCTTTTTGGTGCGCCCAGCATGGGCGCAATCTAACGGGTGCGAGTCCCGAACACGCCCTAGTAGTGGGAAGTGTATAGCCAATGGCAAGGGTGTCCTCGGTGACGAGGAATCTTAAGGAAGCCGGACGGCAAACCTCTGGTCTGACGAACAGAAATCACATCAGGCTGTAATTAAGGATAAGGCTGCCAAACAAGTCGAAGTCCAATAACTACTCGGAATTAATTACAGTAAATGTGGCAGATAGGTGGAGGGAAAGATTGCGTTCTTACCTGGGGAGGTCTTACAGGTGGGAGGAAACAGAGTATGAAACCCATAGTAACAACGAACTGTAAGAAGTCAGCAGAAGTCATAGTACCACCATGGTTGCAAACGTGGTGGGAAGGACGGAACTTTAGGAGATGTGAGTAAATGAATGTAACCAGAGATGGATATAAGGACAGACAACTTCATAATGAAGGTTATCCGCAAATGGTATCTGCGGAACAGAAAGAGTATGCGGAAGCGTCCGCCCATTCGAGGATTACTGAAAACAACGACATCATCACAAACTTACAGACGGATAATCTGTTGGAGCGGATTTTACAAACGGACAATCTAAACACGGCATACAAGAAAGTGAAATCCAACAAAGGAGCGGGCGGTGTCGATGGGATGAGCGTGGATGAACTTCTACCATTTCTCAGAGAAAACCAAGAGCAACTACTTCAAGAGATAAGGGATGGGAAATACAAACCCAACCCCGTCCGCAGGGTAGAAATATCCAAGGAAACAAAAGGCGAATTTCGAAAACTCGGAGTACCAACAGTGGTTGACAGAGTAATCCAGCAGGCAATCACACAAGTGCTGATCCCGATATATGAGGAACAGTTTTCGGAGAACAGTTTTGGCTTTCGCCCAAACAGGGGTGCGCACGACGCACTAAAACAATGCCAGCAGAATGTAAATGATGAATATGTATACGTGGTTGATATGGATTTGGAGAAATTCTTTGACACAGTAAGTCAGAGCAAACTCATAGAAGTGTTATCACGAACCATCGAGGACGGTAGAGTAATATCCCTTATCCACAGATACCTGAATGCAGGGGTTGTGGAAAAAGGACTGTTTGGAAAAACAGAGGTCGGCGTACCACAAGGAGGACCACTAAGTCCGCTTCTTAGTAACATTATGCTGAATGAGTTAGACAAGGAACTGGCACGTAGAGGGCACAGGTACGTCCGGTATGCAGACGACTGTATGATTATGTGCAAGAGCAAAAAGAGTGCAGCCAGAACCTTAGAAAACATAGTGCCCTACATTGAGGGAAAACTTTTCTTAAAAGTGAACCGAGAGAAGACAGGAGTGGCACACATCAGCAAAGTAAAGTATCTGGGTTACAGCTTTTACCGATATAAGGGAAAATGCAGATTCAGAGTACACCCAAAATCCATTACGAAAATGAAAGTAAGATTGAAAGAAATAACAGAAAGAAATAATGGGTGGGGAAATGAGTACCGAGCATTGAAACTGACACAATTCATAAGAGGGTGGGTAAACTACTACGCGCTAGCGGACATGAAAAATATGCTAAAGAGTACGGACGAATGGCTACGAAGAAGAATAAGACTGGTATATTGGAAACAGTGGAAGAAACCTGTAAAGCATTGTCAAGAGGGAAATGAGAAAATTTACAATGTAAAAACAAGCATGAGAAAAAAGCCGTCTAACAAGACAGCTTTAGGTTAGGATTTGATTGTTTAACCGTTAAAAGATTCTTTTACTCTGGCATAGTAAATTCTAAGAAATTTATTCAGACCGGCAATTTTAGCAACTTTAATAGGTTTGCCTTCGTTTTCTTTCTTTTGCATAAAAAGATAAATGGCATTATCGTATGTAGGTTTAGTTTTTCTGATGCTGTTAATAATTTCAAATCCTGTTTTGCGCAGAGCTGGACTCCCTCTTTTGGATATGCTGCGTTTTGCATTCATAAGACCTGACTGGTGCGGAGGAGAATCCAACCCAGCATAAGCAATCAGAGCGTTGGCGCTGTGAAACCGACAGATATCACCAACTTCAGCGACAATTCTGACAGCTAAAGTGGGGCCGATTCCAGGCATGGACAATGCTACTTGGTAACCGGGTAACTCTTCTGCAAGTGTTTTCATATCCGATAGTATAACAGTCAAAGTTGCTTCAAGTTCTGATAAAACACGTACAGCTTCTTTGATGAGAACCTTGGTAGAATTTAAATAGGAAGGTAGTGTAGTTACACCCTGCTTGGCCAAGGAATAAAGAGCATATGCTTTCTTTTCATTGGCATAGAAACCTTTCTTCTTCGCCCAGCATGTGAAATCTTTGACAAAACGATTCTCACTGTACCGGGTAATATTATCAAAATGCCAATAGCGAGAGACAACAGCGCAAAGCTTTTCTTGGTTTGAATGTTCCGATTGGCTTCGTAACAAAGGCTTTATTCCAGGCATTGTTTTTTCCAGTAAATTTGTCAAATTCACTTTGGCCTTAATTTTCAGGCTGGTGTAGTGTAAATACTGTCTGCTTAACAAACGTAACTCTGCGTATGTTTCTTCTTCAGGTAGGAAATCAGTGAGATGGTACCAGTTGTCGATCCCATAGTTTGCAATTTTTATGCTGTCCATCTTATCCGTTTTGCCCTGTCGCAGCTTGATATCTCCATACTTTTTCATAAGCAGCGGATTGACTACGCAAACAAAAATATTTTCCTGCTGCAAAAAAGTCACTACCGGCAGATGATAGATTCCAGTTGCTTCTAAAACAACGCGTATTTCTTCATTTTTAAGCATTTGTATCATTTGCGTCAGTATAGTTAACTCGTCATCAGTATGGGATACTTCAAATGGAGTGCGAATTACCTCTCCATTTGCTTTTAACATGCATACTGTACTTTTTCCTTTAGAGACATCAATTCCTACACTGATCATACATTTCACATCCATCAATTAAATTATGGCATCCATCTGCGCTTATTACCATTCATCTTGGCTCGTTACACGAAAGCACATGAGTGTTTCAACCTGTTTAACCGAATGCAGATAATAAGTGGATGGCCGGCTGTTTTCATATCGGGTGCGTAACCCACAGTCAAGATCGCCGGGCCATTACCACCTATTATACAAAAAGCGCAGTTCAAATCCCTCATGATAGGATTTTTACCACGCTTTTATCGTACCAAAGTCAAGACAAGGTTCAAGATGTTGAAGAAATTGGGTATCAACGAACCAAAGGCATGGGAGTTTGCCAACACCCGAAAGGGATACTGGAGGACAACTAACAGCCCGATATTAAGCAGAAGCCTTACAAATAAAACGATAGCCAGTTTGGGGTATATGACCCTAACTGACTATTACTTGAAAGTTTGTGAAAACTAGAGAACCGCCGTGTACCGAACGGTACGCACGGTGGTGTGAGAGGTCGGTAGTTGAAATAATCAGCTACCTCCTACTCGATTGTCGACTCATAATTAGCAAATTATTATACTTTGAAAAGCCTGAAATAGCACAATAGTGATAAAAAGGTAAGTATGAAACAAAAAGGTGCGTACTTTTCAATGCTGAAAAATTGGTGTAAATTGAATATAGAAACAGTAGCGATTGCTATTGTTGAGAGGGAATGTCATGTTGAAATATAAAGAACGGCTTGAAAAAGCGAAAGCTGCGATTTCAGAGGCCAGCTATATTCTGATTGGCGGTGGTGCCGGTCTGTCAGATGCGGCAGGACTAACATATACAGGCAAGCGGTTTACAGACAATTTTGCCCCTTTTATCGAAAAGTACGGGTTTGAGGATTTATATACGTCAAGCTTCTATCCATTCCAAACACAAGAGGAGCGTTGGGCGTATTGGGCCAAGCATATTAGTATCAACCGCTACGAATCGCCCGCAATGAAGCTTTACAAAGATATTTACCGATTGGCAAGTAACAAAGACCATTTTGTTTTGACAACAAATGTTGATTATCAATTTCAAAAGGCCGGTTTCGCATATGAAAATGTTTTTATGATACAAGGCAACTATGGATACTTCCAATGTGAAAAGGGCTGTCATAACAGGCTATACGACAATGAAGAACAGGTAAAGGACATGATAGCACATACACAAGATTGCATAATACCGACGAGCCTTGTTCCTAAATGCCCGGTGTGCGGCGAAGAAATGGACATCCATATTCATTATAACAAATACTTTGTGAGAAATGAAGATTGGCAAAAAGCAGAAAGGCAGTATCAGAAGTTTTTAAAGCGTAGCCGCCATGAAAGGATTATTTATTTGGAAATGGGCATAGGCCTGAACACTCCCAGTATTATCCGTATTCCTTTTGAACGGCTGACCCACTTGAACGACAAGGCTACTTTGATACGCTTTAATCGTGATTACCCACAAGGTGAAGCGGAAAATGAAACGCGCACGATTGCTTTTGCGGAGGATATGAGCGAAATTGTCAGGCAACTAATTTTATGATAGTGGCAGGCAAAACCTGTTTCTATAAATAATTTATGGAGGTACGAAATATGAACAACTACTATGCACCCAAAAGTGCGCAGGGCTACATGAACCCCCAGAAGGCTTATTCTGCTATGGGCGGTGCGTCTTGCGGAGCGGGCGACGAAAAGCCGAGTTCTTGCGGAGCGGGCGACGAGCAACCGAAGCCAAGTTCTTGTGGAGCCGGTGACGGCAAGTAATCAGACCGTCGTATGCCACGCCCCCGGTTCGCTGCTTGTGCGATGCCGGGGCGTGGCACTTTTTATTCATTCGGCCTCTAGGCTTTCACATAGAAGATTTTAAGAGGGTAGGTGCATCATGAAAGAATACTTTTCGTTTCAATGGCATATAACCGATAGCTGCGACCAGCGTTGCCAACATTGTTATATTTTTGCGGAGGATAACAATATTCTGCTTACAGAGATGTCTTGGAAAGACATGCGGAGCGTCCTTGATAATTGCATAGAAATGTGCGAGAGGTTAAGCCGCATACCATATTTCTATATCACGGGCGGCGACCCTATTTTGCATAAGGATTTTTGGCGGTTGCTGGAACTTTTGAAATCCCGAAAAATCGCTTTTAGTATTATGGGAAATCCATTTCACCTGACCAACGAAGTTTGCACCCGGCTGAAATCCTATGGATGCGAACGCTACCAGCTTTCTATTGATGGCATGAGGGAAACGCACGATTGGTTTCGTATGCCCGGTTCGTTTGATACGACCGTGGATAAAATCGCCACAATCAACAATGCCGGTATCAGAAGCGTTGTTATGACGACTGTTTCAAAAGTGAATATTAAGGAAATTCCTAAAATTATCGATTTGGTTGTGGAGCATGGCGTAAAAGTCTTTGCTTTCGCCCGTTATTGCCCTACGGGGCCAGACAAAGACAGTCATGCGGAGCCGGACGAATACTGCAAGCTGTTAGATGTCTGTTGGAGCAAGTTTGAGCAGTACAAAGATAGTGGCACGACCTTTAATCTGAAAGACCATCTTTGGACGCTCTATCTGCACGAAAAGGGACTTTTCTCTATACCTGACGGGCTGGACGACGAAACAATTTATGACGGTTGCAACTGTGGTAGAAATCATTTAACAATAACACCGGGCGGTGATCTATACGCTTGTCGCCGTATGGATAGTGTTGTCGGCAATATGTTCACCGACCGGCTGGCTGATGTGTTTTTAAGTGACAAAATGGACAAGTACCGAGACTATGGCAAGTTTGAGAAATGTGCCAAATGTGAGCTTATGCGCTTCTGCCGGGGCTGTCCTGCTGTTGCATATGGTTACACCCACAATTCATACAGCGCAGACCCACAATGCTGGAAAGAGGTGATATAGTTGAATGAAGTGATTGCCTGTATATTAGAACGGCGCAGCATACGGAAATACAAGCCGGAGCAGATCAGCCGGGATAAGCTGGACACGATTTTACAAAACGGAACTTATGCGCCCAATGCAGGCAGCAGACAGTCCCCAATTGTTGTTGCATGTCAAAACGAAGAAATCAATCGGCAGCTTGGGAAGATCAATCATTCTCTCTTTCAGGGCAAAATGTCTACCGCCACGGCCTACATTTCCAAAGAGCAGCCGAGCATTGCCGATGACCCTAATATTAAAGATGGCTTTTATGGTGCGCCAACGGTGCTTGCCTTATTTGCTCCCAAAAGCTTCTTGTATTCCACTCCCGATTGCTGCGTTATGGCGCAAAATATTATGCTTGCAGCTCATTCGCTAGGTATTGGCTCCTGCATGATAATGAGGGCAGAGGATACATTTTCCAGTGAAATAGGACAGGAACTTCAAAAGCAATGGGGTATTGATAAAAGCTATCAAGCGAAAGCCTTTGTTGCTTTGGGCTATCCTGACAGTCCCCTACCACAAGCAAAGCCGCGTAAGGAAAATCGTATATATGTAGTTGAGTGATATGTAACAGGAAAACTGGCTATGAATGCGATTGTATTACCTATCCCGGATGATACTTTAGAGGGTTATCTATTGCGGTTAACTTAAATCCATTTACATATGTTATCAATGTGCTTAGAGTACTGATTTTAAATAATGAAATTGTCATTAAGTATATTCTTGGTGTTATTATCATGCATATTATGCTGTCGGTTATTAGCTTCAAATGGGCATTTAGTAGACTAACGAAAGAAACAAGGCTGTAAATATAATTTAACTGCCGCACGACGGCAAAAGAAAAAAAGCCGTCGTACAGCAGATAATTTCATGCGCTTACACTCATTTGCGGTGGCTTATTATAAGCCGCCATTTCTATTATGTGAACTAAGAACATGGCGGAACCAGGAGGTATCGCTATGTTCTTTTTTTACCCAAATCACCCACCAGACTTTCAGTCATCAAAAACACTACCATTATGCACGCTATAGTTATGCCCTAGGGCATATCATATATCGTGTAACTCAATGTAATATTACTGCCCGGTTGGATTTTGCCCAGCCGGGCTTTTTTGCGTTTGAGCAGGCTTCCCGTTCATTGGAGCCTTTCAATAAATTTCTCCCTTTTTGCGGTTGCCGATTATCGGTTTCTGTGATTACCCATGTGAAAGGGAGGAAATCGCCCCGCCTTTGCGGTTGCGAAAGGGGGTGAGAAAATGAAAGACCCCTATGAGCAGCGTATTCAGAACCAGTTCGGCGGTTTCTGTACCAAGGTTTTGAAGAACGAGGCGGCGCGTATACATAACGGATATGCAAAGCAGCGTGACCGTGAAAAATCGCTGGACGGGCTGACCCCCGGCGAGTTGTCGCAGATAGCGGCGGCGGACAAGTATTTTGAGGACGAGCATGTCTTTGAAGTGCTTGGCAAGCCTGTGGTCGTGACCGGCAATCTGCTGGCGGAGGCCATAGCACGGCTGCCGGAGGACAAGCGAGATGTTATCCTGTTGTCCTACTTTCTGGGCATGAGTGACCGGAAAATCAGTGAACAGATGAATGTGGTTCGTCAAGCCATATCCAAACGGCGGGCCAAAACGCTGAAAGAGCTGCGCGAGTATCTGGAAAAGGAGGGATTTGAATGGCCGGAGATGTAAAAGCCCTGCCGCTGCCGGTTATCCTGGCGGCTATGGAGGGCAACGGGGAGGCGCTTACTGCTGTCCTCGACCACTACAAAGGCTACATCCGCTACCTTGCCATGCGGCCGCTGAAAGACGAATACGGGCACGAGTACCTGTGCGTTGATGAAGATATGCGGCTCAGGCTGGAAGCAAAACTTATCCATAGCATTGTAACGGGCTTTAAGATACTGTCGGCATAAATCGGCGGTGAGCGTGTTTCTCCCTTTCCGCACTCCCGCCCTTATGTCATCGCCCGTGATTGTTCCTTGAAAAAGAAAGCCCGAAAGATAACGGCGGCGCAGTATAAGGCATACGGATACATTCTGTTTGTACCGAGCCAGACAGCCGGTGCGCCATGACCTCTTAATGAGCGAGCGAACAACACCCAGGCTGCAAAGCGGATGTGGTGATCTGCGGGCCAGGACGTACAGGCAGGACAATGATACTCCCTTACAGCCACAGTCCGAGCGTTAAAAGCGTCGCAGGCAATGGGTAGGGCTTCGGCAGACCGCCGGAGGGGTGAAATTCCCGTGGAGCTGTGCATAGTCAGCTATACTGCCATACAGCCATCCGTTTATGTCAATCTTTTTATTTGTTTTTCATTGTTCTATAAAGAAAGGGATATGAATATGCAAAATAAAAAAACAATAGCGCCACAAATGGTGCGTGAATATAAAATCGGGAGCACAACTTATATTGTGAAGTCCGGTTCTAAACCTGATGCCAAAGAGGATGCTGTAACCAAAGTAAAAAGACTTATCAAAAGCGACCTTCGCAAACCATTTCAAAAATAACGCTGATATGGGCAGACAGTATTCAGACAACGCGGTATAATACTAATATAAAGCATTGTCTGTTTGGCTGTCAGATAGGAGGTTGTAATGTTACAGCAGTCAAATAGAACAAACACATTTCAAATACCATATACAGTTTTATGCAGCGAGGAAATCACCGCTATCTACTGCCGATTATCTCAGGATGATAAACAAGAGGGCGATAGCAACAGTATTGTAAACCAGAAGAAAATCCTCAAGAAATACGCTCTCGACCACGGATATACCAACTGCCAGTTTTACATTGATGACGGCATCTCAGGCACTACGTTCAACCGTCCAGGCTTCCAAAGTATGATTGCGGATATGGAGGCAGGAAAAGTAAAACGGATAATCGTAAAAGATATGTCCCGTCTTGGACGTGATTATTTACAGGTAGGTATGTACACGGAAATCATGTTTCCTGAATATGATGTGCATTTCATAGCTGTAAGTGATGGAGTTGACAGCACTCAGGGAGATAACGAATTTACCCCATTCCGCAATATTATCAATGAATGGTACGCAAAGGACACAAGCAAGAAAATCCGGGCAGTAAAAAGGGCCAAAGGAATGTCGGGTGAGCATATCGGTTCACACCCTCCCTACGGCTATATGAAAAATCCTGAAAATATCAAAGAGTGGATTGTAGACGCGGAGGCCGCAGAGGTGGTAATTGAAATATTCCGTCTTTGCGTTGAGGGATACGGACCGACCAAGATTGCTAATATGCTGACAGAGCGTAAAATTCTCTGCCCTACCACATACGCATTAAGCAAAGGCGGTAAGGCACGAACCGTTATACCGGATAATCATTACCAGTGGAACTCTCCAGCAGTTGCTAAAATTCTAGAACGGATGGAATACCTGGGGCATACGGTAAACTTCAAAACCTATATCAAGTCTTTCAAGAACCGAAAAAAGATTGATAACAGCCCGGACCAGTGGAAAGTATTCCAAAATACCCATGAGGCTATCATCGACCAGGAAACTTACGATATTGTTCAAAAAATCCGTCAAGGAAAGCGGCGCCCCACTAAGATGGGAGAAATGCCAATGTTTTCAGGATTGCTCTATTGTGCGGATTGTGGGAGCAGAATGCGTTTTCATCGTCAGGTGAATGAAGTGCCCGAAAAACATAACTTCACTTGTGGAAACTATCGTCATAACAGCCATTCATGTACCATGCACTATATCCGAAATATAGTAGTGGAACAGATTATAATGGAAAATCTGAAAGAAGTAATCGGCTATATCTCCAATTATGAAGATGAATTTGTTCAGTCGGTTATGGATGCGGATGTGCGGCAGCGGAACAAAGAGCTTTCTCAAAAGAGACGGAAGTTAGTGGAAATGCAGGCTCGCATTAAGGAACTGGATAATATCTTCCAGCGTATTTATGAGGATAACATAGGCGGTAAGCTTTCGGATGAACGCTTTATGAAACTGTCAAAAGGCTATGAGGATGAACAACATACTCTGCAAAATGAAACGGCCTCACTGGAACAAGAACTAACCCAAGAGGACAGGAAAACCATTAATGTTGACCGCTTTATCACTATTGTAAAAAAATACACCAACATGACGGAACTGACACCGGAAATTCTCCGGGAGTTTATTGACAGGATTATCATTCATGCCCCCGACAAAAGCAGCGGAAAACGGCTGCAAGAGGTAGAAATCATCTACAATCATATCGGGACATTTGAGCATGCAAAAGTTACTTTGTACAACGGAAAAGCGGTATAGCATCCTCAAAATGCTATACCGCAAATCCAAAATCAAAAAAACATCCTTATGAAACCCTTACATTTTATGGGATTGTGGCTTTTTCGTTGGCTGACTATTTGTGGTATCTCCTTTTTGATACAAGTGTAACAGTTTTTTGGATACTGTCACAGTTGCCCTTAACGCTCTTGAGTTTTGGAATTTTCTGTATTATACTACAGAACAAAATAGTGTTACAAGTGTAACAAAAAGGAGAGCCAATATGAAAAAAGGAAAAGTGTTAATACTGGTGATCGCTGCAGCAGCAGTCGGTGCAGGTATTTTGACAGGATTATCAGGAAAGGAACAGGAAGCGGAATATGAATCACGGCCGACGGTATCGGCAGTCAGTCCCGGGAGGGGAGATATTTTATTATATACTGAGCTGACAGGAACGATTGAACCGGAGTCGAAGGCTATGGTTCTGCCTAAGATGGGCGGTGAAATTATGGAAGTATATTTTCAGGCGGGAGATTATGTGGAGGCAGGAACTGTGCTCTGTAAAATAGATTCTGATGCATTGACAGCGTTGAAACTGCAGGTGGAAGCAGCTTCGGTATCGGTAGCGGACTGCAACAAAAATCTTTCGAGAACCCAGGCATTGTTTGCCGGCGGATCGGTTTCGCAGCAGATGCTTGAACAGGCCCAGAATGCTGCACAGAGCGCCCGGATTTCCTATGATTCGGCGAAAAACCAGTATGATCTGCAGCTGCAGTATACGACGGTGAAGGCTCCGATCAGCGGTGTGATTGAAACCAGGAATATTGATCCTTATCAGCATATCGGAACAACCAGTGAAATCTGTGTTATTTCAGCCAAGGAACAGCTTCAGGTGAAATTTGGCATTACGGAGAAGACACTCAGTAATCTGTCGCTGAATGACCTGATCAGGATTGAAAAGAATGGTACCGAGTATCAGGGGGTGGTTACGGAGATCAGTTCCATGGTAAATGCGGCGAGCGGCCTTTATGATGTCAAGGCTGCAGTTCCGGAGGTTCAGGGTCTGACAACCGGAAGCAGGGTCAAATTGACAGTTCCGATGAGCCAGTCCCGCGATGTTATGACTGTCCCATTGGATGTTGTCAGATACGATAATGGTGCCCCTTTTGTATACCGCTATGAAGACGGGGTGGCTAAAAAAATATACATAGATGCCGGGATTTACGATACAGAACAGATGGAAGTTGTCAGTGGTCTTGACCAGAACAGCCTGATTATTTCAACATGGAGCAATGAGCTGGTTGACGGAGAGGAAGTAATCCTGAAGGATCAGTCATTAGAATCTGAAGCGGCGGCAGAAATTGCTCCGGCGGCAGAAACCGAATAAGGGAGTGGGTGAACATCATGATTAAACTGACGAAACTGGCACTTAAGAGACCCATAACCATTGTCCTGTGTCTGATTACAATTGCATTTTTTGGCGTTCAGTCACTGATGGGGGCGAAGGTCGAACTGACCCCAGAGATGGAACTGCCTATGCTGGTAATCGGTACTGTCTATCCCGGTGCAACCCCGGAAGATATTAATGATCTGATTACAATGAAGCAGGAAGATGCAATATCATCGCTGGATGGTGTCGATACTGTTCAGTCCTATTCGCAGGAAAACATCGCGGTTGTGTTGATTCAGTATGAATATGGGACGAATATGGATACTGCATATATCAACCTGAAAAAAGCGATCGACGGAATTAGCAACAATATGCCGGATGATATTGAAGAACCAGTCATCATGGAGCTGGATCTGAATGCCCAGGCAGTTGTTACGCTGGCGGTCAGCGGGGCAACCGATGAAAATCTGTATACATACGTAGACAATTATATTGTACCAAGATTTGAAAAACTGAGTACGGTCGGGGAGGTGTCACTATCCGGAGGTCAGCAAAGTTACATCCGGATCGAACTGATTCCCGAAAAGCTGGAACAGTATCATTTGAATATGAACACAGTTGCCCAGTTGGTGGGGGCAGCAGATTATACAATCCCGGCCGGAGAAATTGAAGTCGGGAAAAAGAAATCGGATGTCAGTGTCGGCAATGACTATAGTTCGACGGAGAAATTGAAGTCGATTGTTTTGCCGCTGGCAGGCGGGGATGTAATCCGGCTGTCAGATATAGCCAATGTTTAT
Organism: Lachnospiraceae bacterium; assembly: GCA_051654925.1. Taxonomy (GTDB): domain Bacteria; phylum Bacillota; class Clostridia; order Lachnospirales; family Lachnospiraceae; genus Brotaphodocola. The sequence continues at coordinate 16,093 of JBOFYZ010000074.1, read as the reverse complement.
GATGCCCTGGAAGATGCTGATTCGATCGGCCGATATAACGGCAGCGACATTATCTCGCTGGGAATCAAGAAGCAGCAGGATGCTACGGCGATTGAGACATCTGCTCAGGTAATGAAAGAAATAGACAAGCTGAAAAAGGATTATCCGCAGATTGAAATCACTGTTATCAATGATTCCAGTGATACCATTGAGGAATCGATCTTAAACGTTGTTCAGACAATGATTATGGCAATCATTCTCTCGATGATTATTTTGTGGCTGTTTTACGGTGATCTGCGGGCATCTGTTATTGTCGGTACGTCGATCCCGATATCCATTATTCTGGCTCTGATCTGTATGGATGCAATGGGCTTTTCGATGAATGTCATTTCTCTGACCTCTCTGGTATTGGGAGTCGGAATGATGGTTGACAACTCCATCAACGTACTGGACGGCTGTTTCCGGGCCAAAGAGAAACTGAACTTTTACGATGCTGCACTGGAAGGTACCAGAACCATGATCGGTTCGATCACCGGCGGAACGGTGACGACCTGCGTGGTTTTCCTGCCGCTGGCGATGATCAGTGGAATATCCGGACAGATTTTCACCCAGCTGGGTTTTACAATTGTCTTCTGTATGGTGGCCTCGCTGTTTTCTGCAGTTGTTATCGTTCCGTTGTGCTATTACCAGTGGCATCCGGCTGAGCGTGAAAATGCTCCGGCCAACAAGGCGATTAAGGCAATGCAGGGCTGGTACCGGAGAAGAATGCCGGTTATTATTCCCAGAACCAAGACGGTGTTTGTGGTGGTAATACTTTTGGTTATCTGCGCCTTAACCATGGCATCGAAACTGCAGATCGAACTGATGTCAGGTGTTGATGAGGGAATTGTAACAATGACCATTAAAACGGAGCCGGGATTATCCATTGATGCCATTAATGATACGGTGAGTCAGATCGAAGCCTTTGTTGCTGCCGATGAAAATGTCGATCACTACCTGTTAACATACGGTTCCAGCGGCATGAGTATTGGCGGTAGCAGTGATGTCACTCTGGATGCATATCTGAAGGATGACCGGAAGGTATCTTCGGATGATATCATCAAATCCTGGCGGTATGAGACTCAGTATTATCAGGATTGTACCATTTCAATGGATGAAGGCAGTACAACCGGGATGAGTTCAATGACCAGCGGTGATGCTATTGAAATAAATCTTCAGAGTACAGAATATGACGTGCTGAAAACAGCTGCTGCTGATCTGGTAACCGAGCTGAGGAAAAGGGATGATGTGATGCAGGTGCATTCATCAACCGAAAATGCTGCGCCGGTAGTTAAGGTTGAAGTAGATCCGGTGAAGGCGCAGGCGGAGGGACTGATCCCGGCCAATATCGGAACCGCTGTCTATGGCGGCTTAAGCGGGATAACAGCTACGACAATCCGGGTATCCGGTGAGGATATTGACGTCAATGTCGAATATGCCCCGGATCGGTATAATACGATTGACAAACTGCAGGGGATGATGATAACGACAGCATCCGGCAATACCCTGCCGCTGAGTGATCTGGCCGATATTTATTATGTCGACAGCCCGCAGCAGATTGAGCGAAAAGACAAACAGTACCAGGTGGCAATTACAATGCAGCCGCAGTCGGGATATGAGCGGACGGCAGAGAATGATATTAAAGCTTTTGTCGAGACATGGGAGCTGCCATCGGCAGTAGAACCGGCCGCCAATACAATGGATGAGATGTTATCAGAGGAGCTGGGAGCTTTGGCCGGAGCGATTGGAACAGGAATATTTTTGATCTTTATTGTAATGGCGATCCAGTTTGAATCTCCTAAATTCTCGTTGATGGTTATGGCAACGATACCGTTCAGTTTCATCGGTTCATTTGGATTGCTTTATCTGGCTGACAGCCCGATCAGTATGGTATCGATGATTGGTTTCCTGATGCTGTTCGGAACTGTAGTAAATAATGGTATTTTGTATGTTGATACGGTCAACCAGATGCTGGCAGAAAAAGGCCTTGATGAGGCTCTGGTTGAAGCTGGTGCAATCAGAATGCGGCCGATCCTGATGACGACCATGACAACAATCATCTCGATGATACCAAATGCGATGGCATACGGAAAAGCGGGTGGCATGATGCAGGGACTGGCGCTGGTTAATGTCGGCGGCCTGGGTGCGTCAACTATTCTGACACTGATATTGCTGCCGACACTCTATCGTTTCGTATATATGCTGGGGCGCAAACGGATCGGCGGAGAAGGAGAACAAATCTATGACTAAAAAGAATAAAAGACGGGTATGGTCGGCGGCAGCTGCCACACTGATCATCACCCAGGGAATGCCGCAGGTATATGCGGCATCCCCGGAATTTGCCAGGACAGACGCGGAGTGGGCGCGGCTTCAGGATGATCTGATTGAATATGATGAACTGGCTGATCTGATTAAGGAATACAATGCAACGGTTCAGAAAAACCAGATTGACCTGAATGAGTTCAGGAAGGATTATGGTGATACAAACGAGAAATGGGCGAACCGTTACCGTGAGCTGGCGGATGAAATTGAAAGTAATCTGGATTATCCGGACAGTGGTGATTCCGATTATGCAACTGCAATGATGACGATTATCAGTCAGGAGTCGCAGATTGATAATCTGAGGGAGCAGGCGGATGATGCGCTGGATGATATTAAAATTCAATATCTGACGTTTCAGTCAGCAGAGGCAGCTCTTGTCAGTGTAGCGCAGAGCCAGATGATGTCATATTATCAGAACCAGGTTCAGCTTGAGATCTGTCGCCTCAACCAGGCTCTTGTACAGGAATCGTATCAGGCCGCTGTCAATCAGTGGAATGCCGGAGTGGCTACTGAGATACAGGTACTGACAGCAGAGGAAAGCCTCAGAAGTATGGATCAGTCGGCTCTTGTGCTGGAACAGGCGATCGAACAAGGGCGTCAGAAGCTGTTTGTCCTGCTGGGATGGAAACACAATGACAGCCCACAGATCGGGGAGCTGCCGAAGGTGACCCTCGAACAGCTTGGAGAGATTGACCCGGCGGCCGACAAGACCCGTGCGCTGGAGAATAACTATACGCTTAATATTAATAAAAGAAAGCTCGAAAATGCCAAAAATGCTGACAAGATTGAGTCCCTGGAGAAATCAATCCGTGAAAATGAGCAGAATATCAGCGCATCTCTGACTGCTTATTACCAAAATGCGGTGTCGGCCGGAACGGCATACCGGCTGGCTGAGAGCCAGAATCAGCTGGAACAGCAGAATTACAGGATTGCAGAACAATATTACAGTCTGGGTAGTATCAGCCGTCTGGAGTACCTGACCCAGAAGACGACAACGGAAACAGCCCGTCTGCAGGTAGATGTGGCTCAGATTAATCTGCTGCAGGCGATGGAAACCTATTGGTGGGCCGTGAACGGGCTGGCCGATGCGTGATAAAGGTGGTGATAGAATGATGAGAAGGTGGTGTGCGGCAATACTGGTTATTGTTCTTATAGCCAGTATGATATTGCCGCAGAACATATGGGCAGCTGGCCCGGTTGCCACGAAAGTGAATACCGGTTACGATGAGGAAACCTGGAATCGCCTGCAGGATAACTGCCTGGAATATGATGAAATCCCGCTGCTGGTTCATGAATACAACAGTACTATCAGCGATATCTGGGAAAATCTTGAGGATGCCCAGACCAGCCTGCTGGATAGTGTGGAAGAGCTGGAAAGTCAGGAACGTAAGATGAAGGACCTGAAAGATTCGGCCAAAAACAGCGGTCAGGTGATGGATGAATACAATTATACCATTCAGGAAGGCGCTTTGGCGGCGATTAGCAGCGGGATGAAGAACAGTGGCCTGCAGAGTATTAACAGTAAATCAACGCTTGCCAGTATCCAGCGGGCTGAAGATCAGATTACTCAGGCGGCTCAGTACCTGATGATCAGTTATGATACGCTAAGGAAGCAGCAGGAGTTAACAGGGCATCTGGAAGCACTGTATGAGGCTCAGTATCGACTGGCATCGGCGCGGTATGCTCAGGGAATGGCAACAACGGCCGATGTCTTGTCCGCGGAAACCAGTATGCTGTCAGCACAAAGCAGTCGGCAGAGTATTGAAAGTGCCCTACTGCAATTGAAACCAATGCTCTGCACGCTGACGGGCTGGCCTGCTGATGCCGACCTGGTTATTGCTGCGATTCCGTCTGTTGATATGGGACGGATAGCGGAAATGAATCTGGAAGAGGATACGAAAAAAGCGATTGGAAATAATACAACGATGATGGAGCTGCGCCGTTCGGAAGCCGGAAAAACAATGGACGGAACCGCCGCCCGACTGGCTCTGATTGAAGAGGGCGAGCAGAACGTAACGCTGGAAATGCAGCGGCTCTATGATGATGTGTCTGCTAAAAAGGCAGCTTACGAGACCAGCCTGGTGGGGTATCAGTGTGCGCAGAAGGATAAGGAAGGATATGACCGGATGTATCAGCTGGGGATGCTGGCACAGGTTGATTATCTAGGAGCAGAAATTTCTTATTATCAAAAAAAGGCCGCCTGTGAGGCAGCCGATTTATCTCTGAGACTGTCAATCGAAACTTATTTCTGGGCGGTCAGAGGGTTTGCATCCATATAGACTCCGTGATCAATATCTTGTCAGGATGAAGGCATCGGGTTTCAGTTTGTTCAGGATATCATTCAGCAGGTCCAGCATATCTTCTGATGACAGCTGTGTACCATTGTAAGCCCAGGCCTTCATCACATTCATCAAGCCGCCGGTAAAGAAATGGAAGACATATTCATCTCTGGGGGAGGCCATATCGCTTTCCAGATACTCTTTCAGGTTCTTTTGCATATGTTTGATGTAATATTCCCAACAGACATCGATAATCTGAGCCTTGATCAGGCTGTTGAAAAACAGATGGTTGTCCTGAATGGTCTGGATGAAGCTGCCAAGAAACTCGCGGGAGTCTTTGTATTCGTTGTTCTTGATTTTTGTATCGATCGGTTCAAACAGTTCATCGCAGTGATACAGGAGAATATCATCCTTGGTTTCATAGTTGCGGTAAAATGCCATTCTGGATACACCGGCTTTGTTGGTAATATCGGTAATTGTTATCTTGCTGTATTCCTTTTGTTCCATCAGCATCAACAGGGAAGTGGTGATACAGTCGATCACCAGCTGGCGTGAAGTGGATTTTTTTTTCATAGACAGGTATTCCTCCTTGGTATTATCGCTTATATCTGTATTATACTTGATTTGACTTGGTGTTACAAGTGTAACTTTTTGTTTTTAGTCAGGGGGTGTCATATGATAAATCTTTTATTTACGCTTAATGAACAGGATATCGAGCAGTTGTGTGTATGCATCGATTCACTGCTGCGGTATTCCGATCAGACATATGTATGTTATGTTTTGTACGCTGAGATTCCGATACGGCAGCAGGAGGGACTGAAGACATTATACGCAGACAATGAACGCATCCGTTTCCGGTTCAAGTATATTGATCCAAGGTTATTTCATGCGTTCCCCAAAGTCAGGAACTGTCCGGCGGTTATCTATTATAAAGTGTTGGCTGCGACATTACTGCCGGCTGATCTTGGGCGGATTCTGTATCTGGATACAGATGTTGTTGCGATTCGTTCGCCAGAAGAATTTTATGAACTGGATTTTAAGGGGAATTATTATATCGCCTGCAGCCATGCACAACAGTTCATGAACCGGCTAACCAGTCGCCGTCTTGGTGTTAAGCAAGGTGCTTCTTATGTAAATACCGGTGTTATGCTGATGAATCTGGAGTTGCTGCGGAAGGAACAGCGCCTGAAAGATATATTGAAGTATGTGAGAATCACAAAGGTTCCGTTTCTGATTCCGGATCAGGATATTATTACCGCACTCTACTGGGATAAGATCCGGTTTGTTGATCCACGGATATACAACTTGAGTGACCGGGTTCTGCTGATGAACCTACGTGCCTGCGGCAGTGTAAAAAAGGCAATGGAGCTGGTCGGTGAGAGTACCGTCTTTATTCATTACTGCGGCCGGAATAAACCATGGAAAAGAGATTATCTGGGACTGCTGGGAAGCTTTTATCATGAGGTCAGACAGCAGCGCAGCAGTCTGCAGGTGTAAGGATTTCAGAAAGGGTACGCTTATGGATATAAAAAAACGTGAAGAATTATTACTGCAATTCTGGGAAAAAGACCGTCCGCAGTATGCGGCTTTTAACCGGGACGGAATGATTGATGCAGAAGTCTGGCAGCAGACGGATGTTCATATTGTATTTGTATTTAAAGAAATGCCCGGACTGGACGGCGATCTGCGCAGAATTATTCTGGATAATCCCGATCGTGCCTATACCCGGATCCGCGCCAATCTGGCCCGGTGGATTCATATTATGCTGTATCACGAATATCTTGAGATCATGCCGGAAGAATATGTACAGGCTCTTTTGCGGAAGGTATGCATCGTGAATCTGAAGAAGGAAGCGGATATCCAGAAGACCGGGCGGGATGATATCTGGACCTGTACCAGTCAGGACAAACGTTTCATCCGCAAACAGATTGCCCTGTACCAACCCGATTATGTGGTTATCTGCGGATTCGAATGGATCGCTGAACTGGTCCATGATGTGGTGCTGGAGACGAACAGCAGATGGAAGCATAATGTCAATAAGATTCATTATTTCAATAGCTGGATCGGTGGCAGCAATCAAAAAGTAACTGCTATTAATATGCCACATCCGCGGAACGCCTCGCGTATCTGGAGCCGCCAGCTGCAGGAGCTGATGCAGACACTGGGGGCGGGCGGCAGTGACCGGCCAACTCAAACTTTATTTCACCAACAACACGGGGATGCATATAATACTTTTATAGGATAATGTAAAGGTTGTGAGTATATGCCGCCATCTTCATGGGATCGGAATAATAACTGGGGAAATGATGACAGGAGAGAAGATTGGAGAGACAGTGATAGGAGAGATAATCGCTGGAGAGACAGTGATGGGAGAGATGATCGCTGGAGAGACGATAACTGGAGAGACGATAATTGGAGAGACGATAACTGGAGAGATGATAACAGAAATCGTAATGATGAAAGATTTGAAAATAATATGAATTTTTCAGTACCAAGAAACGCTCCTCCTGCACAGGCACCCCCACGCCCTAATCGGGCCTTTGGGAGCCCGGCAGCCAGAGCAGTGAGTCCCGGTTCGATCAGAAACTGCATGAGGCGGTTAACCTATGTATGGATGAGGAACGGCCAGGAATTCTGGTTTATACCTTTTCAGATCTGGGGCAACAGTGTCGCCGGATTCCGCTGGGACAGAAGATTTGGCTGGACCTATACAGGAATTTCACTAAATCGAATTGACATGTTTACCTGTTCGCTGTAACCATTTTCACAAAGGGGCTGTCGCGCTAAAGCGTGCGGGCCCTGGCGGCGTTGGTTCCAATCGTATTTCCTGCGGTTTCGAACCGTAAGAGTTTCAAAGAGCAAAGAACTGCCGCTAAATACAATGCCAGAAACGCCAAAACTCGCTACCGCTCAAACATTGGCCGTTTCTGGCATTATCGCGTCATTTCTTATTTTGAAACAATAGAAAATGTTGATAAAACAGATAAAATACGAATACGACTACACCGGCATTAATGGGAGCGGATATGTAGCTGGGGGGCTGTCTCACTAAATAAGCCTGTGGACGCTGGCGGTGGCTGTACTGCCTGTCTGTATTTTCTGCCTTTGCAGGGCAGCTAGAGTCTCTTAAAGCAGGGAAATGGCGCGTTAATGCCAGAAACGGCCATTGTTTGAGCGTAGCGAGTTATGGCGTTTCTGGCATTGTACTTAGCGGCAGTTCTTTGCTTTTAGAGACTTTTGCGGCTCGAAACCGCAGGAAATACGGACAGGCAGTACAGCCACCGCCAGCGTCCACAGGCTTATTTAGTGAGACAGCCCCTCGATATTATTTCTTCTTGGCAGTTTCAGCGAAATTAGTCACAACTAAATCCTCATAAGGCACTCTGTCTGACAGTTCGCCGGCTTCTTCCAGAATATTCTGCAGCAGCTCAAAACTGTCTTTTTCAAAGATGGTGTCGCTCTTCCAGGAATCCTGTTCCTGATAGCGAGAGACGATGATGGTGATTTTCTCCAGTTCAGTTTCTTTGAACTGAGGCTGGATTACTTTGGCGATTTCTTCAGCGGAATGTGAGTTTACATAGTCCATGCCTTTCTGGATGGCATTGGTAAACTTCTGGATCGTTTCTGGATTCTTAGCCATGTAACTTTTCTTGGCACAGTATGCCGTATAAGGGACATAGCCGGAATCAGTACCAAGAGAGGCGACTACGTAGCCGCTGCCTTCCAGCTCGAGGCCGGTTGCAAAAGGCTCAAATTCTACCGTATAATCGGTATCATTGCTGGTAAACGCGGCAGCGGTCAACCCGAAACTGATACTTTGATCGATATTCAGATCTGTTTTGGGATCAATGCCATTTTTCTTCAGAATGTATTCGAATACCATCTGAGGCATTCCGCCAGCTCTTCCGCCGAGAACCTTGGTACCAACCAGTTTATCCCAGCTGAAATTATCGTCAGGTTCCCTGGCTACCAGGAAGTTGCCCGCCCGCTGGGTTAGCTGGGCGAAGTTTACGGCGTAATCCTCTGCTCCGTTAGCATAGGTGTAGATACTTGCTTCAGATCCCATAAAGCCGATATCAGCATCACCGGATACCAACGCAGTCATTACCTTGTCTGCTCCGGCACCATTCACAAGCTTAATATCAATACCTTCTTCTTCAAAGTATCCCAACTCAATTGCAACATACTGCGGAGCGTAGAAAATTGAGTGGGCAACCTCATTGAGTGTCACCGGGGTCAATTCTGAATTGCTTTTTCCTGAGTGGCAGGCTGTAGCAGTAATCAGAACCGACACAGCAAGTGTGGCAAAGATCAATATACGATAGATTCTTTTCATCTCATCCTCCTGAAGAAATCTTAATACTACATTTTATTATGTCGGGAAGTAAACGTGCAGGTCTTAAAAAAATTTCAGGAAAAAATTTTAATGAATAGTCGTCCTTTTCAATCTGCAGATAGAATGATATAATTATTCTTAGCAACGATGAAAAATCAGAATCAGAACTAACAAAGATATGAAATGGGGGAATAAAAGTGGAGAAGGGACAGAAATGGTGCTTCTGGGATGATGCAGAGGCTGAGGGAGTAGCTGAAGGTATAGAACGGAGAATTCTGGCATACTGTGATGAGATGATGTGTGTGGAAAATACGTTTAAAGCTGGTGGTATCGGGGCTATGCATCAACATCCTCACACTCAGATTACATATGTGGCAAAAGGTCGTTTTCGTTTTACCATTGGTGAGGAAACACGTGAGGTGAAAACAGGAGATACCCTTTTGAAACAAAATGGGATTATTCATGGTTGTGAATGTCTGGAGGATGGTATTCTCGTAGATTTCTTTACACCAATGAGAGAAGATTTTCTGGGGTAAACATTATGATGATATAAAATAAGGAGAATCGACATGAAACTTTGTATTGCTTATGCTCCATGCAGAGTCTGAACAGGCGAGTTTGCATGGAGGGTTGAATGATACCATTCGCCTGGAAGGCTTTGCATTTTAATTGAAGAAATGTTTAATTAAAAGGAGCAAAGTCAAATGAAATACTGGAAAACAACACTTAAAGAATTAAAAAACTTTTTAATATTATGGTCTACGCAGACCCTTTCGTCGCTGGGCAGTTCGATGACGAATTTTGCACTGGTCATCTGGTCATATCAGCAAAGTGGCTCCGCGATGTCAACAGCATTACTGTCGGTATGTTCGTATGCCCCCTATGTGCTGATGAGCATTTTCGCCGGGGCTTTGAGCGATAGGTGGAACAAAAAGATTACGATGATGGTCAGTGACAGCTTTGCGGCATTGTGTACGGTGATCGTTCTTGTGCTGCTGCAGACCGGAGAATTGCAGCTGTGGCATTTATACTGCCTGAATGCGGTCAACGGACTTATGAATACGATTCAGCAGCCGGCATCGGATGTAGCTATCAGCCTGGTAGCGCCGAAGAAGCATTATCAGAAGGTGAGCGGAATGCGTTCTTTTTCCTACTCCCTGATTAACTTTCTGACCCCGGCAGCAGCGGCCGCATTACTGGCATTTGCCGGTATCAAGGGGGTTATACTATTTGATCTGATCACCTTTTCAGTAGCCTTTCTTTCATTGGCTTTTCTGATCAAAATTCCGAAAGTGGAAAAGTCTGATCAGGTACAGGAGACGGTTCTTAAGGCAGCAGGACAAGGCCTGCGGTATCTGAAAGGTAACCGTGGGATCCTGTATTTAATCCTGTTTCTGGCGGCAATTAATTTAATTGCATCGATGTATGAAGCAGCGCTTCCGGCACTGATGCTTTCCCGGGAAAATGGCGGGGAGCAGGCAATGGGAATTGTCCGGACGGTAGCAGGACTGGCCATGATTGGCGGAAGTATTGCAGTATCCCTGTATCCGGCTCCCCAAAGCCGGGTTCGTGTGATCTGCAATACGCTTTTGTTATCTATGAGTACGGAGAACTTTCTGCTGGCTTTCGGAACCACCATGCCGGTATGGTGTACCGGAGCGGTTCTGGGCTGGGGGGTTATCCCGATTATGAATGCCAATATGGATGTGTTATTACGCAGTTATATCCCGATTGAGATGCAGGGAAGGGTCTTTGCGGCCCGCAACACATTTCAGTTTTTTACGATTCCGATCGGATACTTTTTGGGTGGATTTTTGATTGACTATGTCTTAGATCCATTTATGAAGGCGCAGATGCCCGAGAGCCTCTGGGTTGCTTTGTTTGGTACTGATGCCGGTTCAGGCGCAGCAATACTGCTGATGATTCTGGGTGTAATCGGAATCCTGACCTGCCTGATTTTCCGCCAAAACCGTGAGATCTGGAAGCTGGAACAATAAATGAAAATTAGCCATCAGACTGTTGTAATATCAATACACAGCCTGATGGCTGTTGTGGTAAAAAACGATGTTTTTCTGAAATTTGAATAGAAGGTATTTACTTTAAAATTTTACTGTGTTAAACTGTAAAGAGTGAAAGTGTTATACAATATTTGGCAGAGAGGATATCCATCTTATGAATAAAAAAATCAAAACTGAGGCAGTTGATCATCTGTTTCGGGCTATCCTTACATTAAAATCAGCTGAAGAATGTTATTCCTTTTTCGAGGATGTCTGCACGGTGAATGAATTGTTGTCTTTATCCCAGCGTTACGAAGTGGCGAAGATGCTGCGGGAGAAGAGAACCTATCTGGATATCGCAGAGAAGACGGGGGCGTCTACGGCGACGATCAGCAGAGTTAACCGGTCACTGAATTATGGCAATGATGGTTATGATATGGTATTTAGCAGGCTGAAAGAGCAGGACAAGCAGTAAAAGTTAAGATAATGGTTCAGATAAGACAAAGAACCAGCAGCCTTTGCGGGAAGCCGCGGCTGCTGGTTCTTACTTTTTCTTTTTCTTATCTGCGGTAGTTGTATTCTCTGCACGCAGCTGGTCAATCATCATTTCGATCATCTGCTTCTTCAGATAGACATCAAAGGATAACTCACTGATAAAGGCAAACAACTGCAGGTAATCACGGCTGTCCTCCGGAGCATCTGTGAATAGCGTCTGGGCGGTGTCAAATTTCACCTGGATGTCGTCTTTGAGGCGGTCCATCTGTTCCTGCTCCAGCGAGAATACTCTCTCGTAGATATCACAAAGAGGCGGTTCGGCATCCGTATTAAAATGCTGTTCAGTAATTGGATCCAGCAGCTGCTTGATATCATTAATAGAAATCAGGTTCTTGTAGTAATAAATAAACAGCAGGATCAGGATATGCTCACGGGAATACTTTTTCTTGACGGGAGGAGGAAGCAGATCATTCTTGGCATAATTATTGATCATTGTTTTCGTTAATACCTTATCATCAGGATAGCGCTTGGTCTTCTTTAAATACGTCTCCATGAAGGTGGTAACCTGATCCATATATAGATCTATATTCGGTATCTTCTCGGTCTTTACATATGATAACTGGTCGAGACGGGAGAGAATATCGGCAAGTTTTTCTTCATTTGATTTCATACATTCACCTCTGCATCTATTATATAGTAATCAAAACCAGATGACAAGTGGTTTGTGGGCTTTTGTTTGCAAGGGGTGTAGGGTGTTTGGAATGTCAGGAATGGGGTTACTACACCATTTTTACACCAGTTATAATTTTTGTAATATATGAGGGGCATCTGCTGGCGGTGGCTGGTGGGTGTCCTTTTGTGTTGAATATTGCCAAAATGATTACCGCCCAAAACAGACGGTTATACGCTGCCGGGCGGTAATAAAATTTAATCCTGTTATTCGGTAACAATCCTTTTATTACCATTATTGTTGCCGCAGTAAATGCCCTTCTTAATAGGAGCAAACATAAAACCAAGAACAACTCCCAGCAAAAATGCGGTAGCCGTAACGAGCTTTTTCTCACAGGAGGTCCATTCGCGGTTATAAAAGTATCTCATGGCAGGATATCCTTTCTCAATTGATTGTCTTATTAGCATTGCAATTTTATATACTTTAAGATATACTTATTTTTAAGTTATTATTATAAGAATGCATGTAAAATGGAGGAAATTAATCATGAAAAAAGTATTAGCAACCAATAATGCCCCGGCAGCAATCGGACCATATTCTCAGGCAGTACGCGCGGACAAGCTGGTATTCGTATCCGGCCAGCTGCCGATTGATCCGGCTACCGGAGAATTTGCTGGAGATGATATCACATCCCAGACCAGACAATCTCTGGCCAATATTAAGAGCATTCTGGAGAGTGATGGGCTTACTATGGCTAATGTTGTGAAGGTTACCGTTCTGCTTCAGAATATCGCTGATTTTGCAGCGATGAATGAGGTTTATGCTACATTTTTTGAAGGAGACTGCCCGGCAAGAGCGGCATTTGAGGTGGCAGCGCTTCCTAAGGCAGCACTGGTAGAGATTGAAGCAATTGCTTACGCTGAATAATGATTAGAAGAGTAGATTAACAGGACAGGACTGCGGCAGGATTGTGAATTGCGGCAGTCCTGTTTTTGTGATATACTGGGCAAAGCAGACAGCGGAGGAGTAAATATTATGAGTATTTATGATACATTGAATCCAAAACAGCAGGAAGCGGTATTCCATACGGAGGGGCCGCTTTTAATCCTGGCCGGGGCAGGATCGGGGAAGACCCGGGTGCTGACTCACCGGGTGGTTTATTTAATAGAAGAAAAGGATATCAATCCATGGAATATCATGGCGATTACATTCACCAATAAGGCTGCCGGGGAGATGCGGGAACGTGTGGACAAGCTGGTGAGCTTTGGTGCCGAGAGTATCTGGGTCAGCACCTTCCATTCGTCCTGTGTGAAGATCCTGCGACGTTTTATCGAGCATCTGGGTTACAACAACAATTTTACGATCTATGATTCGGATGACCAGCGGACGCTGATTCGTCAGGTTCTGAAGAAGATGGATCTGGATCCCAAGCAGTATCGTGACCGGGCGATGTTAAGTGCGATTTCTTCGGCGAAGAATGAACTGGTCAGTCCCCAGGAATTTCGGGTGAATGCCATGGGAGACTGGCGGGAACAGAAAGTGGCGGAGATCTATCAGGAATATCAGGACAGCCTGGTGCGCAATAATGCCCTGGATTTCGATGACCTGATTTTTAAAACTGTAGAACTTCTGAAGACTAGTCAGGATGTACGGGAATATTATCAGGAACGGTTCCGCTACATTATGGTAGATGAGTACCAGGATACCAATACAGCCCAGTTCCAGCTGATTTCGCTGCTGGCCGGCAAGTATAAGAATCTGTGTGTGGTTGGTGACGATGATCAGTCGATTTATAAATTCCGCGGGGCTAATATCCGCAATATCCTGGATTTTGAAGAAGCATATCCAGGGGCAAAAGTAATCAAGCTGGAACAGAATTACCGTTCGACCAGCTGTATCCTGAATGCGGCCAATGCCGTGATCAAGAACAATATGGGACGAAAAGACAAAGCTCTGTGGACGGATAATGGTGAGGGTGAGCTGGTAGCTTTCCGGCAGTTTGAACAGGCCTACGAGGAGGCCGAAGGCATTGTCAGGGATATCGTCAAGAATGACTATCCTTATCAGGACTGTGCCGTACTGTACCGCACCAATGCCCAGTCCCGTCTGTTGGAAGAACAGTGCATCCGGAATAATGTCCCGTACCGCCTGGTCGGCGGTGTCAATTTCTATCAGAGAAAAGAGATTAAGGATATTCTCAGCTATCTGAAGACAATTGCCAATGGGCAGGATGATCTGGCCTCACAGCGTATTATCAATGTACCGAAGCGGGGCATCGGAGCCACAACGGTCGGGCGGATTACCGCTTGGTCATCGGAACAGGGGATCAGTTTTTATGATGCATGTGTCCGTGCTGTGTCGATACCGGGACTCGGAAAAGCCGCCGGCAAGGTTGGCAAATTCATCGATCTGATGGAAGATTTCAGGAGCTGCCTTCAAAACGGATACAGCATTAAAGAATTGATTGAAGCGGTTGTTAACGAGACCGGATATAAAGAGGAGCTGGAAGCAGAAGGCGAGATCGAATCCCAGACCCGTCTGGAAAATATTGAAGAGCTGATTAATAAGGCGGTCAGCTACAGCGAAGATGCCGAGCATCCCGGTTTGAGTGAATTTCTTGAGGAAGTGGCTTTGGTAGCGGATATCGACCGGATGGACAATTCGGAGAACCGTGTTACCTTAATGACCTTACATAGCGCCAAAGGCCTTGAATTCCCTTATGTATATTTAAGTGGGATGGAAGATGGCCTGTTCCCGGGGATGATGTCGATTATGTCGGATGACAAGACTGAAATCGAAGAAGAGCGCCGACTTTGTTATGTAGGAATTACCAGAGCCAAGGAACGTCTGATGATGACAGCAGCCCGCCTGCGGATGGTTAATGGCGAAACCCGTTACTCAAAAGTAAGCCGTTTTATCGATGAGATACCGCCCGAACTGATTGAAGCTGACCGTCTGGATGCCAGAGTCGGCAAAAGAAATAACCGTGACGAGTATGAAAATGATGGCTTGCCGTGGGCTAAGTCCAAGCAGCAGAAAGGTGTCAGCATGTTCGGCATGAAATCCAGTTCCTATGCTTCGCCGACGGCAGACTATGTCGGGAACCCCAGAAACGGTGTGGGATCAGGAATTTTTGACCGGTCGGTCAGATCATCAGGTGGATCGGCCGGGAAAGCTTCGCCAGGTTTCGGCAAAGCATTTACCGTTCAGAAATCAGCCACATTGGATTATGGTGTGGGCGACCGCATCCGCCATATTAAATTCGGCGAAGGAACCGTTCAGAATATCGACAATGGTGCCAAGGATTATGAAGTAACCGTTGATTTTGATAAGGCCGGTACGAAAAAGATGTTCGCATCATTTGCAAAATTGCAAAAGATTTAAAGAAAGTGCGATAATTTTTGAAAAATCGAATAAAATAGGATAGTAAAAACAGCTAAGTGATGATATAATCTAGTTAATGCATATGGAAGTGTGCCGCGACGATAGAAAGGACGTGAAACGATGAGCAGATTTGATATGATGGGAAAAGACGCTATGAACCGCGTGGAGGAGATCATGAATTCTACGAAGTTAAATGAATTTTTACACAGAAAAGAAGAAGAAGAAAAAAAGAAAAATTGTATCCTTTGGGTACTGGCAATTATTGGTGCAGTAGCAGCAATCGCAGCAATTGCATATGGTGTATACCGTTTCTTTACTCCGGATTATCTGGAGGATTTTGAAGACGATTTCGATGATGATTTCGACGATGATTTCTTTGAGGATGAGGACGAGTCCGGCAAGTAATTTGATAAGATGAAGTTTTAGCGTGTCCCGGAACTGGGGACACGCTTCTTTTAGGTGCGCCCGGCGGGCGCACGTTCTAACGAGTGAAAGTCTCGAATCCGCCCGGTAGTGGGAAGGATATAGCCAATGACAAGGGTGTCCATTGCGAAGTGGAATCTGAAGGAAGTCGGAGGGCAAATCCCTGACC
>JBOFYZ010000073.1:0-4570 GCA_051654925.1 Lachnospiraceae bacterium | reverse complement strand
AGGGGACCGGTAGTACGGTGCGGTTTGCACGCTGTTTCGGAATATAAGTATATCTAAAATAAGAAGCCTGTGACTAAAAGCATGGGATAAATCACAATAACTCGCGATGAAGCCGCTCAAACAATTGCTGATTTATCCCATAACGTCACATGCTTCTTATTTAAGATATTCTAATATTACTGCAAATGCGTGCAAACCGCACCGTACTACCGGTCCCCTGCCCTCAGTCGATCACTCTCCAGCGACATTACTGGCTGTATCAGATAAGGCCAGGACTTTATGATTCGCAGTTGATATCGACGGTTACCGATATGCTGGCTTCGTTAATGAAATCGGTGAGCCGGTCTTTATAGCGAAGCCAGGTTTGTCTGCTTTGGTAGCTGCTTTTTTCGTATAGATTCAGATAATCAATATGGTCTCGTTTCATGAATCCGGCTATTTGCATTTCGATTTTTTCCTTTATATAAGCGTTGGTTTCTTCAACGGAACCGGAGCTGTTTTCAGAAGAGGTGCCTGGAAGTGATTTGGCTGAGCCGGTGACTTTTAGTGATATAACAGGCCCTTCGCTGGTTAGCTCAAAACTGGTTTTGGTTTTTATTTCTTTTATCTGAAACAATCGGCTGGGAGAAAGGCGCATCAGATAATCATTGCTTTTTCCTAAGGTAATGTAGTAGATTTCACTGTCAATCTGTGCAACAGGAAGGAGCATCTGATTCTCACGGAAAAAGATTCCGCCGTCAACGGCAATGGAGTTATCTCTGTTGTGCAGAGCAGGAATAAACAGGGTCCGCTCATTTTCCATACAATCAATCAGTGTACCGATTTTGGCTGGGTCCAGACCGCTGATTGAGTTATTATTATTCAGTTTCTTCAGATGCTCGCCGATACTGCCATTGACACCTTCTGTCCCCATCAGTTGCCGGACATCGGCCTCATAAAAATAAATCAGTACGTTGTGAGATATATCATAATAGTCGTTGATCTGAACCAGTAAATCCTTCATTACCTGCTGCCTGGAGCAGATGGAAGAATCCAGGATAATTACCTGCAGGTGCCGGTAATCCAGCCGTTTTTCAGAATTGAAGTTATAGGACTGATCAATTTCGCGGAGAGAAGTGCCACGGTAAGTACGAAGCTGGCTGTCTTTGTCGGTGGGTTTGATCTGTTCGGTTGTGGCAGCCAGGTCAGGAAGGCTGTAAGTGACCTGGTATTGTCCGCTGTCATAAGAAATACCAAGTGCCAGAACGAAATCACGGTCTTGTATTTCGACCAGATCGCCGCAGCCGGTCAACAGCAGGGAGCACAGTAATATAGACAGCAGTATATAACCGTTTTTGAGTAATATGTTGCGTTTCATTTACGGTCCCCCCTTCGGATGCGGCCTACAAGAATTAATAACAGCGGCAGAAAAACAGACTGGGGAAAACCAATCAAAGCAATGTACCGCCCGAAATAATAATATAAGGATTCCAGATTCAGTGGCTTCATCGTAATCAGAAATAGAATAATTGCGTACGCGATCAGGATGTAGCGCTGTTCTTGGATTTTGGTTATGCTTTTGGTAATTTGACAGAGATAGTGGAACAGAGTGCTTGTAATGGTAAAGATACTGATGAGCCAGAATGACAGCATCAGCGCATCCTGCCGATGGACGAAGCCGCCCGGTATCTCAATCATCTGCATAACGGAAATTGTTGACCACAGATTACCGGTTGCCCCAGAGATTCCCAGCAGGCCGGTGACAATGACAAAAACCACCAGATTGAAAAGGGAAGTAATGACAATCGCCTGTATCACCTTTCGCCTGAATGTACTGTTTTCGTTGACACCCGATACGGAGGGGGTGGCAAAGAGGATCAGTTCCACGGCTGAAAAGGTAAGGAATACGGCGTAACTGGTTTTTATCACAGGAATCGTCCGGGTGGTGGCAAGCGGAAGCAGATTGGCCGGATTTACTTTGAAAAAGCCGAGCAAAAACAGCAGCAGCAGTGGAATCAGCACCACATAGTACAACAGTTCAACCATTCTGGCCCGTGATTCCATCATTTTTGAAGCATAAAAGACGGATACAAGAATCAGGGATATCAGGATCAGCCTGCTGCTGGTATTGGCCAGGATTGTCTCATGGATGACGGTAGTAAACAGAGTCAATACGAAAACAGCCGAAAAGAAAAACTTTGCCAGATACAGTAAACCGAAAAGAAATGAGAAAAAGCTCCCCAGCGTGTGGCGGCTGTATTTCAGATAATCCATTTTAATCTGTTTGCAGAAATAAAGCATCAAAAGCGCATAACAGATTGCGCCAATTCCGGCGATGAGGACAGCAATCAATCCGTCTTTACCGGCGCCGGAGGCAGCAATATATGGAATAATCAGGATGGAAATACTGATCATATCGAAAACCAGCATTTTTTTCAGCTGTTTATCAGAAATTTTAAAATTATTGGAAAACATATTATCACCTGCTTACGATTTCATATTGTGATTGTCATAGCCGGACAATCTGCGTTTGTTCTCTTTTAACGAATAAATCGGGCGGAACGGCATTTTAAAAATCGGAAATTTTAATATAGAATCCGACAGGGGATTATTTCGCTCCAGGTTATTTGCAACAAACGGAGAGAGGTAGGGAATGCCAAAGCTCTTTAAATCGGCCAGATGGATCAGTACCAGCATCAGGCCCAGGATAAATCCATAAAGGCCCAGCAGGGAAGATAAAAACAGAATCATATATTTGATGATCCTGAAGGCCGATAGAAACGTTTCATTCGGTATAGTAAAGGAAGCAATCGCAGTGAATGCGACCACAATGACAACCATCGGGCTGGCGAGGTTGGCTCTGACGGCGGCATCACCGATAATCAGCCCGCCGACAATACCAATCGTATTGCCCATTGGGCTGGGCAGTCTGACCCCGGCTTCCATCAAAAGTTCAAATGCCAGCAGCAGAATCACCACTTCGACCAGAATGGAGAATGGGACACCCTGCCTGGCGGAGGTAAAGGAGAGGGCCAGTGAGGTTGGAATCAGTTCCGGCTGGTAGTTCGTCACAGCCACATAAAGCCCCGGGAAACTCATTGCAAAAAAAGCTGCGATATAGCGCAGTATCCGGATAAATGAGATATATGGCCATCGACCGTAATAATCATCGGCGGCCTGAAAAAAGGAATTCAGGGTGACCGGAAGAATCAGTGCCATGGGAGAGTTATCCACCAGCAGTACTACCCGTCCCTCCAGCAGGGCAGAAGCAGTTTTATCCGGCCTTTCGGTAGACTGAAACTGGGGGAACAGAGAATACCAGTTGGTCTCAATCAGATGTTCGAGCATTCCGATATCGAGGATGCCGTCAATGGTAAAACTGTTCAGGCGCTGCTTTACTTCCTGGATCAGGACCGGGTCTGCAATTCCTTCTATATAAGTAATTGTGACATCGGTGCGGCTGCGGATTCCGACCTGGGTGTTTTCCATTTTCAGGCAGGTATCTTTGATTCTCCGGCGAATCAGAACTTTATTGAAAGCGGCCAGTTCATTAAAGCTGTCCTTTGCACCACGTATAGTCATTTCCGTTTCAACAGAAGGGATGCCGCGGTTCGGAAAAGACTTGAGAGACAGCATCAGAGCTTTGTTGAAACCATCGACCAGCATGATTACATCACCGGACATGACCGACTGGGTAATCTCGTCCAGGGTCAGCAATTCTTTCACATCAACCGATTGAAGGGCATGCCTTTTAAGATATTCAAACTGACCTTCAGCAGGAATATCATCCATATTGTACATAATATTTTTGATCGTATCTTGCTGCAGAATCGTACGGTCGACCATATTATCGGTATAGGAAATATAGACGGCAGTTGGATGTGCAGTACCGATATGAAAGCGCCGTTTGACAATATCATCGCAATTCCTGAAAATATCTTCAAACAGTTCGATGTTTTTCTGAAGATCAAATGTCAGGGCCGCGGTAATCTCATGTTGTTTATTGTGATACTTTTCCATAGTTACTCCTGTATGCTGAATATGTCGTGTACTACTTCTTACTATTGACCGCAGGTCCTTTTTTTATGCGGATATGGTGGAAAGTAAGTCAGAGATTACCAGTTGAATGGCTTAAGGAAAATGTAAGAGAATGTAAGGCTGGTGGTTCTTGTAATCATTTCCAGTCCGTATATAATATGTATATGTATGGCAGAAAAAAGGAGGCAAAATAGAATGAAGAAAAAAGGTGTCAGGAGACTGAGTGCAATGATATTATTTGCAGCCGCTATGATGGCAGCGAACAGCACCAGTGTATGGGCGACTGCAGCAGAGGCAGAGAACACCCCGCAAGCGAAGCCGGATCCGACCGAATTTGCTCATATTACCAGCTGTGCAATTCAGGGCGGCAGCCAGATTGCAATCAGGGGTAATATGGAAGGTACCTGGTCTGATTCCAGCTATTATGATAATTATTTATATATGTTTGAATTGCAGCCCTATCAGGATGATTTGACCGGGAGAACGGATTACTGTGCCTGGATTACCAAAGGGGATGCATTGTCATTTGATATTGCACTGAATCTGGGGACAG
>JBOFYZ010000072.1:0-50541 GCA_051654925.1 Lachnospiraceae bacterium | reverse complement strand
GACGTTATGGGATAAATCAGCAATTGTTTGAGCGGCTTTATCGCGAGTTATTGTGATTTATCCCATGTGTTTAGTCACATGCTTCCTATTTTAGATAACGTTACCATCCGAAACGGCAGAAAATACTGACCAGTATCACCACCACCGCCAGGGCTCGCAGGCTTTTTTTAGCACGACAGCCCCTTCGGTCCTTTTATGAGATTAAAACTTCACGTTTTTTTATTCCCTCCAACGGAATCGGGATATATGCCGTTCTTGTCACAACGGCCAGTTCCACTTCATGTTTCCCTTTTGCCAGACCGCTGCCATTCAGCACCCGTATATACAACGGTTCGCCATATTCCCATTTATAGGTGGTCACAGTCTCCATTTCACTGAGCGAGAACCAATCGTTCTGATCCACGCTGCAGCGAATCTGTTCTGCGGGAACTGCCTGACCATCCACCCTGACCCGTACTTCATTCACCATCGAAAGCGGGACACCACGATAATAGGTAATATGTGTCTGCACTTCAAATCCTTTTACTTCATTATTCTCCGTTACATTTTTGCAGCTGCCTTCGATAAAAACATTATTATCAAACACGCTTAGCCCTCCTGTCCTTCAATCTCTTTGATATAGCTGCACAGCATTTTCTGATGCTCTGCCACCTGCTCTTTCTCGACCATCGGGTGTCCCGGCAAAATCCAGCGGTTTCCCTCGTACTCAGTGGCTACATAACCATCATAATGATGGTCATGCAGATACTGAAGCAATGATTTATAATCAATGGAATATTCTTCCCCATCATTCATTTCCCATAATTTAAAATGGAAATGCTTAATATATTTCATATATTCGTCCATAATGGAGTACGGTGTGTTTTCATAGCCGTCAGCCAGCATAATATACGGCATATCCTTTCCGGCTGCAATCGCCGCCAGCTCCGGCTTCATCTGATGTTTCTCATCGAACGAATGCGTTCCGTCAAGCCCCTGATCAAACCATTGATTGAAATAAGCGATTACTGCCGGATTGACCCCCAGCACCTTTTCATTGTAATCATTGAATACCCTTGGAATCCGCCGGCAGAAAATTCCGGCATCCACAACCAGACCGCAGTAAGGGGAATCAACGCGCTTCATCTCTGCTATGAATTCCCTGGTTTCCGGAATGTCAAAACTCATTCCAGCATGAATCTCCAGTGCAAATGCAACATCATATTTCTCCGCATATGGCAGCAATGGTTCAATAACAAAAGCCGGAACCATAGACACCAGGCGGATTAAACGGATTCCCAGGCGAGCCGCCAGCTTAATTTCCTCAACCAGCAGCTCTACGCATTCTTTTCGGGTCAAAGTACGGTTTTTATATAAATTCGTATTTAAAAATACATCAGCACACACCGGCTTGAGCGGATATACTTTTATCAGGCGATCCCATTCCGCCAAAGTTTCTGATGACGGATGGGGAGAATTATGCAACATCTGGTCCGGCAGAATTTCAAAGCCCTCCACCTGATTTTCCTGTAAATAGCACAGCATATCTTCCAGATCCATTCGCTTATTCATATATTCATCCTGTAAGCTGTATAAGCTTACACAAGTTTTAATACTCATTTCACTGCTCCTTTTCACGCTTATTCAAAATCATAGGATTTTCCGGTTTTTGCCGACTCCCGGATAACTTCCATCAACCGCAGCACCCGCCTGGATTCTTCCGGCTTAACCAAAAATTCGGCCTCACCATTAATCGCCCTGATGTAATTCTCAAAGTAATCCCGGTGAGTGAAACAAACCTCCGGCAATGCCTCAGTGACCAGCGTCCCCGGAGTCGGCGGCCCAAAGGATCTGGTCGGTCCTGCTGCCGTCATTGTACGTTGACCGGATACGTTTGTAAGCAAACGGGTAGTCCTGACAATGTTGCCTTCCGGCTCAAAACCATCTACATATGCAGTGCCCTGATTGCCGCTCATCAGCCAATGACGTTCAAACCACTTATCATGCATCTTATCGGTAAGCAGGTAAGTTCCCAGCTCAATCTCAGCAGTAACCTGATTGTCAAAACGTAGTAAAACCTTAAAATAGTCATCAACCTCATCATTAATCACGTTTCTCACATCTGCAAATACCGATGTGATCTTCGCCTCCGGCATCATCCACAGCACCTGATCAATTAGATGGACCCCCCAGTCATAAAGCATGCCGCCGCCTTCACTGACCAGCACATGCCAGTCATGCATATTGCCGTTAAAACCATAGAGACTATTTTTAATCATATATACCTCACCTAAAGACTTCCGGTCGTACACTTCCTTGATAGTTCTAAAGTCCCGGTCCAGACGCCGCTGGTGGTGAACGGTAAAGGTAACTCCACACTCATCCGCTGCCCGCAGCATATCATCTAATTCAGCAACCGTCATTGCCACCGGCTTCTCGCAGATAATATGTTTTCCGGCTTTCGCTGCCGCAACTGCCAGGTCATGATGCTGGTTATTATTTGCTGCAATCAGCACCACCTCAACCTCCGGGTCGGCAAACAGCTCTTCATTACTTTGGTAACGCTTAATCCCGGCTTTTACATCCTCAAGCTGTCCGGGAACACGGTCAGATATTCCAACCACCCGGATCCCTTCCATCTGAGTCAACATATTTTCATGCTCATGGCCCATAAAACCATGCCCGATAATTCCGATTTTTACTTCTTTCATCTGTGTCCTCTCTATCTGTTCTGTGCTGCTCCAAATCACAGCCTAAATCACAAACTGCTGCAAATATCTCCGGCTCAGTTCCAAAGAAGCTTCAACTTTCTCCGCTGAGCCTTCAAACGCTTTGTCTTCAATCTCAATACAGGTATATCCGTCATATCCTATATCAGTCAATGCCGATACATAGGCTCCCCAGTCCACATCTCCCAATCCAGGCAACTTCGGTGACATAAAATCCAATGGATATGCCATGATACCACATTGATCCAGCCGATCTTTATACACCTTGATATCTTTGTAATGAACATGAAAAATCTTATCTTTAAACTCATATATCGGTTTAATATAGTCAATCATCTGCCAGACAAAATGAGATGGGTCGTAATTGATACCCAGATTTTGACTTGGCAGCAGCTCAAACACCTGCTTCCAGACAGCCGGTGTTGTCATCAGATTCTGTCCGCCCGGCCACTGATCCGGTCCAAACAGCATCGGACAATTTTCGATTGCCACTTTTATGCCTTCCTGCTCCGCAAGACTGATAATCTCCGGCCATATGGTTCCCACAAGCTTCAGGTTTTCTTCTATCGTCTTCGTCTGATCCCGGCCAATAAACGTCGTTACCATGCCAACCCCTAGCTTTTTACTGGCACGAATCAGTTTTTTTAAATGAGCAACTGTACACTTCTGCTTCTCCCGAATATTGTCCAACGGATTGGGATAATATGCCAGCGACGATATTTCTACGCCCTTTTTCCTGCTGTAGTCAAGGATATACTGAGCATATGTCTCGCTCTCCAATACTTTCTGTACATCAATATGGGACACGCCGGCATATCGGCGTTCTGCCTTTCCCTGAGGCCAGCATGCCACTTCCACGCAGTCAAACCCCAGACGGGCGGCAATATCGATCATTTCTTCATAACTGCTCTGATCCAATATGGCTGATACAAAGCCTAATTTCATATGCTCCACCTTCCTTTGCCTATTCTGACAGCCTGACCTCTTTCCCCTCTTTGGCAGACTGATATATCGTATCCAGAATCTGTGTTACCGCAAATGCCTGCTCCGGTTTTACCAAGGGCTCTTTGTCCTCCAGAATTGCTTCCAGCCATTGCCTGCATTCTTTTATTTCCGGCGTACCGCCGCCATTTCCTTCAAAGAACGCGATTGCTCCGGCATCTGAAATATGAGATTCTGTCAGCACGCCGCCGAT
Source organism: Lachnospiraceae bacterium (assembly GCA_051654925.1). Taxonomy (GTDB): domain Bacteria; phylum Bacillota; class Clostridia; order Lachnospirales; family Lachnospiraceae; genus Brotaphodocola. Next base: position 46,638 of record JBOFYZ010000072.1, on the reverse strand, counting down.
AGTCTCATTAAAAACCAGATCATAGCCTTGTTGACTCATACCGCCAATCATCTCCGCTCCGGCCTTAGTCCCACACAATGTTGTTGCTGCTTCCCGTGATTCCTTGACATTAAGCGCCCAGGATGATTCCAGAAAAATAGTTGCCCCATTTTCCATTTTTACATATCCAAACGCAGAATCCTCTACTTCATAGGTCTTAGGATCCCATGGTCCAAACATATTGCCCTCCACAGCTGACGGAAGATGACCCAGTTTTTCAAAGACCGAACCGGTAACTGACACCGGCTTATAATTATCCATACACCATAAGGTAATATCCAGAGCATGTGTACCGATATCAATCAACGGACCGCCGCCCTGCTTTGATTTATCCGGGAACACGCCCCATGTTGGTACCGCTCTTCTCCGCACAGCATGAGCCTTGGCAAAATATATTTCGCCTAATTTTCCTTCCTCACAGGCCCGTTTCAGTGCCTGCGCGTCCGTCCGGAATCGGTTCTGATAACCAATGGTAAACTTTTTGCCCGACGCTTTCCAGGCTGCCATCATTTTCTCAGCATCCGCTGTGGTTGCCGCCATCGGCTTTTCACACAGGACATGCTTGCCTGCTGCAAACGCGGCAACGGTAATCGGACAATGTGAAACATTGGGGGTACAGACATGGATCACATCAATTGCCGGATCCTTTAATAATTCCTGATAGTCAGTATATACCCTGGCATCCGCCGTACCGTATTTTGCGGCAGCTGTCTTTGCCCGTTCTTCGACAATGTCACAAAATGCCGCAATCTCACATTTATCCGCCTGAGATGCCAAGGCCGGGAAATGTTTCTGATTGGCAATTCCACCACAACCAATTACTGCTATTTGAAGTTTTCCGTTTTTCATGTTCTAATCCTCCTGATATTTAATTTAGTTCTGATTGTTAACTCTGACCTTTCTGCTTCAATTTCTCGCGAATATCATCCGCATCCTTATCGCTCATATTCCACAGCAGGCATGCCGCTGCCGCCAGGAAAAAGATAATTGCCGGAATTAAGTTCACCAGTGTGTTGATTCCGTTTAAGGTTTCTGCTGTCTGCTCACCACCGGCTACATAGCCGAAGCTTGCCAGCAGCAGCACTCCGGCCGCCCCGCCAATGGCATTTCCAAACTTGGTCGCCAGACCATAAGTCGCATATGCGGTTCCGTCAGTCCTGATGCCGCTGTTCAGTTCCATATAATCCACGGAGTCGGATACCATTGATAATGTCATCGGAAAACCGACATTAAACAGACCAAAAATCCAGCATCCGACGAGAACCATTGTCTGATTGTCAAAGGGGGAAAAATAGATAACCAGCAAACCAATGCCCTGAACAATCATTGAGCCCATTAACACATTACGCTTGCCAAATTTCTTTGCCGCCATTGGTACAAAGAGCGAACCAATCACTGACCCAATCGACGGAATTGTCATAATCAGGGCAATCAGCGTAAAGGAACCCAGACAATAAATAACATAATAGGCACAAACTGCGATTCTGCCCATAAAAGCGGTCATCTGCAGCAGCATAATTAGTGTTACAATCATTAAATATTTATTTTTAACTAAATTCTTAATGGTCTCAGCGGCGGAGAATTTACTATCCACATTCACCGGCTGCACCTTTTCTTTCGCTGTCGCACACACCATCAAAAACATTGGAATGGCAAGGATTCCATAAACCACCGCAACCATCATATAACCGTGACCATTGGCAACCTCGGCCCCGGCTCCGGAGAACCGCAGAGCCAGCCCTGCTGAGCAGGCATTGACAACAATCATCCCCAGATTCATGCCAATATTTCTGGAAGTGTTAATCGTATTGCGCTGATTGGCATCTTCAGTCATAACACCGGCTAAAGCGCCATAAGGAATGTTTACCATGGTATACAGCATCCCGGCAATAATATAGGTAACTGCCGCCCAGATCACCGCTGCGTTTGTGCCGCCGGCAAAAGGACTGGTAAAGGTTAATACACCAAATATCGCTAAAAACGGGCAGCCAAACGCTATGTACGGACGAAATCTCCCCCATTTTGATCTGGTCCGTTCCGCCATTGCTCCCATCATCGGGTCATTAATTGCATCCCAAATCCGTGCTAACATCATGATTGCCGATACCGCAAGCGGAGCCAGACCAACAATATCGGTGTAAAAAATTGTCAGATAGGAACCAACAAAGGTCCAGACAAATTGAGATGCCAAATCCCCCAAACCATAGCATATCACCGCTGCTTTTGAAGCAAGCTTCTTTCCTTCCATTTACATATCCTCCATCATTGTACGAAATATCATTCTTTTTCCTGAATATTCCGGGCCCGGTGGAATTCAGCTTGTAAAATCATTGTAACTTTTATTGATAAATCCGGCTTTTTTCTGATTGCCTTATATTAATCAAAATTTGTGTAAATAAAAAAACTACCGATAGTAATGCAAAAATTATCATACAAATTTTGCATTACTATCAGTACCTGTTTAAATTCCTGCTTTAACAATATGCAGCCATCGCATTTCGTGAGGCTGCAGCTCCACATTCAGCTGCAGCTGACCATTTTGGACCCGCTGCCTCCGGATACTGACTGCCGGGACAGAGGTCTGACGGAGATATGCAATATCCTCCGGCAACAGTTCTGATTCACACCCCATTTCAATCCATTGATTCAGGACACTGCCTTTTTGCTCATTGACTATTTTCTGCTTGACAATATACTCATCATCCGGCTCCAGTTGCTGAAGAACAAATTCCAGTCTGAGCGGTTTGCTGTTTTGAAACACATCCTTTAACCGCTCAACTTCATACATCTCCTCTTCGCCAATATAATAGCTGGGAAAGAGCACTGCCATGTTGTAACACAAAATATAGAAATCATGTTCATCATTTGCCGTAATTAAATAATTCTCCCCGTTACCAAGTAAATACCGTCCCATACCGTTTAAAAACAGGAAGGCATAATAGGAAGGTTTACAGATCCCATCCTTGGTTAAAAGACCGGAACTGCCATTTAAAATATCAGCCGAATCATAGTATATATTAATCAGGTCGGAAGCATACCAGAATCCCATGGCATCTACAAAGGGATATGTATTAAACACACTGTTCAATACATAAGTTCCGCGATAACAGCTATCCTGGAGAAAGCTGCGGTTTGAAACACTGTTGCTCCATTCAGTAATATAAAGTTCCCCCTGAAACTCCAGCTTATCTAACATTTTTTTGATTGCCGCCATATATCTTTGAAAGAACCGGTAGTCCGTAATCCGCTTACTGTAGACCTCATCATTCTCATCATATTCTGCGTATGGAAACATAAATACGGTAAAAATATCCGGCTGAATCTGGATATCAAAAAAGCTGCTGATTACCGCCTCCAGCATGTCTTCATCTTCCAGTACCAGCATTCCGGGACCAGCTACCCGGGCTGACGGAATTACCTTTTTCACAATTTCATATCCCAGCCTCCAGGTTTGCTGATTGCTGTATTTTTCAGCTCTGTAGTATGGTCCGCTGTTAAGAAAGAACGTAAATTCAAACACCCATTGCCCGATGATATGCTTACCATACCGGCGCAGAAGATGCTTTAAAAAACGCTCCAGCATACTCTCCCACTCATCCCGGCTGTCAAACTGCATTCCCTCTTCATAGCTGTAAAGGGCATTTCCTTTACTCAGCATCGCCGTGTCTCGTCTTGTTCCCATATCCAGAAACAATTTAATATTATTATTGACACAAAAATCCAAGATACTGTCCAAACGGTCAAAATTCAGACGTTCCTGCCCGGCTTCTTTGCGGATCATAAATCTTTCAGAAAATATATTCCAGATTCGGATATACTCAATGTTCAATGTTTCTTTTAAATATAAAACCTGCTTTTGCATATCAGCGGCACTGAGGGCATAAGCAGAACCGATATTGATTAATTTATTTTCCCACTTATCATATTCTTTTCCTGTTGTTATATCGGCGGCGATCCTTTGAACCGCCTGCCCGGCAGTGGAACGCTTCGTATCTTCCTGATCCAGCAAAAGCCTTAACTTTTCTTTTTGCTTTGTTACCAGACCTGCATGATATTCTTTTCGCCGTTCATACTGCGCCTGGCTGCGGTACTCCGTCGGCGTCACTTCATACATTTCACGGAATGCTTTATTCATTGCCGACGGATTAGAAAACCCATTATCAACCGCAATTCTGGTCATTGATAAATCAGAATAAACCAATTCCTCCGCAACCTTTTGCAGCCGGATTTTCTTGACATAATCCACAAAGGATTCACCGGTGGCTTTGACAAAAAATCTGGACAATGAAGATGGCGATAAATATAGTTTTTCGGCAATCTCAGTCAGGCTGATGGGATTCATATAATTCACATGAATATATTGAATGATTTTTGCCAGCCGCTGATCTTTCTTCAATTCACCGGCGGCATTGGTACTGATTGTTTTGATTCTGAAATTATCCAGCAGACAATTCACCACTAAAAATTGGATCCCATTCTCCTTATAGCTAAAACCACTTCCGCCTTCAACCATCTCCATTAAAAGAGCGCGAAGCAAGCCTTTCAGCTCATCATATGACTCCCCGGAATCCAACAGGGTATTGCACCAGAACAGAATATGATCGGAATCCAGATGACCACACAGCTCATAATAAGAAAAATGAATCTGGCATACCATGCTTTCTTTGGGTATGTATAGTTTATGCTTTTTATTTGTGTTAATCAGAATAATATCTTCCTTTTTTAACTCATATTTCTCCTTGCCGATATAAACATCTGCATGATAATCAATCACATACAATAATTCAATCTCCGGATGAATATGTTCCTCTTTTTCTATATCTGAGATAATCCTGACATATATTTCTCCCGACCGTTTTGCATTCACAGCATAGTTCCTCTCTGTTACATATAACAATAGTGATTTTTAATACTTTAATACTTTAATACTTTTTCAGGTGCTTTTCGTTTGCTTAATGATAATGCCTTTTGGGGACAATGATGAATACAGCGATAACAATTTTCACAGTTCTTTGTTATAAATACAGGGTAGCCAGAATTGTCTTTGTCCAAAGCATTATGGGGGCAGTTATCAATACACTTACCACACTTATTACACTTATCACGGTGCAGATGTATTTTGAAAGTAGTGATCTGTCCGGCCAATTTATTAGGAGCATTTATGACGCTGCTAAACCGGAAGCGCGGAATGTATCCTTGCGGGGTATCCTCCTGTAATAGTTTCAAAAAGGCATTGCAATTTAAAGTAATTCTCTGTTGTAAGTTCTTTTCAAATTCAAAAAACCTATGTATAAATGGGACAATGAGCGAACCATCACTTGCCGGGCTTCGATAATCTTTATCCATAATAGTAATGATGTTCTTTCCTCGTATTTGTATGGCCAATATCCGATTGGTATTGCATGACCATGTTGCCCGCGCATTGTAAATAAATGCAGGGGTTGCCTTAGTCAGTGGACTTATGCTGTCAAAATAGTCTGTAACAAAATAGGAGGGGGCTGCATGATACACAGGTGTTCCGATTATTAAAGCGTCATAATTATTCATATCGAAATCAGCGTGATTTTCGATTGAAAAAATATCAACAATACAAATTTGTGATATAAAAAAATACATAAGCTCCGCAACCTTTTTAGTCGCTCCAGCTCCCGAAAAATACAATATCAGTATTTTTTGCATTAACCTGCCGCCTCCTATATAAGAATAGAATCTAGATATGTTTTGAAGCTGTAGCATATTACCCTATTAAAACCCAGGAACATGAATCATGAGATTATTAGAAATTAAATCGGATTGAGAGCCACTAATAATAATATCCACATATTTCCATGATTTTTCTTCTAAGAATAAAGGTGTCAGCAAGGAATCCCACCAGTTAGCAAATTCTGTGATGGACTCTAAAGTTCCGCCATTTTCTCCATTAGCAAGGTCTCGTTGCACAACACGTTCCCGGGCTATCTCTGGCTCTGTATCTACCCAAATGGAATATGTTGCAATTGCACGCAGTGTTTTTCTGCTCGCTCCCATACCCTCAATAACGAGTGCCCTATTTGGATCAACATCAATGGAGCCAGGGCGGTTCTCTCTAATCCAGCCTGTTGGTTTATAAGCGACATCATTTCCATTGAGCCAAGGATTTACAATACCAGCAAAAATTTCACCATCCCAATGGATAGGATCAGCGCACCAGCTTACATCGTCTGAATGAACTAGATTTGCATTCAATATATCAACAAGTTTTGTAGCTAAAGTTGTCTTGCCTGAGCCAGCAACTCCATCAACGAGTATAAGAGGCTTGGGCACAATCTTTAATATTTTTACTGCCAGATTGGACAGAGATTCTTCTGACCATGAGTTTATTTCAAGTAATGGTAACATTGTTAATGTCATATCGTTAAACGCTCCTTCAAGATTGGAATAATTCCCCTAGTCATTTTATGACTTCCCAATATAAATTATCTTCTAATGCGTTTTCACACAACCTCAGCCATAATCGGCAGTTGATAATCATATCCTTAATCTTAATTATACAATACAAACGGAGCAAAGCAAAGAAAAACGGCACCGCGAGAACATTTTGCCCTCGCTTATGACGTATTAAAATGGCGGGTAAAAAAATCTCAAAACCTTTTCAAAAAAGGTTCCGATTTACCCCCTGTAAAAATGAATAAAAGCTACAAATAAAAAGTCATGCATAATTGGACGTAAAATCAGATTTTACGTATGACCTTCATTCATATTACTCTTTAAATTATTGCAACTTTTCAACCGTTTTTATTTTGAATATAAAGTAATAATGCATAACTAAAGCAATTATTACTATAAAAGTTTTTACGAAAATATTTTCAAGTAATACAAATGAAATAATTAACATACTTGATGCAAAAAACATTATTCTTATCTTTGTTACAAGTTTCATGGAATACTCTTTTTCATAGTACTCTAAATGGGTTTTATACAGTCTGGTGTTGGTAAACCAATCATTAAAACGTTTTGAACCCCTTGAAAAACAAAAAGATGTTAAAAGAAGGAAAGGAACAGTCGGCAGTACAGGGAGAAAAACTCCTATTAAACCAAGGCCGCAAAACACAAATCCTAATGTCAGATAAATATATTTCATTTCGCACCTCGATAGATCCTTTTAGGATTATTAGGATGCCAACCCTTATTAACTCGTTTTTCCTGCTCAAATAATTCTTTTATACTCCAAAATAGTGTAAATCCCAATATAGCAAATAAGACAGAAATAATTGTAATTTTCGTAAAGAGAGAAATAACGCAACAAATAAAGCCCAGCGCTAAAAACCATGGCCAACAATTTTTGCTAAAATAATATTCTGCTTTTATTACAACTATATGAAAAATACCTATAATTAGAAACGTAGCTATTCCTGCAATCAGGCCCAGATAATTCACTTTTTCAACTCCTTTCCATAATCTGTACCTTAGTGCTTTTGCTTAATCGTATTCATAATAAAACCACTTTTAGGAAAGGTGGGTATTTTCGCCATATCATATCTTAAATCCTGCTCAGGAACGGTAAACTCAATCTTATTAACAAGGAAATCTAAACTTACCTTCATAATTTCAACGGTAAAACCTTCGCCTGGGCAGCGATGACCTTTTGATGGATCGCCTCCCCCATGAGGGATAAACGCAAATGGGTCACCGCTAAAGTCTCTAAATCGCTCGGGCTCAAAAGAATAAGGATTATCCCATAAACGTGAATCGTGATTTATTCCATAAACATCAAGTATTACAAGCACCCCCTCTTTAAATTCGCACTGATTCCATACGAAATCTTTTTTCACTATTGCGCCTACAAATGGGGTAAAGGGATAGTAACGCCGAACTTCTTGTACAAACATTTCAAGTTCATTATTGTCACCTGACAAAAGATTATGGGTATGTTTTGGATAATCATATAACGCTAATGCCATAAATGCAATATATGTTGAAACAGCAACGATTGGACGCAGTATATTAATCAGCTCTATCGCAGCCATGTTTGTATCCAGTATAGTTCCGTTAAGTTCTTTGTGAAATGCCATAGCAAAAAGCGCGGAATCCTCGGGGGCATTTTGCCTTCCTATCCGGACATTTTTTATAACCGACTTTATCCATTCCTCGGTTCTGGTTCTTGCCGCCCGCCCTTTCCAGTGTCTTGGCCCAACTGCTCCAAAAGCGTCAACCATTGCGGCAAAGTCCTCAGCACGGCTTGTAATCTCTGCCTCAAGCAACGGTACACCAACCCATTTGCAAGCTGATTTACATAAAATAACCTTCGCCTCTTCAAATAGATCTACTTCCTTTGAATTTTCCCATTTTGGAATAACAGCGTTCCATTCTTCTTGTACAAGCATGGCAAGACACTTTTGGGCATCCGGCGACATTAGTGACAGAAAGAGGGCTTTTCGGTGCGAGTGGGCTTTACCATCCATACCTTGAATTGCATTCTCGCCTGTTAGTGTTTTTTGTACTCGCTTTGGCGCAGCCCCTTGACGTATAAATCGTTCAGAATCGTAAAATATTTCAGCAGCTTCTTTTCCGGTCATACACATTACTTTTTGCCCAAACAGATGTGTCTCAAATATATCCGACTGGTATTTGTCCGCCCTGTTTTTTATAAATAAATAGCCTTCCTGAGATAATGCTAAGGTATTATCAATTTCTTTGTCGTGAGGGACTTGGTTCATTGACATACTGTTATACCTTCCTTTTAAACTTATATGATAATTAAGACAGATTTCATTTTCCATAATTTAATATGAACAAAAATTCAGCTAATTATTCATTTTAAAAGGCTGCATATCCAATAACATATGCTGCTTACTGTCCGCAAGCACTCTTGAATTTTGTCCAGATCTTGACATGCGCCTCTTCTGCTGCTGCATCCACGTTCTGAATCATCTCTGTATTTCCGCCAAAATCGGAAGGAAGTGTTAAGAATTGACGATATTCCTCCGCGATCAATTCATCCGCTGCACGGTTGGTGCTATAGTAACCAAAATATTCAAAGCACTGCTTTGCTACCTCCGGGCGCAGAATGTAGTTGATAAATTCATAAGCCGCATCCGCATGTGGTGCATTGACCGGAATAAACTGAGCCATAATTCCAAACCCGATACCTTCTTCCGGATAAACCACCTTCAGTTCCGGGTCAGCCAAACATGCCATGGTTACCTGGCTGGTGTACATGACGGCAACACCTACTTCACCGGAAATCAGATCATCCTGGACATTGTCATCTTTAATCAGGCGGACATTTGGAGCCAGTTCCAGCAATTTCTCACCGGCAGCGTCGAGCACGTCGGTGTCGGTGGTATTGTAGCTCTCACCGGCCACTTTTAAGGCCATACCATTGATAACCCGATAATTTCCGATAATGGCAAGATTATCTTTCAAGCTCTCATCCCATAGATCCGCGTATCCGTTAATCTCAATATCTACAGCACCCGGATTGTACACAATTGTCTGCACTCCAGCGCCGTAAGGCACGGTGTAAGCATCTTCCGTATCAAAGAATTGACCCTGATAAACCGGATTGATGTTCTCCCAATTATCCAGTTTTGCTTTATCAAGCGGTTGTACCAGCTGCTCAGCAATGGCAGTTTCAATGATATAGTCATCCGCAATTACCACATCATAATCTCCACCCCCCGCAGTCTGCAGCTTGGAAAGCATGGTTTCATCTGTATCAAAGCTGGAGTAATTGACTTTAATACCGGTTTCCTCCGTAAATGCATCCAGAACTTCCTGAGGGAACATTCCCTCCCAGGTAAACAGATTCAGTTCTTTGCTTCTGTCGGTCTTTGCCTGACTTCCGGCATTCGTTGCAGCTTCATTTACTGCATTATTTCCTGCGTTTCCTTCTGAACCTGATGAGCCACAGCCGGACAGGGCTGCCGTAGTAATTGACAGAGTCAGTACCGATAACATGATATTTTTCATTCTTTCTCCTCCAAACTTCTCCCGACTGCTGTCGGGGCGTCTCCTCACTTTTCCCCGACTGCTGTCTGGGAGTTTCCTCTTAACTTGCTGCTATCTATGCTGATTCCTTACCGGCGCCATTCGCTTTCACCTGCCGGATTTTACCCGACGGGGACTGCGTGCAATTCAGTATCGTTGAAAGAAATACCAGAATCAACGTCACTCCCAGAATCAGAGCGCACAGTGCATTGATCTCGGGGGTAACTCCGGTTTTCATCTGGGTATATATTTTGATTGGCAGCGTATTGACATTCACCCCGGTAACGAACAGACTGATGATTACATCATCAAAACTCATGGCAAAACTCAGCAACGTACCACTTAAAATAGCTGGTGCCAGGAGCGGCAGGGTAATGTCAAAGAATACCCGCACTTCACCCGCTCCCAGATCACGGGCGGCTTCCCCCAGGCTCTTATCCATCCCGACCAGGCGAGCCTTAACCGTCATATAGTTATACGGAATACAGAAGGCCGTATGCGCCAGAATCAGGGTAAGCATACCAAACCGCAGACCAAGCAGTGCAAAGTACGTCATAAATACCATGCCCAGAATAATCTCCGGAATCATGATGGGAATCATTGAAACATATTCCACAATCCCTTTTGACCGCGGTTTTATTTTCGTAAATCCGACTGCTGCCAGGGTGCCGATCACCGCTGCCAGAGAACTGGAACTAAGGGCCAGAATAATACTGTTCTTCAAAGCAGCAAACATGGCTTTGTCACGAAACAGAATTTTATACCACTTCAATGAAAATCCGTCCCATACACTGGAAATTTTACTTTCATTAAATGAGTAAATCACTACCAGAACAATGGGCAGATACAACAAAGCTGTTATGATGGCCAGATATAAATAAGTTATTTTCCGATATCGTTTCATCAGCCCATCCCCTCCAGCTCCGTTGTATTGGTTATCCGCTTGTACAGCCAGATAAGGACTGTAGTCATCAGCATCAGTGTCACCGATAACGCTGCGGCAAACGGCCAGTTATGTGCCTTCATCAGCTGATCCTGAATCAAACTGCCGACCAGCACCACCTTGTTGCCACCCAGGATATCGGCGATAAAAAACAGCCCCATAGACGGGATAAACGTCAGGATTACGCCAGACAGCAGACCGGGCATGGTCAGCTTTAACGTGACGGACAAAAAGGTCTGAACCGGTGTCGCACCAAGATCCCGGGCTGCTTCCAAAAGACTCCAGTCCAGCTTTTCCGCGCTGGAATAAACTGATAAGATCATAAACTGAACCAAGGCATACACCATCCCAACTACAACAGCCGGATATGTGTATAGCAGTTTTAGCGGCGTATCCCGAAGCCTAAGTCCCATCAGCAGCTGATCCAGCGTGCCGTTGGCACGGAAGATAATGATCCAGCCGTACAGCCGGATCAGGCTGGATGTCCAGAAAGGAATTATCAGAAACATCATCATCCGTTTCTTCCATGCCGGTGATAAGGTTGCCATCAAATATCCGAAAGGATAACCAATCAGAATAGTAAAAAATGTACAGATAATTGCCAGGCGGAATGATTCGGCAAAGGTATTCAGATATACAGGGTCAAATATATTGATATAATTGTCCGGCGTAAACTGATTAACCACCCCCCAGCCTTCGGCACGTGTCTGGAAGCTTAAGATCACCATGTAAATCAGCGGACCAGCCACCAGTACCAAAGTGAACAGGTATAACGGCAGGATCATCAAATACAGGCTGCGGTTGCGCCGCTGCGGCCCGGACGGTGTCCGCTTACGCGCCATCTTGGATCACCCCCATCCCCTTCCCCAAAGACTGTCGGGGATTTTCCTTATCAACCGGAACCGCATGTACCGCATTCCATGACACCACAACCCGGTCGCCAACTTCAAATTCCACATCGATTCCCAGGCGTGTCGCCGTCAATTCAGTGCCATCCTTCAATCGTAATACAATCCGCAGCATTCCACCGGCAATACTCTTCTCAATCACGTCAGCATACAGCCCGCCCGCAGATCTTCCATGACTCTCGACAGAGACATTTTTCTCCACTTCGCAGCGCGCCAGCTGAAGGTGCTCGCTCCTGATGGCCAGCGTGATTTTCTCCTTCGGCACAAATTGCTGCCCCGCTGATTGTGCCATCATGATCTCATCGCAGATAGATGCTTCAAATGTCTCATCCGTCTGCTGCAGCACCGAGCCATGGATAATATTTGCACTGCCCACAAAACGGGCGACAAAACTGGTCTTTGGATAATCATAAATTTCAGCCGGAGTACCGATCTGTTCAAACCGTCCGTCACGCATGACCACAATCCGATCCGACATATTCAGTGCCTCCTCCTGATCATGCGTGATATAAATAAAAGCAATCCCCAGTCGTTTCTGCAAAGCCTTCAGCTCCGTCTGCATCTGTCGGCGCAGCTGCAAATCCAGCGCTCCCAGCGGCTCATCAAGCAGCAGCAACTGCGGTTTATTCACCAGCGCCCGGGCAATCGCCACCCTCTGCATCTGTCCGCCAGACAGCTCCTGAGGCATCCGTTTCTCATACCCCTCCAGCTGAACCAGACTTAATGCCGCTTTTACTTCCTGCTCAATAAACTGTTTGTTTTTCTTTTTCAAACGAAGACTATAAGCCACGTTCTGAGCTACCGTCATATGAGGAAATAATGCATAATTCTGGAACACCGTATTAACATCCCGCTTATTCGGCTCCGTATATGTAACATCCTGCCCATCCAGTAAAACCCGCCCTCCATCAGGCACCTCAAGACCCGCAATAATACGCAGTGTTGTGGTTTTGCCGCAGCCGGAAGAACCAAGCAAAGTCACAAACTCCCCATGATCAACGCTAAGATCGATACCTTTGAGAACCCCGGTATCATCAAAGCTTTTGGTGATATTTTCTAATTGAAGAATTGCTTCAGACATCGTTTTCCTCCATACCGCACCCATCCTCTGATTCTGCCCGGGACTTTCGGCATTGTTCCTGCTCATAATGCTTCGCACAAGGACTGGCAATATCCTGCACCTGATAATATGCTTCCCCCCATTTACAAAGATCGCAAATAATCGGAGCCAGCGTATTCCCCATCTCTGTCAGAGAATACTCTGTTTTCGGCGGGACCACCGGGTACAGGATCCGGTTGATAATGCCGTCCGCCTCCAGCTCCTTTAATTGCTGACTCAGCATCTTGGGTGTTGCCTTAGGAATCGCCCGCCTAAGCTCACAATACCGCAACGTTTTATCAATTAAATTCCAGATTATAATAACTTTGTATTTCCCACCGATCACATCTACGGCTGCTTCCACCGGGCAGTCGTAAGATAACAGCTTTTCTCTGTTCATCCGTTCACCCCTCTCCAGATATTTCATATATGCTAAAAAGATACTATGTATATAAAATGATATTATGCGACAAATCAGTATATTAACTTCTTTAATGATTATATACAGATTACCAGATTCTGTCAATCAGCAAATCCCCTGATATTTACACTGTTTATCAACTGATTCATGAATAACAGACAGGCCCATACCTGCCATATAAATCTCAACGGATTCATTACTTCCAACAATCACATCTGCTTTTTGCTGCCCTCGTTTACTCGGCCCAGATTGAGCAAATGATATATCATATTCCCCGGCAGCTGATAGGCTGATCGAAGATTTTCACAAAGAGGCTGATCGAAGATTTTCACAAAGGCTGATCGAAGATTTTCACAAAGTGATTGACAAATGATACAGGAACCATCATAATAAGGGACAAAATCTAAGAGCTTTTCGTTCTGAAAAGCTCTTCAAAGACTCCTTTGAGTCATATTGGCCGGTTCGGCTGAAATCTCACAGAATCTTAAAATGAGACAGAAAGCAGGTGATGCCTTTGCATGTGGCAGAGGATATTCCATGATCGCAATTTGGAGTATTTTTTTTAGCGATATTTATTGAAAAACCCTTGTAACCAGAGCAATTTTTTTTTATAATGGAGGTATCAATTTGAGAAAAGAACCAGAAGTAAAAACACTGAATGACCTGACGCTGCTAGACCGCTTTCTGTTCGCGGAAGCGATGGACGATCCGCTTATTAACCAGTTGTTGCTGGAGATCATCTTTGGGCAGGAACTGTTATATCGTTATGATCGGTCCGTTTGATATCCTGAAACGAGGAAGTTATCAATACACCTTTCAGATGAGATGTGACGAATATCCGGAGTGTAGTCTGGAGGATGGCGGTTTCCGTATTTTCCTAAATACCAGAGGCAGTGATGAAGATTCTGCCAGTCCGGAGTTAATTGAACTTTTGCATTATATTGAATCAGTTAACGGTTATGAGCAGCCGCGTATCAAGGGAGATAAACTAAAGCAGCTCCACAGTCGGGTTCAGACGATCAGGGAAAGTGAAGAGATTGGAGGGAAGTGGATGCAGTTATGGGAAGAGAAGCTGCGTGAACAGATGGAAGCACGGGCAGAAGGAAGAATCGAAAGCAAAATCTATCTTATCCGTAAAAAGGTAATAAAAAACATGACTCCGGAAGCAATTGCCGACACACTGGAAGACGAACTGGAGAATATCCTGCCGCTCTATGACGTGATAAAGGCTAATCCGGAATTATCTGATGAAGAGGTATATCGTATCGTATATGCAGCCAACCGGGTATAATTTTAAAAATACAGACAAACTCAGTATTGTCTGTATTTTTAGCATATCCGCTCCGGCACATTAATAAGTATCCGTCAGGCATTTCTTGCACCTTTTTAATAGTTGTGATAAACTAAGTGGACTAATATACCAAGGAGAAGATTTGAATTATGGCTAATGATAAATTGCTAACATTCATGAATTTAAAAGGTGTCGGCAGAAAGCAGCTTTCTGTTCAGGCGAATATCTCACCCTCGACACTGAACCGGATTATTAACGGAGAAATCCAGAAAGTAAAGATGATCCAGATGGAAGCTATCGCCGATGCACTTGGCACCACGATATATTCCATATTTGATATTCCGCTGGATATGCCGTTGTCGATGGCGGTAAAGCCGGAAGAAGCCGGTGCTTCAGTTGAAAAGCTGCTGAATCCGGCCGAATCTCTCCTGCTGTATTATTACCAGAATTCCTATCACGAGGGAAAAGCGGCGATTATGAACCGGGCAAAATCCGAATACTACCAGACCCAGTCCGCTATCCTTCAGAAATCCAACCACACTGCAATTCCTGCCGATTCACACAATCAGGAAGTGGAAGAATATAGCCAGATATCTCTAAGCCTGGAGGAACTAGGGCGCGATTTCCTATGAAACTAGAAGGAATGTGCCTTGCTACATTCTCGCGCCGGAGCGCGGTTGCTTCAGCAACCATCTTCCTATGAAATTAAAAACTGGCGGCCGCACTCAGCGGTTCGCCAGTTCTCCAGTTATATCTTCCCAGGAAATCTTCTTCTCTGCCATCAAGACCATCATATGATACAGAAAATCCGATATTTCATACTTAATCTCTTCGGCATCAGGATTCTTTGCTGCAATCACAATTTCGGTTGCTTCCTCGCCTAATTTTTTCAGAATCTTGTCAATCCCTTTTTCAAATAAATAATTCGTATAGGACCCCTCTTTCGGATGAGCCTGCCGGTCCAGAATGACATGAAATACATCCTCAAAGACTTTCAATGGATTGGTCTCTTTGTACTCCTTCTGCACCAGCTTCTGGTAGAAGCAGCTGCGGGCCCCGGTATGACAGGCTGCACCGATCTGATGCACCTGTGCCAGCAGTGTATCATTATCACAGTCCAGCGCAAGCGACTTGACATACTGGTAATGTCCGGAGGTCTCACCCTTCAGCCACAACGACTGACGGCTTCTGCTAAAATAAGTCATCCTTCCCGACTGCAGCGTGGCCTGAAACGATTCCTGATTCATATATGCCAGCATTAATACCTCAGCGGTTTTATAGTCTTGTACAATAACCGGAATCAGACCATCACTGCCAGGCCTGAACTGATCCCACGAAACACTGCTCTCAAAGGTATCTACCGCTATTCCCAGCGCTTTTAACTGCTGTTTTTTAGCCATACAGTCCGACCGATCCTTTTCATCACCGGGGAATATTACCCCTGCGGTATGATTCTGCTGCAGACATTGCTGGATGGAAGCCAGATCACTGCCGCAGATATCGTAATATACCGCTTCCGGCGGCAAAGAATCAGTCCGCCCGGCTGCAAGAATCATCACCGATGCCCCTAGCTGCTCCAGCTCTAAAATCCGGTCATACTGCGCCTCCTGATCAAGATAAGCACAGACCTTCTCACTGCCAAAACGGTCAGCCGCTTCTTTGATCAAATCAATCTGCTCTTCATCTCCGCCTTCAAAATAGACCGCTTTGGCCCCGGCATACAGATATTTTTTGACATCCTCCAGACGCTTGATATTCCCGCCGGTGATGACAGGGATATCGGTCTGTCTGACAATTTCTTTGATCATTGCGATGGTTTGCTCGTGATCCGCTTCCGTCTCCGACCGATCGTAAACAAACAGTTCATCTGCACCATTATTGCTGTAGAATTGCGCCAGCTCCAGAAGATTTCCGCCATCCAAAGTCATACCGTTCTGGCATGCGAAACTGACTATCAGTTTTTTATAGGTTTTCATGTATTTTCACCTCCAGCTCAAATCGTGCGGTTGCCTCAGCAAGATCAATCCGTTTTTCATAAAGGGCTTTTCCAATGATTGCCCCCCTGATGCCTGCCGTATCCAGCGCAATCAGATCATCCATACCTGATACACCGCCTGAAGCAATGATATTAAGTCCGGTACGTCTGGTCAGTTCACGGGTATAATCGACATTCGGTCCGGTCAGCGTACCATCCCGAGAAATGTCCGTATAAACAATATGGCTGACGCCAAAGTCCTTCATCTGCATACAGAGATCAATTGCCGACAGCGTGCTTACCTTTTCCCAGCCCTCTACTGCCACCATACCATTCTTTGCATCCACCCCAACGACAATCGCATCTGTGCCGAATTCCGTGACCAGTTCACGGATGAACTCTGGTCGTTCGACTGCTTTTGTTCCGATAATGCAGCGGGTAATTCCCAGCTTCAGCATATGCTTTACTGCTTCTTTGCTGCGGATTCCACCGCCCAGCTGAACCGGTATATCCACACTTGCAGTAATCTCACGGATGGCTGCTTCGTTGACCGAGTGGCCGGCCAGTGCGCCATCCAGGTCGACAATGTGCAGAAAGCTTGCGCCCTGGGATACCCAGAGCTTTGCCATATCGGCCGGTGAATCAGAATAAACCTTCATCTGGTCAAAAAGTCCTTGCGTCAGACGGACACATTTTCCGCCCTTCATATCAATTGCCGGATATAACTGCATCGATTAACACTCCTTTTATTTGGTTTAAAGGCTTCCTTTGGTAGAAAGCACATCATGGATCCGCGGATCCAGACTGGTAGCTGCATCCAGAGCCTTGGCAAAGGACTTGAAAGCCCCTTCAATAATATGATGGTTATTGATGCCGTCCAACTGCTTGATATGCAGATTCATGGCACTGCTGTATGATACTGCATAAAAGAATTCACGAATCATTTCTGTCTCCAGATCACCAACCTTTTCGCGATCCAGAGTTAGCTGATAATTAAGGTAAGGTCTTCCGCTCAAATCAAGCGAACAGAGGATCAGAGATTCATCCATAGGCAGGATCACCGTGCCGAACCGTATCATTCCTTTTTTATCACCAATTGCCTGTCTGATCGCCTGGCCCAGGACAATACCGGTATCCTCAATGGTATGATGGGTATCTACTTCTAAATCGCCGGTCACCTGCAGATTTAAATCCATCATCCCATGGCGGGCAAAACTAATCATCATATGATCAAAAAAACCGATCCCGGTATTCACAGAAGCTTTTCCGCTGCCATCGAGACTTAGTTCCAGACGGATATCTGTTTCGTTAGTCTTCCGTTCAATCAGTACTGACCTGTTCATCTTCGCCTCCCCTTTCACTCTTGTCGTTATTCTTCAAACCTTACCCGGATGGAATTGGCGTGGGCCGTCAGCTGCTCTGCCTCGGCAAACTGCTCAATATCCTTATGAACCGGTTCCAGCGCCTCTTTGGAATAATAGATAATACTGGACTTTTTAACAAAGTCATCGACACTGAGCGGCGAGAAAAACTTCGCCGTACCATTGGTCGGCAGCACATGATTGGGACCGGCAAAATAATCGCCAAGCGGTTCCGAGCTGTATTCTCCCAGGAAAATAGCTCCGGCATTCTGAATCTTTGTCATTACCTCGAACGGATTTCGGGTGACAATCTCCAAATGCTCAGATGCAATATCATTGGCGATTTCAATAGCATCAGCCATCGTTTTGGTTACCAGAATATAGCCATAATTGGCCAGTGATTTTTCCAGAATTTCTTTTCGGGAAAGTTCCTGAACAAAACGGTCAACTTCTTCGGATACTTTCTGGGCCAGCTCCATGCTGGTCGTAACAAGAATTGCCGATGCCAGCTCATCGTGCTCTGCCTGAGACAACAGATCAGCTGCCACAAAGCGGGGATTGGCACTATCATCTGCCAGTACCAGAATCTCGCTCGGTCCGGCGATGCTGTCAATACTAACATGGCCATATACGGCTTTTTTCGCCAATGCCACAAAGATATTACCCGGCCCGACAATTTTATTGACCCGTGGAATGGATTCTGTACCAAAGGCCAGTGCGGCAACAGCCTGCGCTCCGCCGACTTTATATAACTCTGTTGCGCCTGCCAGATGTGCTGCAATCAGAGTAACGGGATTCACTTTTCCGTTCTTTCCGGGCGGTGTTACCATGACAATCCGTTCAACGCCGGCAACCTTTGCCGGAATAATATTCATCAGCACCGACGATGGATATGCGGCCTTACCTCCCGGCACATAGACTCCGATGCTGGATAGTGCGGTTACCTTCTGGCCCAGGATCGTACCATCCGGTTTGCTGTCAAACCAGCTGTACTGACGCTGCTTCTCGTGATATTCACGGATGTTTTTCATGGAACGTTTCATTACCGTGACCAGAGACGGATCAACCTGTGACAGTGCTTCCTGGATCTCTGTATCTGTTACCCGGACATTTGACTCATTGATCTCGGCCTGGTCAAATTCTCTGGTGTAACCAAATACTGCTTTATCTTTCTGTTCCCGGACATCTTCCACAATTTTTTTTACTGTATCTTCATATTCGCCATAATTGTTGGGATCACGTTTCAGCAAATCAGCCAGAATATTCTGTTTGGTCTGCTGGTCTAACTGTACAATTCTCATGTGCCTGCCTCCTGTTGAATCAGGGTTCTCAAATCCTGAATGATTTTTTTGATACGCTCATTTTCCCGTTTCATACTAACGTGATTTACTACCATCCGGGCAGACAACGGACAGACTTCCTCCAATACGGTCAGCCCATTTTCCTTTAAGGTCGAGCCGGTTTCCACGATATCTACAATCACTTCGGACAATCCGACGATCGGAGCCAGCTCAATCGAACCGTTCAATTTGATGATTTCTACCGTCTGGTTCTTTTTATTGTAAAAATATTCTTTGGCAATTGCCGGATATTTTGTTGCAACCCGGATCAGGGCATGATTCTGAAGATGCTCCCTGGCTGTCTCCGGTCCGCATACACACATTCGGCACACGCCAAGGCCCAGATCCAGTACCTCGTACATCTTGCGGCCTTCTTCCAGAATCGTATCTTTTCCGACAATACCAATATCAGCTGCACCATATTCTACATAAGTAGGAACATCGCTTGCTTTCGCGAGAAAGAAACGATATCCCAGTTCTTCGTTAACAAATATCAGTTTTCTGGAATCCTTGTCTTTCATCTCCTCACAGGTAATGCCGATTTGTTCAAACAACTCCAATGTCTGTTTGGCAAGACGGCCTTTGGCCAGGGCAAACGTAAGATATTTCATATCAGCAACCTCCACAGTTCTGTTTCATGAATATAGTCAGCGTAATCCAGAACTTTAGCACTACCCTGCTCAGTGTTCCATACCTGTACCCGGGTTCCGTTGTCAATCAGATACAGCAGATTACGGATATGGTGCCGTTTTGCATAGGCCGTATACTCCCCAACTTCTTGTGCTGACGGCTTGCGGATCAGCTGCACCGCGATCTTACTGCTTCTGAACTGCTGTGCCAGAACGATCGCCTTCTGTCGGTCCTGTTGTCCGTATAAGATAATCGTATGTACCATATCGGCCGGAATTTCGATATTCTGCCTTGACAGCGCCAGCATCAGCTGATCAATCACGATCATAAAACCAATCGCCGGGGTATCTTTGCCGAACTGGATCAGCAATTTGTCATAGCGGCCGCCAGTAACGACATATTCACCGGTTCCATAAGTATATGCCTTGAAAATAATACCGGTATAGTAGGAATATTTGCTTAACATCGATAAGTCGTATGAGATATACTCGCCGACGCCGTAGCCATCCAGTATTTCCTGAATATGCTCCAGGCGTTCAATTGCCTTTAATGCCCGTTCATTTGTTGTCATCGATTTAGCCAGCCGGATCTGCTCAATATCACCAAATAATTCCGGCAGCTTTAAAAATACCTGTTTTAATTCCGGTTTGATCTCCAGCTTTGACAGCAGTGTCTCCACACCAAAATAGTTCTTATTCTCAACCAGTTCATGCAGCTGCTCCTGCGTATCATCATCCATTCCGGACTCTTCCACCAGACCGCGGTAGAATTCCACCTGCCCCAGGTCTACCTGAAATTCCTGCAGGCCGCTGGCTTTCAACGCATCCACTACCATCACAATCATCTCTGCATCGGCATCACTGGAAGCATCCCCAATCAATTCCACACCGGTCTGGGTCGTTTCTTTCAGGCGGCCCTGATAGCTTGTGCCATTCAGAAAAGCCGGCTCCAGGTAGCAAAGTCTGAGCGGCATCGTTTCATCCATATAATACTTGGCAACGCAGCGGGCAATCGACGGTGTCATATCAGGCCGCAGCACCAGGGTATTGTTGTCACGGTCAAAAAATTTATACATTTCGCTGGAAACCACGCTTCCGCGTTCCTTTTTGAAGATATCAAAAAATTCAAACGTAGGTGTTTCGATATTCTGATAGCCATACAAATGGAACACACTCTGAATCTCTTTTTGAACCGTCTGCTTCCGGGCGCATTCTTCGGCATAGATATCCCGGACCCCCTCCGGTGTATGTAATAATTGATTTTTCATGATTCCTCCCGTGTTTTAATCTTTCACTTTCTTGTGGTAAAGTGATAATACGGTGACGTATCGTTTAATTATAGAGTAATACCTGCCGCTTGTCAATCAGTTTCATCACGCTGAATCAGGTCACGCTGGATCTGCTCCAGATAATGAACATAAATATCACGGTGATGACCGATCAGCCAGGAGTGGTCCATCTCTTCGTAGGTAAAGCTCTTTCTTCCACCCTGTTCCATCCGCTGCCAGAAACAATACAGGTTGCGGAAAGGCAGGTAAAATATTTCATTCATCTTCGTGAAATGCAGAACCAGAAAAGCAACTCCGCCCTGTTCTTCAAATTCTTTCATGAATTCGACCTGATGCGGATGAACATTCTGCAGCGGAAAGGTCTTTACCGCACATTCTTTGGCATCAAAGCAGATCGGAATACCCTGTACGGTCCCGATGTAATCAACCGTACTTTTTTGTTCAAAATAAGCCAACGTGATATGCCGGTTTGTCTTGTCTATCTGAATCGGGGTAATCGGTGTTGGAATCTTCTGAATCAGCGCCAGTTTCTTCTCCCGATAGCTTTCGTTACTGTGATTAATCAAATCTTCTAGTGTCGAGCCGCGCAGTCCCCTGGTCTTCCATGTACCCATTTGCTTCTCCTTCAAAAATACTCGCTGAAAGCTTTTGGCAGCGGTGCCGTAAACTCACATCCGCTTAACTCATCCAATGGCTTTGGCAGCGGCTTTGGCATTACCAGCTTCCAGGCATGGAGCATCTGCGAGGTAATTCCATGTTCTTTCTTGGCGGCCTCATTGATGGCTTTGCTGCCGTATTTATAGTCACCGACAATCGGATGCCCGATCACGGACAGATGAGCCCGGATCTGATGCGTTTTCCCGGTGAACAAAGTAACCTTCAGCAGGGTAAAACCACCGGCACTGGCAAGCGGCTCATAGGCGGTATGAATCGGCATACTATCTGGTACCGCTTCCTGATAAACCGTCACCTGATTAGTCTGCTCATTCTTTTTGAGATATCCGGTGATATTCTGGCTGGCGGTTACTGTTCCGCTGACTACACACTGATAGTATTTATGGATGGTACGCTCTTTAAATGCTTCTGACAGAATCTGAAGGCCGGCCAGTGATTTGCCGGCTGCGACCAGGCCGCTGGTGTTGCGGTCAAGACGATTGCAGACTGACGGCCGGAAACGCTGAAGTTCCGGTTCGGTCAGCTGACCCGAATCCAGCAAATAGGCGATCAGATATTCCACCAGCGACTCATCCGTGCTGCGGGCTTTCTGCGACAGCATTCCGGATGGTTTGTTGATCAGCATGATATGATCATCTTCATACACAATATCGAGTTTCCGGCTCTTTGTCGTTGATATCACCGTACGGGAGAACTTTACGATCGTATCATCAGCCAGATACAGAGAGATCTCATCGCCCACCACCAGCTTATCTGCGCCGGTACTTTTCCTGCCGTTCAACACGATATTTTTCTTTCTCAGCATCCGGTACACAAAACTCTTCGGAGCCTCATTAAAGTGCTTGAACAGCAGCTTATCAAGACGCTGTCCTGCTTCATTGGCATTTACTATAATTATTTGCATGTTACTTCCTCCTGCCTACATAGACAGACTTTTCATTAATGCGATGACATATGGTTCACTTCCGTCCGCCTCATACTCTGATGCCGGTTTCAGGGTATCGAGGCGCCTGAAAAAGGTTTGTTCGTCTTTGATTACTTTGGCATTTGCATCCAGCTTGTGACCGCGCAGCATTTCGTTTAAGAATTTCTCGGCTACCGGGGTGTCAACTTTAGGATTGGTACAATAAGCAATCACGGCTTTGGGATGAACCACAATCACATCCATCGGCATGATACATTCTTTCGTTGTCAGTACCAGATCATATAAAATCGGAAAACGTTCTTCGTATGGTAATACTTTGTCATAAAAATCCCGGTCCGGTGTTTTGTATTTCCATGAAGCAAGCAGCGGAGATGCAATATTTGCCATTGGCAGCACCGTCAGAATAGCCATAACGGTCAGAATATTTCTGGTTGACGGGTTATCTGTGAAATGCCGCACCAGCAGCTGCAGCAGAATTGCTGCAATGAATATCCCTGTCAGCAGCATCCGCATCCGTTTCCTGTGGTTGCGGTAGCCGTATTGTCCTTTGTCTTTTTTCATTCTTATCCTGCTCCTATAAATGGGTCATAATTTTCAGCAACAGGTCATGGGGAACGACTTTACTCAGCAGCTGGTATGCTTTTATCCAGAAACCGTAGACCGAAACCGTTTTGCCCATCATACTTTCCCGCAGTGCCAGGCTGACTACCTTCTTAGGATTTGCCATGGTCAGTTTTTTATATAAAGGGATCCGTCCTGTTGTTTCGGCAATATCAAAAAATTCTGTTTTGACCGGTCCCGGACAAACCGCCGTAACCGCAATATTTCTTGGCAGCAGCTCCATATGCAGAGCCCTGCTGTAGCTCAGTACAAAAGCTTTGGTTGCCGCATAAATGGCAAAACCGGGCTGTGGCAGGAAGGCGGCTGAAGAGGCCAGCTGGATGATGCGGCTGTTCACAGACATATAAGGCAGGACCAGATGCGTGAGGGCACATAGGGCCTCACAGTTTAGCCGGACCATGCCGGTCACATCTGCCAGCGGCAGCGTCCCGGCCTTGCCAATCTTGCCGTATCCGGCTGAGTTGACTAAAATCTTGACATCCGGCTGCTTATCATCCAGTTCTGCAGCCAGAACCAAAAGTGCATCATCCGTTGCCAGATCAAGGGGCAGAATCCGCAGCGGAACCGGCAGTTCCTGCTCCAGTTGTTCCAGCCGGTCTCTCCTTCTGGCAATTGCCCAGATTTCATCCAGGCCACCGAAGCGGTCTGCGATCTGAATCACTGCTTCTCTTCCCATACCGGAAGAGGCACCCGTAACCAATGCTATTTTCATGCTGTTATCACCTCTCTGAATTGATGTTTTGTTATCGTTTTACGCTCTTTTTCTTATGAACATTGCGAATCGTTTTCTTTGGCTTCTTAGGGGCACTGTGATTTTCCTTACGGCCCTTGTTATCTTTATACGGTCCGTTCCCACCGGCAGAATTCCCGCCTTTGGGACGGATCAGGCAGCGTTTTTCATATCCGATCAGATCCGTTCTTCCGGCAATTTTTAATGCTTCCACAACCAGCTCATAATTCTTTGGATTACGGTATTGAATCAGCGCCCGCTGCATCGCTTTTTCATGTGGATTCTTTGGTACATATACCGGTTCCATTGTACGCGGATCAAGCCCGGTATAGTACATGCAGGTGGAAATCGTGGACGGAGTCGGATAAAAATCCTGCACCTGTTCCGGCATATAGCCCAGATCCCGCAGATATTCCGCCAGTTCTACTGCGGCTTTCATGGTCGAGCCGGGGTGGGAAGACATCAGATAAGGCACCAGATACTGTTCTTTTTTCAATCTGGCATTTGTATCTTTAAATTCCTTTACAAACTGCTGGTATACTGTATTTCCTGGTTTGCCCATTTTGGAAAGAACAGCATCAGCCACATGCTCCGGTGCTACTTTCAGCTGACCACTGACATGATGCTCGCACAATTCCCTAATAAAGTCTCTGCTGGGATCGGCCAGGACATAATCAAAACGCAGGCCGGAACGGATAAAGACCTTTTTTACTTTGGGCAGTGAGCGCAGCTTTTTCAGCAGCTTCCGGTAATCACTATGATCCGCACGCAGATTCTTGCATGGAGTCGGGAAAAGACACTGACGGTTCTTACAGGCACCATGAGTCAGCTGCTTTTCACAGGCTGGATAGCGGAAATCGGCTGTCGGTCCGCCAACATCATGAATATACCCTTTAAAATCCGCATCTTCCGTCAGGCTTCTGGCCTCCCGAAGCAGAGAGTCGTGGCTGCGGGCCTGGATAATCCGACCCTGATGAAAGGTCAGGGCACAGAAATTGCAGGCTCCGAAACAACCGCGGTTACTGATCAGGCTGAATTTGATCTCCCGGATCGCCGGAACCCCGCCGTCATCTGCATAGGATGGGTGGTAATCACGCATATAGGGAAGGGCATACACCTGATCCATCTCATCCTGGGTCAGTGGTTTGGAAGGTGGGTTCTGGACAATAAAATCCTTCCCGTTATATGGTTCCACTAAACGCTTTCCAATGAAAGGATCGGTATTATTATTCTGTATATAAAAGCTTTTGGCATAAGTTTCTTTGTTCTGTTTTAGTAGCTGAAAATCCGGCAGAAGCTCATAATCATAGACGGATTCCAGCTCTCTAGTCTTGTAAACAGTACCGTCAATAAACGTAATATCTTTGATATCAATTCCGCTGTTTAAGGCATCGGCAATCTCCACAATCGAATGCTCACCCATCCCATAGGAAATAAGATCCGCCTGCGAATCAAGCAGGATCGAGCGCTTTAATTTATTGGACCAGTAATCGTAATGGGCAAGGCGCCGCAGACTGGCCTCAATTCCGCCGATTATAACCGGACTGTCTTTGTACACGGAACGGATCAGATTGCAATATACAATCGTCGCATAATCCGGCCGCTTTCCCATCTCCCCTCCGGGAGTATAGGAATCCTGGTTCCTGCGCCGTTTTGACACAGAATAGTGATTTACCATGGAATCCATGTTGCCGGCTGATACCAGAAAGCTAAGCCGCGGCTGTCCCAGCACGGCGATGCTTTTGGAATCTTTCCAGTCCGGCTGGGCAATAATGCCGACCTTATAGCCATGAGCTTCCAGCAGCCGGCTGATAATCGCGGTTCCAAAAGAAGGGTGATCCACGTAAGCATCACCGGTTACATATATAAAATCACACTGGTTCCAGCCGCGCAGGCTCATATCCTGACGGCTGACAGGTAAATAATCATGCATGTTTTCTATTCCCCATCCGGCAGCAGCTCATCATAATCATGAATAAAAAAGTCTGCCATTTTTATTTTTTCTTCTTTCATCCAGCCGGAAAACTCATCCTCTACCGCACAGACCATCATTCCGGCAGCTTTTCCGGCCTGAATTCCGGCCGGAACATCTTCAAACACGACGCACTCGCCCGGCAGTACCTGCAGATCACCCGCTACTTTCAGATAAATATCCGGTTCCGGCTTTCCGGCGGCCACTTCACAGGCCGTTGTCACGCAATGAAAATACGAAGACAGACCCAGTGATACTAAAACTGCGTCAACCATCTCCCGGCCGTTACTGGTAGCAATTCCGGTTTTAATCCCGGCACCTCTCAGATAGTCAAGAAACCGTCTGGCACCTTTTTTTGGCTTTACATCGTTTCGATACTTATCAATACTCATCTCTGTCCAGTCCTGTTTAATCTGTTCTACTGTATCAGGAATGCCAAACCGCTCTTTAAAATACAAGGCCGTTTCCGAAAAACTCATGCCCTCAATCTTCTTCTGCAGATCGTCCGGACAATCATATCCAAACCGCTCCAGATATTCCACATCGATCGCATGCCACATCCACATTGAATCAACCAGCGTTCCGTCAAGGTCAAATATAACCGCTTTGGTATCTTTTAATACCGCATTAAGGTTCATAATAATTCACTCTTTTCTTTTTGTGTTAAGCTCCGGTACTCGCCAGGCTTTAAAGAATCATCCAGGCTAAGCGGACCCATCGACAGCCGTTTCAGATAAGTCACCTGACAATTCAGCACCTCAAACATCCGTTTCACCTGATGAAACTTGCCCTCCCGGATCGTCAGCAGAACCGCGCCCTCATCCTTGCCGGTCAACACTTCCAGGCGGGCCGGTTTGACAGCGGTACCATCCTTAAGGGTCATTCCGCGGGCCATCTGTTCCACGCAGTCCGCTGGTAGAATACCGGAAATTTCAGCATAATACTGTTTATCAACATGCTTATTCGGGGCCAGCAAACGATGCGCCAGATCCCCGTCATTAGTAATCAGAAGCAAGCCTTCGGTATCAATATCCAGCCGGCCGACCGGGAATAAATCGCGCCGCACGGCATCATCCAGCAGATCCAGCACCGTTTGATGAAGATTATCCTGTGTTGCCGAAACCACCCCCTGTGGTTTGTTCAGCATAATATATTCATATTCCTGATAACGAACCGGCACTGAATCAAAGAATACCTGATCCGTATCCGGATCGATCTTTCGTTCGGTCTTCTTTTCTACAGTCCCATTTACCTGAATACGCCCTTTTTTAGCGGCTTCTTTTATCTGCGACCGGCTTCCTTTGCCCATCTCTGCCAGAAACTTGTCCAGCCTGATTGTTTTTCCCATTATAACCACCGCCATCCCGGATAATATTTGTTCTTCAGAGTCCGGCCGTTTGATTTGGCCCAGCCAAGCGGAAAACCGTCAACGCAGACCAGACACCAGCCCTTATCAATATGTTCATGGTCGTAAACAGCAACCGTCTCACCTTTCAGATAGCGTATTGTCCGTTCATCTGCTGAAGAAAATGACAAGGTATTGCAAAAATCCTGCTGAGACAGCGCCATCGCCAGCGCCTGGGACGGCCCGAAACGCCCGCGCCGGCATTCGCCAAGCAGCAGTCCGGTACGCAGGTAGCGCAGTTTCCAGCGACGGTCAAACATAGCCGGAAGATAATAGATCTGATCATTCCTGATCATCATCCGGCTGCGATCCAGCGGTCTTCCCAGCTGGTCAAGAAACGCAGACAGATCCGTTTCCTTGTCCAGAAAACGCAGTTCTTTTTCGTTGCCTGCCGCCGGATTTC
Source organism: Lachnospiraceae bacterium (assembly GCA_051654925.1). Classification (GTDB taxonomy): domain Bacteria; phylum Bacillota; class Clostridia; order Lachnospirales; family Lachnospiraceae; genus Brotaphodocola. The sequence goes on along the minus strand of JBOFYZ010000072.1, from coordinate 18,643 downwards.
GGTCTGTAAAAGCATGATCGCCTTCGGCCGGCTCAGTCTCTTCTTTCTTTCTAAGTAATGCAGCAAAATGGCCCTCACCTTTTATCTTGTGCGGAAAAAGGCGGATAACCGGCGAACCGTCTGCGCCTGGTTCTGCCCCGTCAAACAGCGGGATTGCCGATAGTTCCAGAGATGGTTCCTGCTCCAGCAGCCAGTTGATATTGTCTTCATCCTCAGCACTGGCAAAGGTACACGTAGAATACAGCAGATAACCACCCGGAGCCAGCATCCGGACCGACTGCTTAAGGATCTCCCGCTGAATCGGCACATAATACTCCGGTCCCCGGTCTTCCCAGCTTCTGATCAGTGCCGGATCCTTGCGGAACATTCCTTCGCCTGAGCATGGTGCATCGACCAGAATTTTGTCAAAAAACCGGCCAAATGTATCAGCCAGTTTATCAGGAGCCTCACTAGTGACAAGCATATTGGAAATACCAAACAGCTCAAGATTCTTAAGCAGTGCCTGCGCCCTGGAATTGCTGATGTCATTAGCGACCAGCAATCCTTCTCCCGCCAGCCGCGCGGCAAGTTCAGTGCTCTTGCCGCCGGGTGCTGCACAGATATCCAGTACCCGGTCGCCCGGATGTACCGGCAGAAGCTGGGCCGGCAGCATGGCACTGGGTTCCTGAAGATAATAGAGCCCGGCATAGTAAAAGGGATGTCTGGACGGCTTTTCCTCCGATTGATAATAATATCCATTGGCTGTCCACGGAATCCGGGCAGTGGAAAAGGGATTTATTTGATTCTCCCAGGATAAGCAATCACACTTGGTCAGATTAATCCGCAGTCCCGGTACTGGTTCTTCATCATAGCTGGCAAGCCAGGCATCATATTCCTCACCCAGCAGTTGTTTCATATTGTCAAGAAAAGCTTCCGGTAATTTCATTGTATTTTCCTATCTTATTATCTCAATTTCAGTCCCTATGAGTATAACATAAAAGGCTTTTGATTGGAATCCTGTCATCGATAACTGTTTTCGATCTCAGCGATTTTGTGATACAGATATTCGTTAACCGGAACTGCCATCTGCCCGGCCCGCGCCTTTTGTATCACGGTTCCGGCAAACAGCTCCACCTCCGAATATCGGCGGGCCAGGCCATCCTGCCGCATTGAAGGCATTCCATCGGGATTCAGCGTATCCACCAATGCCACATACTCTTCCAGATCCCGTTCGGTTACAGCAATGCCTTCCTGGCGGGCCAGCATGATCACCTCTCGCATGGCGGCAAGCATCTGTTCTCTTGGTGCCCCTGGGTGCTGTACGGTCCGGTATGTCCCCTCCGCTACCATAACAACCTGATTCACGCCCACATTCAGCATCCATTTACTCCACAGCCGATGAAGAATATCCGGTTCAACTACATACGGCAGCCCGGTTCTGCTAAACAGCTGTTCCAGGCGGCTGAGCATCGGCAGGCGATCCTGATCCCGGGCAGGTAATCCGATACACAGCTTACCCATATGCGAATAGGTCAGTTTATTGCCGCATTTCACCGCATCCATACCCTGCGCAACACTGTAAATAAGGGTACCGGTGCCAAGCTTTTGTCTGATGATCTGTTCACTTGATATTCCATTCAGAACAGAAACAATAATTGTATTCTGATCAACATACGGCCGCGCCAGTTCGATGGCATCCTCCAGCGCCGTCGCCTTGACTGCAAATATCAGCAGCTGAGCCGGTGCGCCGGTCTCGCCGGCCGCCTGAAACTGAAATTCACAGATCTTTCCATTGCAGGTTACGGTCTCTTCCTGATATCTTCTGATCCGTTCCTGATCAGCCAGAAAGGTTACCGCATCATTCCCCAGCGTTCTGATGAAATGATCCCCATACAAAATCCCCAATGCTCCCATTCCAACGATGGTGATATGTTTGATTGCTGTCATGCTCCGCCTCACTTTCTAAATGTTCTTATGTATGTTTTTATTTTTTAATCATATAATAGACTAACAAAGCTTGTGGATCTCTTATGCCCAAAATCCGTATTGTTCCAATTATTCTGCTGGGACTTTTGCTGCTGTTTCCAGCCTATTCTATTCAGGGTGCATCCAGCGGAATCCTGCTCTGGTTCCAGGTGGTACTGCCCACACTGGCACCGTTTATTATATGTACGCAAATGGTCGTAGCGCTCGATGGTGTAGATCTGCTGGTCCGTCCATTCAGGCGCCTCTTTGGAACCTGTTTCGGACTTTCTGACAATGGCACCTATGTTCTGATCTGCGGTCTTTTATGCGGATATCCACTGGGCGCCAAACTGTGCGGAGATTTTCTGGATTATGGCAAAATTAGCCGCCAGGAAGCCGATTATCTGCTGTCTATGTGTAACCATCCCAGCCCGATGTTTTTGCTTGGTTTTGTTATGAGCCAGCTTCCCCAGGCTTTACCTCCGGCTTATTTACTGGCCTGTCTGTACCTGCCGATTATTCCGGTTTCACTGTTGTCACGCCGGTTTTACTTCCGTTTCGGAAACAAACCCGGGTTGCAGCCAACAACTATGAGTATCTGCAGTATCGCGGCAGACGGATCTGATGACAGTACCCGCCGCCTTTCACTGGAGGAAATATTGCTTTCCACCTGCGAGACTATGGTCGTGATTGGCGGATATATTATGCTGTTCTCGATTCTGGCCGTCTGGATTCAGCAGATCACGCTGTTGACACCTCAAGCCAAAGCGCTGCTTACCGGAATTGCCGAAATCACAACCGGTGTAAATCAGATTTGCCGGACCCTTCCTGCCAATCAGGCCATTCCAATGGTAATCGCTGTAGTCGCCTTCGGTGGGCTGTCAGGAATATTCCAGACCCGGAGTGTAATAAAAAATGCCGGATTATCTATCCGGCACTATATCAGCTGGAAAACCATACATACGTGCTTTTCCTGTATTATCTTTATTCTTCTGTCACTGCTTCCTCCTCAGTAATGGAGACACCGGAAGAAAGTTCATTACGGTTGGAGGTTACGATATCATGGCTTGACTGCATGGAAGACATAAATGCATCGAAACGGTTCTGGGCTCCTTCCATCGAATGGGTAATGATGGTCTGAAGGCTCTTCAGCATATCGTCCGTGTAATTAATGGAACTCTGGCGAATCTGGTTTGCATCCGTTACGGCACTGTCAATAAACGCCTGCGCCTGCATCTGAGCATCTTCAATCACCTGATTCGCGCTGGCATAAGCTTTCTGCATGATTTCGTGTTCATTCACCAGTTCATTGGTCTGCGCGGTTGCATCTGCCAGCATGCCGTCCGCCTGTGCCCGGGCCTCATTCAAAATGATATCCTGGTTACTGATAATCTTCTGATATTTCTTGATTTCATCCGGTATACGTAAACGCAGTTCAACCAGCAATTCTTCTATTTCTTCTTTATTTACAAGTATTTTTGTGCTTGACAGCGGCTGATATTTACAGCTGTCAATATATTCTTCGATTTCACTAATCAACTGCTCAATTCTACTCATGGCCTTTTCTCCTCACTTCATTATCTTATAATCTTATCATGTTCCTCAGCAGAACACAACGGTTTCATTTCATTTGCCGACATAATTTTTGCCGCTACTTTTTGTGCTATTTCAGGATGTAAGAATGCCCGGATATCACCTTGATACCTGGCAATCTCTTTTACGATACTAGAACTCAGATAAGAATATTTTAAATTTGTGGTCAAAAATATCGTATCGATATCAGGAGCAATGACACGATTCGTCTGAGAAAGCTGTAGTTCATATTCGAAGTCGGTAATGGCGCGCAATCCTCTGACAATTACCTGAGCATTATTCTGCTTAACAAAATCGACCAATAGACCATCAAATGACTTTACTTCAACATTTGGCAAATGAGCTACAAGAGGCTTAAGCATCTCAACCCGCTCTTCTACAGAAAACAACGGAGTCTTGGAGCTGTTGATCAATACTCCGATAATGACATAATCCATCATTTTAGAAATTCTTTCGATAATATCACAATGTCCAAGCGTGACAGGATCAAAGCTGCCCGGATATACTGCAGTAGCCATAATCAATCTCCTCTGTAGACAAACACATGTTGATTTGTCTTATATTTTTTGGTTTTCTCTATAAAAAATCCACTTAATTCCAGATCGTAAAAAACTGTCTCTGCAGAGGCTTCTATAATAATCGTACTCTGCTTATCGATCAGCTCAGAATGCCTGAGGTATGCAAGCATTTGCAGTTCCAGCTGCTGATTATAAGGCGGATCCATAAAAATAAAGTCAAACCGGTATTTACCTTCCAGCCGCTGTAATGCAGTTAATGCATCACACTGCATAATAATGGCATTATCCTCCATCTGGGTCGTCTTCAGATTATCCTGAATACATGAGGCTGCCAGATGATTCTGCTCTGCAAAAACGCAAAAACCGGCACCGCGGCTCAACGCCTCAATGCCAATAGCACCACTTCCACCAAACAAATCCAGGAAATTACAATCCGCCAGATCATACTGCAGCATATTAAATAATGTTTCTTTAATACGGTCAGTAGTGGGTCTGGTATCCTGACCATCGATTGTTTTAAGCGACATACGCCTGGCACTGCCGGCAATTACTCTCATAGTGTCCCCTTATTCTTAAGCATTCCTTTGCAATTATAACATAAGTTAGCGGGTTCTAAAACCTTTTCTTTTTCTATTTTATGTATATTATTTATACAAAAGATGCAAAAAGAGGGAAAGCAGCGAGGGAAGAAGCGGAACTCTCGTGCAGGAAAAAGGGAGCAATGCTCCCGGTTCGGATTGCTCCGGCCTTTTGCATTACTCCCTCTTAATTGATAGCTGGTAATTTATTTACCTGCCATCTGTCTTTCCTGTGCTTCGATCATTTTCTTTACCATATAACCGCCTACGGAACCATTCTGTGCGGAAGTCAGGTTACCGTTGTATCCATTGGTTAACGGTACTCCGAGTTCGCTAGCTACTTCCATTTTGAAACGATCCAGTGCCTCTTTTGCTTCTGGTACCTCAGCTCTGTTTGAAGATCTTGCCATGATGAAGGCCCTCCTTTTTTCTGTTGGTCTATCACGAAATTTTTTTATCTGTTAGGTGTTCCGTGATGACTTGTTGTTTTGTGGTACGTTGTTATTATATGTCCAACAGAAATTAATACACTAGAAGGTTCTGTTACATTTGTTATAATTTTACTAATTTTATGTAGCCTTTATTTCACCCCGTAAATCAGGGCAATATTGCCGATCATTACTTTGTTTTTCAAGATTGCCGGGATTTCAAGAAGCTCTGCCGTTTTGATGATTTCAACCCTGAAGACACCTTCATTTCTTAATTCCTCTGCCAGTTCCTCCAGATTTCCATATAATGATTCATCCAGGAACAAATCATGAAAAGCAAAAGCTCCACCTGGTTTAATGACACGGAGCGCTTCTTTTACTACCTTTCGTTTGTCAGGCTGAGTTGCTACTTCATGAAAAACAAAATTACTGATCGCACCATCAAACGTCTCTTCCGGAAAATCCAAGGATGCCGCATCTCCCTTTTGAAAGGTTATCCGTTCTTTTACACCTTCAATGGCCGCATTCCGTTCACATTGCTGTTTGGCATAATCCCAGCCTTTTCCCCAGTAATCAATCGAAATAAGTTTTGCTTTGGTATAACGTTTCGCTGTCTTAATCGAAACAACTCCACTTCCACAACCGATATCCAGTATCGTACCATCTTCCTTTTTCAGTTCCAGCTGATGCACTACATAGTCTACGATCCGTTCCTGTATTTTATATCTTCCAGTATAAGAAAACAGATGGTAACAGACCGTAAAATAGGAAGAAAGACAAATCATAAACACCGTCATCAGCAGGCATATAATCTGTAATCCCTTTACCAAAAGCGGATTCCAGGCTGATATCATCCCACTAAAGCTAAATGCCGTAACAATAATCAAAAACACAATCACAGTATATGACATGTGCAGCATCTTCCTTGGCACCCAGTTTCCATAATTCACTTTTTCATTCATATCTGTTCGTCTCCTTTTGCATAACATTTGTTATGTTGTTTTTATAAAGAAATGACGGTTCCCCGCCATCTTCTTATGATGTAACGTAACGGTTCAATTTCACATCGGATGAACAACCGATTCAACAATTGCATTCCAGCCGCCCGAAGCATAACGGGCTATCAGATCAGTACGTATCAGCGTCTCCTCCAGCGTCAGATCCTCACGCAGGATCCCCAGATAACTATCCATTCTCCACGCAACCAGCAGCGGTATCATCGCATATACTGCCGTTACGCCAGCCTGTCCGGGAACATATAAATTAAAAAACGCTTCAAAAGCACTTATCATAAGCTTCCTGATCTTCTCATAAAAAAATTCAAATTCCGACCCCTTCGCTTTTGTCATCAATATAAGAAACTCTTCTTTTTTAGGATAAATATAACGCATCATCCGGCATTCATTTTCACTGTCAAGCGCCCCATCCAGATCCGAACCTTCCACAATCTGGCTGCGATAATATACCCTTTCAGATTCAACCGCCTGACCAAAATAGGTTTCAAAATCAGAAGCCATTTTCCCAACCAGCTCCCGAAACAAATCCGCCTTATTCTCAAAGAAAAAATACAAAGCCCCAGTCGTCACCCCCGCCCGCCTGCAAACAGTACGAAGCGTAGTCTTCTCATACCCCAGACTCAAAAACTCTGACTTAGCCGCCTTCAATATCTTTATCTTAGTATCTGTCCTATGTACCTTATCACCCATCGCCTCTATCAACCCCTGCAAACACGACTCACACTATTCAACAACTAAAAACCGATAAACCGTCGTAGTCTTATATTCCATCCCAGCCTTCAACACTGGCGAAGCAAACTGCGGTTTATGAATCGCATCCGGAAAATACTGAGTTTCGAAACAATATCCCCAGCGGCAATCATAAGCAGCTCCATCTTTGCCCGGATGTTCTCCAGTCAGGAAGTTCCCCGTATAGAACTGAAGTCCCGGCAGATCCGTGTAGACCTCCATCATTCGTCCGCTCGCTTTATCAAAAGCTTTGGCGCAAAGTGCCAGTTCTCCTTCAGAATGATTCAGAACCCAGTTATGATCATAACCCCGCCCCAGGATAAGAGCCTCATAATCCATCTCAATATCCCGGCCGATCTTCTTCATTACAGTAAAATCCATTGGGGTTCCCTTGACCGGAGTAATCTCACCGGTCGGAATCGATTCTGCATCTGTAGCAGTAAAGCTGTCAGCATCAATCCAGACCTGCTGATCCAGGGCCAAACCGCTGTTATGGCCGGACAGATTGAAATAGGCATGCTGGGTTAAATTAGCTATGGTATCGGCATCCGCTGTCATGCCATAGTCAATTTGAATACTGTTGTCAGGGGTTAAGGTGTAGCTGACCATAATATCGGCATTACCGGGATATCCCTGATCACCATCGGGGCTGAACAGTGAAAAGGTAATCCTGGTTCCCAGGCTGGCCTCTTCCACTTGCGCATCCCACAACCGGTTCTTGTAAAAATCAGGACCGCTGTGAAGGTTATTGCGGCCTGAGGAATTCGCCTCCAACTGATAGTCAATCCCGTTCAGGGTAAAGGATGCTCCCTGTAACCGGTTAGCACTCCTGCCAACCACTGCACCTAAATGGCCCGGATAATTGATACAGGAATCTACCGTATCATATGCCAGCACCACATCTGCCATAGTGCCGTTTTTATCCGGTACCATCATTGTCAGCCAGGTTCCTCCCAGATCTGTAAAAGATGCTGATACTCCATTATCATTGGTCAGTACATACTTCCATGCTGTTCTTCCATCCGGCAGTGAACCGAATGCCTCTTTCTTCCATGCCATAACCAAAACCCCTTCCTGCGTAATCTTTTATTTTGCCTGAATATATCCCTGGGCGGTCAGCAGCTCTGCACAGAGCACGGCACCACCCGCTGCACCTCTGACGGTATTGTGGGATAATCCTACAAATTTGTAGTCATATACATTGTCTTCGCGCAAACGTCCTACGGAAATACCCATTCCATGCTCGAAATCGACATCCTGAGTAATCTGCGGACGGTTGTCTTCTTCCATATACTGGATAAACTGTTCCGGTGCACTGGGAAGCTTCAGCTCCTGCGGCAGGCCGGAAAATGCTTTGATTCGTTCTATTAACTCATCTTTTGTTGGTTTCTTGCGGAATTTCACAAATACTGCCGCCGTATGACCATTCAGCACTGGTACGCGGATACACTGACAGGTAATAACCGGCTCCTGGGCTTTTACAATCTCACCGTTTTCTACGGTTCCCCAGAGACGCAGCGGCTCCTGCTCGCTCTTCTCTTCCTCGCCGCCGATAAGTGGGATAATATTCTCTACCATCTCCGGCCAGTCCTGAAAATTCTTTCCGGCTCCTGAAATCGCCTGATAGGTGGTAGCAACCACCTCATATGGTTCAAAATCTTTCCATGCAGTAAGTACCGGAGCATAACTCTGGATCGAGCAGTTCGGTTTTACCGCAATAAATCCTTTTTCGGTACCAAGCCGTGCCTTCTGGGATGCAATTACATCGAAATGTTCCGGATTAATCTCCGGAATAACCATTGGTACATCTGGTGTCCAGCGATGCGCACTGTTGTTGGATACAACCGGAGTTTCAGTTCTGGCATAGGCTTCTTCGATTGCCTTAATCTCTTCTTTGCTCATATCAACCGCACTGAAAACAAAATCCACGCCCGCTGCAACAGCGTCCACCTCATTGACATTCATAACGACCAGATTCTTAACCGCTTCCGGCATTGGCGTTGTCATTTTCCAGCGGTCGCCGACAGCCTCGGCATAAGTCTTGCCGGCAGAACGCGGACTGGCCGCCACCGTTACCACCTCATACCATGGGTGGGCATCCAGCAAAGAGATAAATCTTTGTCCAACCATACCTGTCGCACCGAGTATTCCAACTTTCAGCTTCTTTTCCATAATTGTTTTCTCCTCATCAAAAAATATTCTTGTTTATCCTATACCATCTGATCAGAAAAAGCAACAATTATTCGCCACAAAAACACACTTGTATTTCCATCAAAGACATTTGATGATTCTACTTCTGTATTTGAACGCGGGTGACGGAACTTACAGCCGCACCTTATTGCCCTTCCCGTCACGCTTGCCGATTTTCAGGCGATTCAGATGAACTTCTTTCTTTTTATATTTGATAACCGGTTCCCGGGATACAAAATAAACCTGTTCCAGCAATTCTCCACCGGCCAGTTTAATCCCTCTGACACCGCGGGAATTCTTCTTCATCTCCGGTATTTCATCCATCGAAAAGCGCAGGAACACACCGGTATCGGTCTGAATAACCAGTTCCGTCTCATCACAAATCGGACGAACCACTGCCAGACTGTCGCCTTCCTGGAATTTTGTTGATACCACAGTGCGGTTGTTCGTGATAAATTCTTCTGCCGGAACGCGCTTTACAGAAGCCAGACGGGTCGCAAACAGCAGCTGCTCACCCATCAGGGCTTCGAGATTGGAGAGAAAGATAATCTCCTCCCTGCTTCCGTCAAATTTACTGATATTGTCAACCGGAACACCTTTATCACGCAGCTTACCAATCGGAACATCCAGCAATTTCACCTGATGGAAATAACCGGCATTCGTGAAAATGCAAAGCTTATCGGTATTCATGCAGCGAACCACATGTGGATATTCACTGTCTACTGTTTCCTGATTCCGCTCATAGGCTGCTTTGTCAAATACTTTGCAGTATCCGAATTTGTCCATGACAAAGACCACTTCCTGCACTTCCAGCGGCGCTTCTTCAAAGACAGCCTCTTTGCCGTCTTCAATAGCAGTTTTGCGCGGTACTGAAAATTCCGCCTTAATCTGAAGCAGGTCATCACGGATTACCTGATTCATATTCTTCCGGTTCTTCAGAATTTTCTCATAAAGCGAAATTTTCTTCAGGCTTTCTTTGTATTCTTTTTCAAGTGCCAGGATCTCCAGGCCAATCAGTTTGTACAGACGCATTTCCAGAATCGCTCCGGCCTGTTTTTCTGTAAAGCACAGCTTTTTGGCATCCTCGGCAAATCCCGGGATCTTAAAATTAATATTTGAGATATCTCCCTGCATCAGGCATGCCCTGGCGTCTTTTAAACTGCGGGAACCGCGCAGGATCGCAATAATCAGGTCGATCACATCACAGGCTTTAATTAAGCCTTCCCTGATCTCTTTGCGCTCCAGCTCTTTCTCCAGCAGCACCTGATACTTTCTGGTAGTCGTTTCATACTGGAAATTCAGATAATATTTCAGAATCCCCCGAAGGCCTAATGTCTCCGGCCGCCCCCCGGCAATCGCCAGCATATTGACCCCGAAGGTATCTTCCAGTTTTGTCTTTTTATACAGGATATTACGGATACGCTCAATATCTGCGTCTTTTTTCAGTTCCAGGACAATACGGATCCCATCTTTATTGGACTGGTTTGATATATCAACTACATCCGGCAGCTTTTTGCTCTCAACCAGATCTGCAATATCTACCAGCAGCTTATTGATGCCGGCACCAATCATGGTATACGGTATTTCGCTGATTACCAGCTTATCCTTATCGCTTTTTCGTTTCCCTAATTCAACTTCCAGTTTGCCGCGCAGCTTTATCTTTCCGGTTCCGGTTTCATAGATTCCCTGCAGATCTTTCTTGTTGGCAATAATTCCACCGGTCGGAAAATCCGGCCCGGGAATCCACTCCATCAGTTCGGCAGTAGGGATATCCTGATTGTCCATATAGGCAAGCACCGCATCAATCACTTCGCCCAGATTATGCGTTGGAATACTGGTGCTCATACCGACAGCAATACCTTCTGCGCCATTGATCAGAAGATTGGGGACACGAACCGGCAGCACCTCCGGCTCCTGTTCTGATTCGTCATAATTAGGAACAAAAGGCACGGTCTTATCCAGATCGCGCAAATATACATCCTCAGCAAATTTCTGCAGCCGTGCCTCTGTATAACGCATTGCCGCCGCTCCATCGCCTTCAATGGAGCCGAAATTTCCGTGACCATCCACCAGCGGCATTCCTTTTTTAAAGCTTTGAGACATTACCACCAGTGTCTCATAGATAGAGCTGTCACCATGCGGATGGTATTTACCCATGGTATCGCCAACAATACGGGCACATTTGCGGTGAGGCTTATCGTGACTCAGCTTCAACTCCGCCATATCGTACAGAACACGTCTCTGTACCGGTTTCAGGCCATCTCTGGCATCGGGAATGGCACGTGCAGTAATGACACTCATGGAGTAATTCATATAGCTGCGCTGCATTTCTTCTGAATATTCGGTTCTTAAAATTTTCTCAGCCATGTGGTTTCTCCTTATGCGTCAATTTCTGCTTCATCGGCATGATCGTAAATAAATCGTCTTCTCGGGGACACATCACTTCCCATCAGCATTTCCGTTACTTCAGAGGCCATCCTTGCATCTTCGATTTCAACCAGCTTCAGCACCCGGTTTTCCGGATCCAGGGTTGTCTCCCACAGCTGCCCGGCATCCATTTCACCAAGACCTTTGTAACGCTGCAGGCGGAAATTGCCGGTGTGGCTGCGGCGATAACGTTCCAGTTCTTTATCATCATACAGATACTGCTCATTCCCCCGGGAGGGGATAACCTTATACAGCGGCGGCATGGCAATATAGACATGGCCGTTATAAATCAATTCTGGCATAAAACGATACAAAAAGGTCAACAGCAGTGTATCAATATGACTGCCATCCACATCCGCATCTGTCATCAGAATAATCTTATGGTAGCGCAGCTTGCTGATATCAAAATCATTGCCATAGCCTTCCGAAAATCCGCATCCAAAGGTATTAATCATTGTTTTGATTTCTGCATTGGCAAGTACTTTATCCATTGATGCCTTTTCGACATTCAAAATCTTGCCGCGGATCGGCAGAATCGCCTGATAGCGGCGATTTCTTGCTGTTTTGGCTGAACCACCGGCAGAATCCCCTTCGACAATAAAGATTTCGCATTTCTCAGCCTCCCGGCTCTCACAGTTTGCGAGCTTGCCGTTGCTGTCAAAAGAAAATCTGGATTTAGTCAGCATATTGGTTTTTGCTTTCTCTTCTGCCTTCCGTATCTTGGCAGATTTTTCAGCACAGGCAATAATCCCTTTTAACACATCAAGATTACGGTCAAAATAATGCTGAAGCATATCTCCGCTGACGGTAAATACCGCTTTGGTAGAATCGGCACTGGCCAGCTTTGTCTTGGTCTGACCTTCAAAAATAGGATCAGGATGCTTTACTGCCACAATCGCCGTCATCCCGTTTCGGGTATCCGCACCGGTAAAGTTGGGATCCTTTTCCTTAAGAATCCCCAGCTCTTTGGCATAGGTATTGATCATCTGGGTAAAGCGGGTTTTGAAACCAACCAGATGAGTTCCGCCTTCCTGGGTGAAAATATTATTACAAAAACCATGGACATTTTCTTCAAAGGTATCAACAAACTGAACGGCAACTTCCACTTCGATATTATCCTGATTCCCTTGATAATAAATCGGTTCGTGAATCGGTGTTTTGCCGCGGTTCAGTTCTTTGACATAAGCAATGATCCCTTCCGGCTCATGGTACACCATGGTAACCTCTTCGCCAGGTCTTTTATTGGTATATTCAATCGTCAGCTTCGGATTCAGGTAGGCGGTCTCGTGCAAACGGCTGATCAGCCAGTCAGCCTGGAATTTTGTTTTCTCAAAAATCTCACCGTCCGGTCTGAAACGGATTTCAGTACCTGTCTCTCTGGTCTTTCCAATCACCGGCAGCAGACCTTTGTCCAATTTGATAACCGGAATTCCGCGTTCGTAAGCATCATGATGAATGGCGCCGCTCTTATATACCTTTACGTCCATCCGTTCAGACAATGCATTGACAACCGATGAACCTACCCCGTGCAGACCGCCGCTCGTCTTATAGGCATCGTTGTCGAATTTACCGCCGGCGTGGAGTGTGGAAAAGACCACCCGTTCTGCTGAAACACCTTTTTTATGGAGCTCAACTGGAATCCCTCTGCCGTTATCCCGTACCGTACAGGATCCGTCAGCTTCCAGGGTTACCCATATATGATCACAGAAACCAGCCAAGTGTTCATCGACCGCGTTATCTACAATTTCATAAATCAGATGATTAAGACCTTTTTTACCGACTCCGCCGATATACATACCAGGTCTTTTGCGCACAGCCTCAAGGCCCTCCAGAACGGTAATACTGTCCGCATTATACTGTGTTTTTGCCATTTTATTCCTCCATATCTGGTATATTACCAAGATATTATATACAAAAAGTCCTGTAAAAAGCAAGGTTTTTGTTTTACTTTGCTTTTACAGAACCTCTTTTAACAGAAAATCATTCAAAATCTTCGAGAAATTCGAGTTCATTGAGATTAACCAGCTTATCTGTATCTACAATCAAGGTCATTCCGGAATCCAGGATACCAATCCCTTTTATAAACACATGTGAATAATAAGTTCCGGCCTGTGGCGGCGGTGATACCTTCTCCGGACTGATTTCGATCAGGTCTGTTACATGATCAACGATCAGTCCCATTTTTTTGTCGTTGAAGTTTATAATGATGATGCAGCGCCTTGATCGCTCCGAAGCTTCCGGCAGACGAAAACGCGCGCGCATATCAATGACCGGCAGGACAACGCCCCTGATATTGATCACACCTGCGATATAAGCCGGTGTCTCGGGAACGACCGTTACCGTCTTGTATTCCATAATCTCCACAATGCAGGACATGTGAAGTGCATAACTCTCATCTAATTTAAATGTCAGATATTTCATGATTATTCAACAATCCTCCTGCTTTTAAGTTGTATCACATCATCGATAATCAGACTGATCTGTCCATTACCAAGCACCGTACATCCCAGCACACCGGAAACCTGCATAAATAAGTCGGGAACCGGTTTGACCACAACATTCTGATGATCGATGATCTCATCTACAAATAATACATACGGCAGGTTATCGTGCTCCATTATCATCATGATTCCATCCGTATAGGCCTGCCTGTCAGCTGGCTTATCGTTCAGGCACCAGATTGCATAACAGCTGTCCCGAAACAGTGCCGAATCCCGTCCGTTAACCTGACGGATATTCTGGATTTCAGTCCGGAAAACCTCCTGAACAGAGCCCACCGGTATGGTATAAATCTCGCCGGATATCCTGACCAGAAAAGCATCCACCGTAGCAAGTGTTAACGGTATTTTCAGCACAAACCGGCTGCCCTGTGACGGTACCGAAATGATCTGAAGCTGGCCGCCAATCTTGTGCAGATTATCATTAACAACATCCAGTCCCACGCCCCGGCCGGAATATTCTGAAATGGTTTCCTTGGTAGAAAAGCCCGGCGCCAGCAGAAAAGCATAGATCTCCTCTGTTGATAACTCAGGAATCTGTTCACTGGTAATCAGATTCTTTTTCAGAGCTGTTTCCAGAATCTTCTCCGGATGAATTCCCTTGCCGTCATCTTCTATGGTAATGACAGCAGACTTCCCCGAAAGGCTGGCTGAAAGATGAATCGTTCCAAATTCTTTCTTGCCGGCAGCAACCCGCTCTGCCACTGGTTCCACACCATGTTCCACCGCATTTCTGAGAATGTGAAGCAGCGGCGAAGACAGATGCTGAACCATGTTTTTGTCCATGGAGAGATCCTCGCCCGATATCGTAAAGCGGATTTCCCGCCCCAAATCCTTAGCCATATCGCGCAGTGAACGTTTCAGGGTCTGGAAGGTATCATTCAGCGTAATCATCCGCAGCGATAATGCCCGGTCCTGAATTTCAAGTACGAAACGGCGCATGTTCTGAATTGCAACGCCAAGTTCCTCCCACTGCTCATTCTCGTATAGATGGGCCACTTCCTGGAACGAAATGATAGTCTCACCAGAAATATTGATCAGTGATTCAAGCTTTTTATTGTCTACACCAAGAATTCCATCACCACGGGGAACCGATTCTTTCTGACCGGAAGTCGATTGGACAATCGCTTCATCGGATGATTCTGGTTCCTGGCTCTGATTTTTTGCTTCGGTAACGAATGGCTGCATCTCAATAAATTCCTGGATTTCCCTGACCGCTTCATCCGTTGAAAACGTCAGTTCAAGACCTAAAGCACGAAGAATTTCCTCCTCCTGTTCACTTCCCTCTTTTGGTTCTATCGCAATCGGAACTGCAATCTTTTTTATTCTGGTGATCAGTTCAAACGCACGCAGGGTGGTGTTATCACAATCTTCATCAAACAGTACCCTGACCACACATGATGAATCCGGATTCACCTCCCCGTTCTTCATCCGTTCCAGGCAGGCGGGAATCGCCTCCATCAGCTGGCCGGGTGCCTCCAGTTCTTCTTTCTGGTCAAGGCATTGTTTCATATAGTCGATGCAGGAAAAGAGCATATCCGTAATCTCTCCCATATCAACAGAGTCCGGCTGGAAATCTCGGATAAACTGAAACAGATTTTCCATACGATGAGAAAGAGTGGATATGCCAGTAAATCCCATCATGGCAGATGAGCTTTTTATGGTATGCATAATACGAAATATTTCATGTACCTGATCAGCCGGCAATTCCGATGCCTGCTCATTTTGAAGCAGAATATCCTCAAGCCGTACTAAAAAATCACTGGTCTCATAGGCAAACACATCGAACATATTGGCCTGAAACTCATCCATTTCCTCACCTCCCTTTCTCCTCTATTATAATTAAGCTTCTTGCTGTAAATAAGCACTTTTTTTCAACATTTTCACTTCTTTTTTCACTGCCGCAGCCGCCTGCCCGATATCCTGAGGCGTCAATCTTTCCTGGTTCTTGCAAACCAGAATAGCTACAGCCACTCCTACCAGCGGAAACTTCTCAGCCACACCTTTGCGGTCAACTGACAAAAGATAGCCATGTTCCAGATCCTGATCATCGAAATACCCGCATTTTTCTGTTTCAAACCGCTCGATTATCGTTTCTGCAAATTTAACAGCATATTCCGGATACGTCATTACAACAAAATCATCCCCGCCGATATGTCCGACAAAATCATCTTCGACGCCATAATCGGCAATAACATTTGTCAGGACATTTGCGGTCATCCGAATCAGGTCATCACCTCTCATAAAACCATAAATATCATTATATGCCTTAAAACCATTCAGATCCGTATATAATACAGCAAATGGCTGGCCGTTCTCAATCCGGCGTTCCATCTCTTTGTTAATGTCATTATTGCCTTTAAGCCAGCTTAATGGGTTCAAATTGCGAACCCGCTCCAGACGTGTCAGGGTATTGTTGACACGGGCAATCAGTTCCTGGTTAACAAATGGTTTGACTATATAATCATCAGCCCCCAGTTCCAGGCCTTGCAGCTTATCCTCCTCATCATTCTGACCAGTTATCATAATAATCGGAATCATATTATACTGCGGATTCTTTCTTAATAATGAGCATAATTCGAATCCATCCATACCAGGCATTACTACATCAAGGAGAATCAAATCGGGAAGCTCTTTTTTCAGGGACACCAATGCATCTTCTGCAGTATGTACAATCGTTACATTATAGCCGATTGGTGCCAGATTTCTTTCTATGACAGCTGTTATAAAAACAGCATCATCGACTACCAGAATTGTTTTCGCTGAATCCACTTACTCATCTCCTTTCTCTTTGTGATAAATACTCGCTAGTATTTGTCACTCTTTTCATCTTCAAGTATGATGACCGGCTTTCTATGGCGTTTCTGGTCTGCTTCCGGCAACGGACTGTAAGTGATCGGATCTGCTGAATTCTGCAGTCTGAAATTGGCCACCAGTTTAGCCAGGTTTTCAGCCATTGCGGACATCTTTTCTGCAGCCATCGCACTTTGCTCCGCACTGGAACTGTTCAGATTGATTACTTTTGATACCTGGTCAATGCCCATGTTAATCTGTTCAATGCTGACGGATTGCTCATTTGTTGCCTGCGCAATATCATCAATATGTCTGGTAGATTCAACTACATCCTGCAATATTCTCAGCAGCACCTCATGACTCTTCTGTACGATGGCTGATCCGGTCTGAACTGTCTGGACACAGTTGTCAATCAATACTTCTGTATCAGATGCTGCCTGGGCACTTCTTCTGGCCAGATTGCGCACCTCATCCGCCACTACGGCAAATCCCTTGCCGTATTCACCGGCATTGGCCGCCTCTACAGCCGCATTAATGGAAAGGATTTTGGTCTGGAATGATATATCCCCCATCAGCTTCATGATTTTACTAATACTCGTGGTAGCATTCTTTACGGCATTAATCGCATCGACCATATCGTTCATCAGGCCAGAGCTTTCCTTCGCACGTAAATTAATCTCCTGGAACAATTCCGCCAAAGATTCACTCATCTTTGCGCCTTCCTTGGTATTCAATGAGATCTCAAAGATAGAACTGGACAGCTGTTCGATAGCAGCGGCCTGTTCAGAGGTTCCCTGAGCCAGCATCTGACTGCTTTCACTCACTTGCTCAGCTCCGGTCGAAACCTGCGATGCTGCTGTATTGATCTCCTTCATAATTCGATTTAAATTGGTGGAGCATTCCTTTAGTCCATTGCCAATCATATCGTTTTCACCGTTTACTGTAATCTCGGCAGACAGATCTCCATGGGCAATTTTGTTCAGCGCCAGCGTCTGCTCACGAATCATCAACGCCATATTCTGAAACGCATCAGCCAATTGACCCACTTCATCCGTACTTTTGGATTCAATCCTGACATTCACATCTCCTGTCGCCAGCTGTCTGGCAGCAAACAGCATCTTAGTCAAAGGCTGAGCAATATTGCGATGCAGGAATAAAATGATAACACCGGCAATCACAAAACCGACAAACAGTATAACGATTTGTATAACAATAAAGTTGCGTTGGCTGAGACGGCTGTTAGAAATGCCTGACTGTGCCTGAAGCACATTCGCTTCCAGACAGGTATCCAAATATCCAGACATTTGGTCAGACAGGCTGCTGCCCGTATCAATCAGTTCAACCACTATTGCACCATTCTCTCCACCTGCAATCAATTGCTGTTTGATATCCTTAAACTCGCTGTTATACCTGGATTCGAATGTATTAAAAGACTCCATGTCTTCTGTCAAATCGATCGTAGTCTTATACGTTTGGATATATCCGTCCATATCCGTTTCCAGCTGAAGTAAATGATCTGCCACCTTATCATATACCTCATCCCCCTCCTGGCATAAAGCCAGTTCCCGAATCAGCACTCTCTGATTCTGGTAATTGGCACGGATATTCCCGATCTCCTGTAATGCAACCAAATTATAGGAATACATCTTTTCCTGTGCTTTGGCAAGGGTTCCCAATCCCGTAACCCCACTGACACCAATCACAATCGATATCAGAATCAGGACTGAAAAGGAAAAAATTAATTTTTTAGCTATATTCAGGTTTTTCATACTACCCTCCTGCAATGTATATTCTTTTAACTAAAGATCATTCAGCCGCAACAATGTCAGACACTTAGCCGCTATCTGGTTCAGCGGAAGCTGAAAATCTGCCGCGCCAAGTTCCATCGCAACCCGGGGCATCCCATAGACCACAGACGACCCCTTATCC
>JBOFYZ010000071.1:0-13380 GCA_051654925.1 Lachnospiraceae bacterium | reverse complement strand
TAGAACCGCCTCCTGTTCTTGATATTGGCTTGCGATACCTTTATCAATATATCACAGGAGGCTTTCTATTGCCCGTAGTTACGCTACTGCTTACTCAATTCTCCCCAGCATAGCTGGGGGATTAGCGTTTTCATTTATTTAATGCTAAAAACTTCTCCAAAACCGGTAATAACCAGGAAGTATATGCTGTCATATTGGGGAGGCAATTCAGATGACGACAGCCACCGCCTCCCGAATAATACTGGAAGCAAGGATGTAGTGTCTAGTCGGTGAAAAAGAAAGGGAAAGTAACTTTATGTATAATACCCGGTTAAACAATGACTCGAACAACCCTATAATGCATGTCTCAGTGACATTTACTGAATTTGGCAGCGGGATCATACAATGACCAAATCTCAATTCAGAGAACGTCCTTCGGGGCGTTCTTTTTATATGTATTAGGAGGGAGGGAGACCGTCCTCTTTCAATTTTAAGGAGGGCAAATGAAACGATTCTTATATACCCTGATGCTGCTGAACGGCCGGAGCGCAGGAAATGGAATACCTGGGACGGTTCATGATTACTCATTACTGCAGCTGCCGGGTATGTAACGGTAAATGGACAGGCCAGCCAACCGCCGCCGGCACAGACTATGCGGAGGGGCGCACCGTGGCAGTTTATAAGCCGCAGATATCGTTTGGCATCAGGAATCAGGCAGAACTGTATTGATGTTTATGTTTCCAGCCACCAGGAGGCACTGGAGCTGGGCGTTTATTATACCGATGTGTATTTAATCAAGGAATAGGAGGAAATATGAAAACAAAAGCAGAATTGGTAGCATGGTGCAAAAGTAAACTTGGAACCCCTTATGTCTACGGTGCCAAAGGTGCAGTACTCACGCAGTCGCAGATCAATACGGGGCGATTGTGTAGATAGCAAAAAGGCAGGGGATCACTCCTCTGCCTTATTTCTTACTGCCTCTGTCTAATTGAACGATTACAGCAACCGATTTATTGACTATAAATAAGTTGCTATGTTTAGTGTTCGTCTTTGTATCATCGAGTGGAGCTGAGGGGAATCGAACCCCTGTCCGAAAACCAATTCCCTGTTCTTCTACTATCATAGTCTGTTTATTGACATTCCCTCCACTGCACGGGAACAAACACCCTTACAGCTTTAGTAGCTTCATATTACGCCCAGATACTCAAAGCTTTGTATAAGTCGTTTCTCACAAAGTCGATGCCAGATTCTTAATGTGTGAGTGCACTAAGGCTGACAACTGCCATTAGGCAGCGTATGCTAAATTTTCTTCAGCGTTTAATTTAAGTTTGCCGTTTGACGCACCGCATGCGGATAGCTTCACCAGCTGCATGATCCCCGTCGAAACCAGTACAACCCCTTACTGGTTCACCGAGATATCTTGGTGAGATTCTTTGATTCTGCTATATTGTAACATCGGGCAGAAGGAATGTCAAGGATTCGGGTGCAAGGTTGTACTAAAAATAACGGCATAATACTGCATATTTTGGAAAAGCCTAGAATATAATATTTTTATAAATACGTATAAAAAGGAGAATGAAGAACATGGCACGAGGAGTAAGAAAAACAACCCTGGAGAAACTCCGTGAGGAGCTGCAGACGACTCAGGAGGCGGTTTCCCAATATAAAAACTGCCTGAACACATTGCGGGAAAAAGAAAAAACTCTGCAGGAACAGATTGAAATAGAAGAGCTGAAAGCATTATCCAGCCTGATGAAAGATCAAAATCTTTCGGTCGGAGCATTAAAAGATATCATTGTTCAGTATCAAAATGACGAAGAGCAGAGCGCATAAGCCTCTGCACTTCGTTCTTTTCAAGTAAACAGCTGTTTTATCTAAAATAGGATTTACCTAAGCTGCTCATAGGCAAAAAGTATGGGCAGCTTTTGTTTTGTTTCTTGTCAAACAACTGAAACCAAGATACAATATCAGTAATTACAAGATGCGGAAAAGAGGATAAGAATACCATGCAGGAAACAGAACATAACAAAAATGACTTTTCCCAGGGCAGTATTGTCAGGAATATTTTACGTTTGTCGGTACCGATGACGATGGCTCAGCTGATTAACGTGCTGTACAATATTGTCGACCGCATTTATATCGGGCGGATACCGGAGCATGCAACGCTGTCCCTGACGGGACTGGGATTATGTCTGCCGATTATATCGATCGTGATGGCTTTCGCCAATCTGTTCGGGATGGGAGGTGCGCCGTTATGCTCGATTGAGCGGGGGCGGGGCGAGACGGAAGAGGCGGAGCGGATTATGGCTAATTCATTCTGCCTGATGCTGCTGTCTGGTGTGCTGCTGACGGTAGCCGGGCTGCTGCTGAAGCGGCCGATGCTGTATCTGTTTGGGGCCAGTGACCAGACCTTTCCATTTGCCGACCAGTATATCAGTATTTACCTGTTCGGCACAATTTTTGTCATGACCGGCCTGGGTATGAACAGCTTTATCAATTGTCAGGGATTCGGGAAGACCGGGATGATGACGGTCTTGCTGGGGGCGATTGCCAATATCATCTTAGATCCGCTTTTTATCTTTGTATTTGGAATGGGAGTACAGGGGGCGGCACTGGCTACCGTGATATCTCAGGCTCTGAGCATGATCTGGATTGTGTGTTTTCTGATGGGCAAAAGAACGATCCTGCGGCTGCGGTTATCTTATATGAAGCTGCAGATGAAACGGGTCGGCAAAATCGTCGCATTGGGATTGTCCGGATTTACCATGTCGATTACCAACAGTCTGGTACAGATTATGTGCAATGCCACCTTACAGCAGTACGGCGGGGATCTTTTTGTCGGGGTTATGACGATTATCAATTCCATCCGGGAAGTGGTGTCGATGCCGGTCCGGGGGATTACCAGCAGTGCCCAGCCGGTGATGGGATATAACTATGGTGCCGGAGAATATAAGCGCGTCAAACAGGCGATTGCCTTTACCTCAGTTATTACCATTATTTATACGACGGTGATCTGGGTGCTGGTGTCGGCGTTCCCGGAATTTTTTATCCGGGTATTCAATCAGGATGCCGATATTATGGCGGCTACGATACCGGCGATGCAGCTCTATTATTTTGGCTTCTGTTTTATGTCACTGCAGTTTTCCGGTCAGGCTGTTTTCGTTGCTCTGGGGAAGGCTAAACAGGCGGTGTTTTTTTCCATTTTCCGCAAGGTTGTCATCGTTATTCCGCTGACCTTGCTGCTGCCCCGGTTGTGGGGTATGGGGACGGACGGAGTCTTTCTGGCCGAGCCTGTGTCCAATCTGATCGGTGGCCTGGCCTGCTTTCTTACGATGCTGATTATATTGCTTCCGGAGCTGAATCGTAGCGGTGGATCAAAGACAGCGGGTTGACAGTTTAGCGTTTGCATGTTAAGTTTATGATGTTGGGGATGTTCATCCGATGTGAAATTACATACAAATAAAGAAAAATGGTTGAGGAAGTTATGAAATCATCAAAACTTAGTAAAATTGCTATACTTGGACTTACGGCGGGACTTGTAATGGGATCCACGCTGTCTTCTGCGGCAGCAGTGTCAGCAGAACCACCTGAATATCTGAAAGGTGTTACCTATGTATCGGATGCCTGGGTGATCAATTTCTGGAATACAGAAAGTGACAATATGGAAGCAGAGCTTAAGCAGATCGCAGATGACGGTTTTAATATGATTGTTCTGGCTATTCCATGGCGGGAATTCCAGCCGACGACCAATCCGATCTCCTATAACGATTATGCATTCCAGAAACTGGATGCCATTATGCGTGCAGCAGAAGCGCAGGGGCTCTGGGTGGAACTGCGGGTCAGCTATACCTGGGACTTCTATGCCGATTCCGAGGCCAGACTACGGTTTCGGGAGCTGATCGGCAATGACAGCCAGAGAAAGAACTGGCTGGATTATGTAAAGAAGCTGTATGACACGGCATCAGCCTATCCGAATTTCCATGGTGGCTTTATCACCTGGGAGGATTTCTGGAATTATATGGAAGATGCCACCAAATTCGGTACCGGCAGTGAAAGTATTGCCGAAGCAAAACGGTGCGGATTCCAGGATTATCTGATGGAGCATCACACGCTTGATGAACTCAATGAATATTATGCTCCTGTGAAGACCTTTCATTCCCATGCAGATATTTATCTGCCGGATAAGAATAGTCCCGCATATCTGTTGCTGTTCCAGTTTTACGATGAGTTTCTGATGGATCTGCTTACGGATGCCCAGCAGGTATTCCCGAATCTGTCCATGGAAGTCCGGCTGGATGTCGATCCGGTTCAGGGACTGGACGGTGAGATGGTCGGAGCCCATCATTTCAGCACGTTTGGCTGCGGTGACTCTGATTATACGTCGCTGATGTACAGTGTGGCCATGGGACAGGAGAACAAGGGCGAACGGATTAGCGCCGAACAGGCACTGGCGGCAGCGGATGCACAGCTGAATGTGGTAAAGCTGTATAATGGCGGCAAGCCTATATTTATCGATCAGCTGCTGTATGTTGATGGCACGGAAGCGTTTGCTCATAATGCCCAGATCGTAGAAGAAGAACGCAATGATTTCATCACCGGTCTTACCGATATATTAAATAAGTATACAAACGGATATGCCGTATGGAGTTACTGGAATTATACCAACAATGCTGTCTACAACAGCCAGTTTGCCCTCGGTACCCGCGGCTGGGATACCAGCAGAGCCACGGTTGAGTCCCGCGGTAACAGCAATCAGATCAAACTGGATGGAAGCGGCCGGATTCAGCAGAAGATCGGCCACCGGATCAACAACAAGCAGACCCACAATAACCATGTGCGTTTTACTGCTGACAGTGATTCTCCGGTAACTTTGTATATTGAACTTGGCAATGTAACAAAAGAAGTAACCGTAAACGGCAAAAAGCAATACGATTTAAATTTTGGCAATCTAAGTTATGACAGCGTTACGTTCCGGGCCGGTAAAGGAACCGTATATGTCGACAATATTGATGTATACAATTTCATTCAGGACGGTCAGCTTCATGACATTGACGGCAATGAACTGAGCAGTATGCAGGCAATCCGTACGCTGAATCAGTCTCTGGATCGTTAATACTTGACAAATCAGATTAGAGTGATATAATCAAAGCAATAAAATTAACGCGTTGACGAGACGAGTAGCTTATCCGGAGTGTCCAGAGAGAAGTGCAAAAGGTGTGAGCACTTTATACAAAAGCTAAGTGAAAACCAGCTCTGAGCGATCCTTAATCGGATCCGGTGATTCCGTTATCATCTTAAATGAGTGGTTATGATTGTAATGAATCAATGACAATTAGGGTGGAACCGCGATAAACAGATCAGTTATCGTCCCTTACTGTGTATGCACACGGCGAGGGGCGTTTTTATTTAAAAAACCCATTACCGAAACTGTGCAGAAACCTATTTAATTCAGCACAAATAAGGAGAATGAAGATGAAGATTACGCTGAAAGATGGAAGTGTAAAAGAGTATGACCGTCCAATGTCTATTCTGGAGGTGGCCAGAGATCTCAGTGAAGGTCTGGCCCGGATGGCCTGTGTTGGTGAAGTGAATGGTGAGACAGCTGATTTAAGAACCGTTCTGGATCAGGATTGTGCCCTTAATATTCTGACTGCAAAGGACGAGGCCGGACTGGCAGCGTTGCGCCACTCGGCCAGCCATGTTATGGCTCAGGCTGTTAAGCGCTTATATCCGGATACGAAACTGGCGATCGGACCGTCTATTGCCGATGGTTTCTACTATGATTTTGAATTTGCAGTACCGATATCTTCTGACGATTTCGGCAAGATCGAAGCTGAGATGAAGAAGATTATCAAAGAAGCACTGCCGATCGAACGGTTTTCACTTCCGCGGGATGAAGCGATTGCATTGATGAAGGAGATGGGGGAACCATATAAAGTAGAACTGATTGAAGATCTGCCCCAAGGCGAAGAGATCAGTTTTTACAAACAGGGTGAATTCACCGATCTCTGTGCCGGACCGCATCTGATGACAACAAAGGAGATCGGCAAGGCATATAAACTGACAAGTCTCGCAGGAGCTTACTGGCGTGGCAATGAGCACAACAAGATGCTGACTCGTATTTATGCTGCGGCATTTGCTAAAAAAGACGAGCTGGAAGCCTATCTGACCATGATGGAAGAAGCAAAGAAACGTGACCACCGTAAGCTGGGCAAGGAACTTGGCCTGTTCATGATGCATGAAGCCGGTCCGGGATTTCCGTTCTTCCTGCCTAATGGTATGGCACTCAAGAATACGCTGCTGGATTACTGGAGAGAGATTCACAAGAAGGCCGGCTATGTAGAGATTTCGACACCAATTATGCTGAACCGGAGCCTGTGGGAGACATCCGGACACTGGGATCACTATCAGAATAATATGTACACGACAGAGGTTGATGAGCAGGTGTTCGCTGTTAAGCCGATGAACTGTCCGGGCGGAGTCCTGGCCTATGCTTCTGAACCACGGTCTTATCGTGACCTGCCGCTGCGGATGGGTGAGCTGGGAATTGTTCACCGCCACGAAAAATCCGGACAGCTTCATGGACTGATGCGGGTACGCTGCTTTACCCAGGATGATGCTCATATTTTCATGACTCCAGATCAGATCAAACAGGAGATCAAGGGTGTTGCCAATCTGATCGATCAGGTGTATTCTCTGTTTGGTTTTGAATATCATGTCGAATTATCAACCAGACCGGAAGACAGTATGGGAAGTGATGAAGACTGGGAGATGGCGACAGAAGGTCTGCGCAGTGCCCTGGATGAGCTGGGACTGGATTATATCGTGAATGAAGGTGACGGTGCATTCTATGGCCCGAAGATCGACTTTCATCTGGTTGATGCGATCGGCAGAACCTGGCAGTGCGGTACCATTCAGCTTGACTTCCAGCTGCCCCAGCGATTTGAACTGGAGTATATGGGCGCGGATGGTGAGAAGCATCGTCCGATTATGATTCACAGAGTAGCTTTCGGCTCGATTGAGCGTTTTATCGGAATCCTGATTGAGCATTTCACCGGGGCATTCCCGACCTGGCTGACCCCTGTTCAGGTGAAAGTATTGCCGATTTCTGAAAAATACAGCGATTACGCAGAACAGGTGCGTGCGCAGCTGGATGACGCAGGAATCCGGGTCGAGACAGACACCCGTGCAGAGAAGATCGGTTATAAGATCCGTGAAGCGCAGACTCATAAGATTCCATATATGCTGATTGTCGGCCAGAAAGAAGAAGAAGACGGTGTTGTCTCCGTACGAAGCCGCTTCCAGGGTGACGAAGGACAAAAGCCGCTGGCTGATTTTATCACATCTTTGAATGAAGAAATTGTTACAAAGACAATTCGTATAAAAGAATAAAATAATTTCAAATTCCGCATACTAAACCTGATAAAATTTATCAATAACCCAGGAGGTATGCGGAATCATGACAAAATTAGAATGTAGTGTTAAGAACTGTCTCCACAATTCAGACAACTGCTGCTGCAAACAGACCATTATTGTGGATGGAAGCGGAGCAAAGGATGCTGAGGAAACCTGCTGCGGCAGTTTCGATGAGAACAAAGACGGAGCATTTATCAATGTGTTTAAGACTCCGGAGAGTCGTCTGGAAGTAGATTGTGAAGCATTAAAATGTGTGTATAATGACAACCGCCATTGTATAGCAGACCATATCAGTATTTCCGGTGATGGTGCCAGTAAGGCAGAGTACACAGAGTGTGCATCATTCCGGGCTGGTTAGGTATCGAAGGAAAGGCATAGTTTCGGTTGGGAGGCTATGCCTCTTTCACCCTAAAGAAAGTTTATATATAAAAGGTAAGGTGGAATGAAAAATAATAGACTGAGGCAGATAATAATCATGCTTCTGACAGCGACGGTATCGCTGCTGCTTCCATCCAATGCATCTGCAGAATCAGGAGCATATCCGGCCGCCGTATGGATATTGGATGACGAAGGGTATTGGTACCATTATGACAGTAATGGCAATATGAATATTGGCTGGTATCTGGATACGGATGGCAGCTGGTACTACTTAAGTGCGGCTTTTGATGATACCAGGGGGATCATGCAAACCGGATGGCTGGTCGATACACAGGACGGTAACTGGTATTATCTGTCGGAATCAGGCAGTATGGTGACCGGTTGGGCGGAAATCGGCGGTTATCTGTATTACTTTAATGAGAATGGATCGGAACAGTCGGGATGGCGATGGGATCCTGCCAGCAACTGCTGGATCTATAAAGAGCGGGGACAGAAGCCGCTGGGAATGCTGGAATCGGAGTAACTACCGGTTCTGGTATTTTTAACGGATAAAGTTTTAACGGATAAAATAGAAGTTATATCTTGACAATTATAGAATAAGATAGTATAGTAAATAAGGTTATGAAAATAACTGACAGGAAAGTAGGTATCCACCTCACCTCGGCACAAGTAAGTGACCCTGGTTTATATTTAAGAGAGATGCACAGGCATTTTATGCGGCTGTGTAGTACTTAGATGGTGGATAGAGCGTGTTCTATCTACTTTTTTTATGCAGTGAAGCAAACATGACATTTTATGATGGAGGTGTACGACAATTAGCGATTTAATGATTAACGAACAAATCAGAGACAAGGAAGTTCGATTAGTTGGCAGTGACGGAGAACAGTTAGGAATTATGTCAACCAGAGAGGCTCTTCAGATGGCTCAGGACGCGGAACTGGATCTGGTTAAGATCGCTCCGACTGCAAAACCACCGGTTTGTAAGATTATTGACTACGGAAAATATCGTTATGAACTGGCCAGAAAAGAAAAAGAAGCTAAGAAAAAACAAAAGGTAATCGAAGTAAAAGAAGTGCGGTTATCCCCAAACATTGACACCAACGACCTGAACACAAAAATGGGTCACGCACGCAAGTTCCTTGAAAAAGGCGACAAAGTTAAGGTTACCCTGCGTTTTCGCGGTCGTGAGATGGCGCATATGCAAAAATCAAGATACATTCTGGACGATTTTGCAGACAGCCTGAAAGATATTGCGACTATCGATAAACCATCCAAAGTAGAAGGAAGAAGCATGGTTATGTTTTTAACTGCTAAAAAATAAACTTTAGATTTTTAAGGAGGAAGAATAATATGCCTAAAATGAAGACAAGCAAATCTGCGGCAAAGAGATTTAAAAAGACTGGTACAGGAAAATTAGTTAGAAATAAAGCATATAAACGTCACATCTTAACTAAGAAATCTGCCAAGAGAAAAAGAAATCTGAGAAAATCAGAAGTTACGGATGCAACGAACGCAAAAGTAATGAAGAAGATTTTACCATATCTGTAGGATTCAGTTAAGAAGGAGGAATAACCAATGGCAAGAATAAAAGGTGGCGTAAACGCTAAAAAGAAACATAACAGAGTGCTGAAAATGGCAAAAGGATACAGAGGTGCTCGTTCCAAACAGTACCGTATTGCAAAACAGTCCGTAATGAGAGCATTAACCACTTCATACGCAGGACGTAAAGAAAGAAAAAGACAGTTCAGACAGCTGTGGATTGCACGTATCAATGCAGCAGCAAGAATCAACGGTCTCTCTTACAGCAAGTTTATATACGGCTTAAAGCTCGCTGAAGTTGAAATGAACCGTAAGGTATTATCCGATATGGCGATCAACGATGCAGAAGGATTTGCAAAACTGGCTGAGCTGGCAAAATCCAAACTCGCATAATTAACCGGCTTTCAGAGCAAGATAAAAAAACCTCCAATTCGTTAAAGAATCAGGAGGTTTTTTTGCGCGATTATCTTTATTATGATTATTTACTGGATATATTAATGGGGAGAAAGGGATGAAAACATGAAAATTTTCAAACGAAACGATCAGCAGCGGCACGATAATCAGGCCGCCAGTGAATCCAGGATTCGCAACTATGCATTCCAGGAGCAGCAGGCATTACTGTCTGAGCTCGGCACTTCGGTATCCGGACTTTCGCATCAGCAGGCAGAAGAACGGCAGGACCGGTATGGCAGCAATACCATTACTGCCGGATCCCGCAATACAACACTGCACAGGCTGCGTGAGGCATCGATCAATCCTTTTAATGTGGTGCTCTTTGTGATTGCATTGATTACGTTGTTCACGGACGTAATATATTCTTTAAAGCCAGATTTTCTTACGGTCGGTATCATTCTGGCCCTGATTCTGCTGTCCGGTCTGGTCGCATTTATACAGGGCGAGCGTTCCAATGCCGCGGCCGAAAATCTGTCCCGGATGATATCCAACAAAGCCGATATCTGGCGTGACGATAAGCTGACAGAGATCCTGATCAGTGAGATAGTCCCTGGCGATATTGTAAAGTTGTCGGCTGGAGATATGATACCGGCCGATGTGAGATTTTTAAATACCAAAGATACATTTGTGGCCCAGGCCGCATTGACCGGAGAATCCAATCCGGTGGAGAAATTCAGTACGTTCGGGGTTGACCGGGCCGCATCTCTTACCGATCTGCAGAATATCGGGTTTATGGGTTCTAATATTGTCAGCGGCAGTGCCACTGCAGTTGTACTGGCTATCGGAGATGATACTTATATCGGTTCCATGGCCCGGACGCTGTCCGGTGATCGTGCCAAAAACAGCTTTGAACGTGGTGTGGAATCTGTCAGCAGTATGCTGATCCGGTTGATGCTGGTGATGGTACCGGTAGTATTCGTGATCAATGGGATTACCAAGCAGGACTGGGTCAGTGCCCTGCTGTTTGCAATTACGGTGGCAGTCGGGCTTACTCCGGAGATGCTGCCGATGATTATGGCGTCAACACTGGCAAAAGGCGCGGTGTCAATGTCAAAGCATCAGGTGATCGTAAAAACCCTTGGGGCAATTCAGACTTTCGGGGAAATGGATATCCTCTGTACGGATAAGACCGGTACCCTGACGGAAGATAAGATTATCCTGGAGAAATATTTGAATGTACTGGGAGAGGATGACACCCGGATTCTTCGCCATGCATTTCTGAACAGCTATTTTCAGACCGGACTGAAAAATCTGATCGATCTTGCCATTATCAACCGAGCCCGGGAAAATGGCCTGGAGAGCATGTTGAATCCCTACCTGTTGATTGATGAAATTCCCTTTGATTTTTCCCGCCGCCGGATGAGTGTCGTCCTGAAAGATGAAAAAGGCAAGCGCCAGCTGATAACGAAAGGTGCAGTAGAAGAAATCATCTCAATTTGTACCCTGGTTGAATGGCAGGGACAGGTGCTGTCATTGACCGAAGAATTGCAGAGGCGCGTTATGGAGACATATGAGCGCTACAATACAGAGGGACTGAGGATGGTAGCCGTAGCCCAGAAGAATGAAGTGCCTGATACCGATGTATTCAGCGTGACGGATGAAAGCAGCATGGTTCTGATCGGTTTTGTCGGCTTCCTTGATCCGCCAAAAGACAGCGCTGCGTCAGCAATTACAGCACTAAAAGAGCATGGTGTCCGTACCGTTGTCCTGACCGGAGACAGCGAAGGCGTTGCGGTGAAGGTATGCCGGAAGGTAGGGGTAGATGTATCGAACCTGCTGACCGGTAAAGATATCGAAATGATGGATGATGCGGCGCTTGGGGAAGTTGTGAATACGTGCAGCCTGTTTGCCAAACTGTCACCGTCTCAAAAGGAACGCGTGGTGACAGCGTTTCAGCTGAATGGCCATACGGTCGGGTATATGGGAGACGGGATTAATGATGCCCCGCCGCTGCACCAGGCCGATGTGGGCATTTCCGTTGACAGTGCGGTCGATATCGCGAAAGAAACAGCTGACATTATACTTTTAAAGAAAGATCTGATGGTATTGGAAGAAGGGGTGATTGAGGGCCGCAGAACGTTTGGAAATATTGTTAAGTATATTAAAATGGCGGCTTCTGGTAATTTCGGCAATATGATATCAGTGATTGCGGCTTCCGTTTTTCTGCCGTTTTTGCCAATGCTGCCGGTGCAGATTCTAACCCAGAATCTGCTCTGTGATTTTTCGCAGATGGGGATTCCCTTTGACAATATAGATAAAGAATATATTAAGAAACCGAGAAAGTGGGAGACCGGATCGATCAAGTCATTTATGGCATTTATGGGGCCATTGAGTTCGGTTTTTGACATTCTGTGTTTCCTTGTTATGTGGAATGTAATCGGCGCCAATTCGATGGAGCTTGCGCGGCTGTTTCAGTGTGGCTGGTTTGTCTTTGGCACGCTGTCACAGATCCTGGTAATTCATATGATACGAACCGCCAAGATTCCATTTATCCAGTCCCGTCCGTCCCTGCCGCTGCTGATATCGACCTTTGCCGTGGTGGCGATCGCAGTAGCAGTGGCCTTTACCGGTCTGGCTGTCGGTATCGATATGGCGGCGCTGCCGCTTTCCTTTATACCCTGGCTGCTCCTGCTGCTGGCCGGGTACTGTCTGGCAGCCCAGCTGGTTAAGAAAGTATATATCCGCCGATATGGAGAATGGCTGTAGTTACAGAGGGATTCTTGTTTGCTATTAGCAGTAGGGTTCATAATTACCGGTTGGAATCTCATTCTCCAGACCCAGAACCCGGGGCCACAGGCCGGTATCGTCAATGATAAAGCCCATGATCATACCCATGTGGCTGTGCAGATGGCGGTGCTGGGCCATAATTAATGTGAATCTTGTATATTCACAGTTTTCCGGATAAGCCAGCAGGTCTTCGGATTTCAGCTGTTTCAGGTAAGACTTTATTTTGGGTTCGATCCTGCTGAGATATTGGTTGATTTCCTGACGGGTCAATTCAAGATCGGAAATAACATCAAGATTATTTAAATCCTTGGTGTGGATCGAGGGTTCGATATAATTGGGATCGCGGGGATTGATAAACCACAGATCAAGGGAGTGAAGCATGTGGTATACGTGTTTCCACATCGGCATGCCGCAATATTTTTTGTCCCAGAGCTCTGCAGGGATACAGGTGATGATGTTTTTTGCTTCCCATAGGGCACGTTTGGTCTGATCGGTAATGATTGCGGAATATGTAGATTGGTTCATGGTGCACCTCCTTTTTTGATAATGAAAAAAGCAGAAATCATATAAGATTTCTGCTTCGTGCAGAAGATGGGAGTCGAACCCACAAGGTATTGCTACCACACGGACCTGAACCGTGCGCGTCTGCCAATTCCGCCACTTCTGCGAATCTGTTGTTGTTCACAACGTTGATTATTATAGCGCACATAGAAAAATATGTCAATCATTTTTTGAAAATAAATTTAGTATTCTGCCCGATTTATGATAATGTCCTTATATACCACACGTGATAATGTCCTATTATGATTTGTATGGTATACTTATCCCTCATGAATAAATCAGATGAGGAGACTTTAAATGAGAAAGGTATCATTATCAATGGAAGCA